>JABUTS010000074.1 GCA_021443565.1 Bacteroidales bacterium | reverse complement strand
AGGTCGGCAATGAGGTCGGCCTTGTCTTCGAGACCGCAGGATATGCGGACGAGGCCGGCAGGGATGCCGGCGGCTTCGAGCTGCTCCTCGGTCATCTGGCGGTGGGTGGAGGTCGCTGGGTTTAGGCAGCAGGTACGGGCATCTGCCACATGGGTTTCGATGGCAGCGAGCTTGAGTTCCTTCATGAAGGCTTCGGCTGCCTTGCGTCCGCCTTTGATGACGAAACTGACTACGCCGCAGCCGCCGTTAGGGAGGTATTTCTTCGCAATCTCATGATATTTGTCGCCCGGAAGTCCCGGGTAGCTGACGCTTTCGACCTGTGGCTGGGTCGCGAGGAATTCTGCGACCGCCTGCCCGTTCTCGACGTGGCGAGGCATCCTGACATGGAGGGACTCGAGGCCGAGGTTGAGGATGAAGGCATGCTGAGGGGACTGTATGCTGCCGAGGTCTCTCATGAGCTGGCTTGTGCACTTGGTGATGAAGGCTCCTTCCTTGCCGAATTTCTCGGCGTAGGTGATGCCGTGATAGCTCTCGTCAGGGGTGCAGAGTCCCGGGAACTTGTCCGCGTGGGCCATCCAGTCGAATTTGCCGCTGTCCACGATTGCTCCGCCCACTGCGGCTCCGTGACCGTCCATATATTTGGTCGTGGAGTGGGTGACGATGTCGGCACCCCATTCTATAGGCCTGCAGTTCACCGGAGTAGGGAAGGTGTTGTCCACGATGAGCGGAACCCCGTGGTCGTGGGCTGCCTTGGCGAATTTTTCTATGTCGAGAACGGTGAGTGCGGGGTTTGCTATAGTTTCACCGAATACGGCCCTGGTTTCCGGACGGAAGGCGGCATCGAGTTCTTCAGCGCTGCAGTCGGGAGAGATGAAGGTGGTGCTGATGCCCATCTTTGCCATGGTGACGCTGATGAGGTTGAAGGTGCCGCCGTAGATGCTGCTCGAGGCTACGATATGGCTGCCGCATTCGCAGATGTTGAAAAGGGCGAAGAAGTTGGCAGCCTGACCGGATGAGGTAAGTATTGCTGCGGTGCCGCCTTCGAGCGCTGCTATCTTTGCTGCCACATAATCGTTTGTGGGATTCTGAAGCCTGGTATAGAAATAACCCGGTGCCTCAAGGTCGAAGAGTTTTCCCATATCCTCCGACGTGTTGTATTTGAAGGTGGTCGACTGGATGATGGGTATCTGTCGTGGTTCTCCGTTGCCGGGAGTGTAGCCGGCCTGGACGCATCTGGTGTTGATTCTGTAATTTTTCATGGCTATATGTTCGTTATATCGCTGCGAGCGGCAAAGTTATAAAATTCCATGCTTTTTCTTACATTTGTAGACATACCAATTTTTAACACTATAGCAAATGGAACTTCTTGAACTTGCCTCGCGTTTCGCGCTCAAGGCGAATCCCGTGGAAATCAAGCCTCTCGGCGAAGGCTTCATCAACGATACCTACCTTGTTTACGTAGAGGGCTCCGACTCTCCGGAGTACATACTCCAGAGGAAAAACCACATAGTCTTTCCCGATGTACCCGCAATGATGGACAACATCAAGAAGGTGACGGAACACATAAAGTCAAAGGTCACAGACCCTCTCAGGGACACGCTGACAGTAATTCCCGCAAAGGACGGAAAACTGTATTTCAAGGACGGGAACGGCAATTTCTGGGCTGTATGCCTGTTCATAAAGGGCTCGAAGAGCTTTGACAGGGCTGACAATCCGGAACTTGCATATCAGGGTGGCAAGGGCCTGGGAGCTTTCCACAAGCAGGTGAGCGACTTCAGCGAGCCTCTCGTAGAGGTAATCAAGGGTTTCCACAACATGCGCTTCCGCATTAACCAGTGGGAGGAATGCGTGAAGAGGAATGCCGCCGGCAGGGCCGCATCCATACAGGAGGAAATCTCCTGGGTGGAGAGCCGCAAGGATAAGATTCTTGACTTCTGGAAGCAGGTCGAGGACGGGACCATCCCCATGCGCGTGACCCACAACGACACGAAGATAAGCAACTTCCTCTTCAACGAGGCCGACGGCAGCCTGCTCTGCGCCATTGACCTCGACACCATGATGAGTTCAACCCTCCTCAACGACCTCGGCGACGCCTTCCGCTCATATACCAACACCGGTGCGGAAGACGACCAGAACCTTGACAACGTCAGCATGTCGATGGACATGTTCAAGGCATATGTCGAAGGATACATGTCCGAGATGAAGGACAGCCTTTCCGAGTCTGAGAAGAAGTATCTGGCATTCAGCGGAATAGTCATCACTTACGAGCAGGTGCTCCGCTTCCTTATGGACTACATTGACGGCGATATATACTACAAGACAAAATATCCTGAGCATAATCTCGTGAGGACCAGGGCCCAGTACAAGCTTCTCCAGAGCATGGAAGAGCAACTTCCTCAAATGGAGGCCTTCGTGAACTCGCTGTAAACACTTGTCAAAACCCCTTCTGCAGACACTAATACCTTAATACTCATGAGAAAAACTTTTATCGCCTCCATCCTTGTACTCACAGCCATCGGACTCCGGGCCCAGAACAGGGATTACATTCAGTATGTCGATACCCGCATAGGCACCGACTCCGAGTTCAAGCTCAGCCGCGGCAATACCTATCCGGCGACCGGTCGTCCTTTCGGCGTCCACCTCTGGAGCCCTGTCACCGGCAAGATGCATGACGGATGGAAGTACCAGTGGGAGAAGGATGCCATCAACGGTTTCCAGCAGTGCCACCAGTGCAGTCCGTGGTGCAACGACTATGCTGTTTTCGACCTTATGCCTGTCGCTGGCGAGCTGAAGGTTTCGCGTGAGGAGAGGGCGGCGAAGTTCAGTCATGACAACGAGATTGCCCGTCCGAATTATTACAAGGTTGCGCTGGAGGGCGGTGTGACTGCCGAAATGTCCCCTACGGAGCGCGCGAATTTCCTGCAGTTCAGTTTCCCTTCGAAGAAAGATGCCTGGGTGGTGCTCGACGGCGAGTATGGCTTGAGCAGCGTGAGGGTCGATGCTGAAAAGCGTGAAATCACCGGTTGGGTGAAGAACGTGCACCATATCCAGAAGCGGGAGAAGTTCTATAATTATTTTGTCATACGCTTTGACAAGCCTTTTGAGGATTATGGTACATGGGAGAATCAGGATATGACAGTCCAGGCCGGCAAGACTGCGGCGGAAGGCAGGGGTTATGGCGCGTACGTGAAGTTCAGGAAAGGTTCCAAGGTGAATGTAAGGGTGGCTTCGTCGTATATCAGTCCGGAGCAGGCTGCGCTGAATCTGGAAACGGAGCTTGGCGGTTTCAGGACCCTCGAGGATGCGAAGAAGGAAGGTGCTGCAGTCTGGAACAGGACTTTGGGAATGGTGGACGTCAGCGGCGGCACAGAGGAGGAGATAAAGACCTTCTATTGCTGCCTTTTCCGATCAAATCTCTACTCCAGAATGTTTTATGAGCACAAGGCCGACGGTTCTCCATATTATTACAGCCCTTACGACGGGGAGGTTCACGATGGTTATATGTTTACGGACAACGGCTTTTGGGATACCTTCCGCAGCCAGTTCCCGCTCACGAACATACTCCATCCTGAGCAGCAGGGACGCTACATGAACGCCATTCTCGACTGCTGCGACCAGTGCGGATGGTTGCCTCAGTGGTCTCAGCCGGGTGAGAACGGAGGTATGGTGGGAAATCATGCGATTTCCCTGCTGACAGACTGCTGGGCGAAGGGGATACGCAGTTTCGACCCTCAGCGTGCGCTGAAGTGTTATGCTCATGAAGCCATGAACAAAGGTCCGTGGGCGGGCGCGAACGGACGCGGGGGCTGGGAGACTTACTGGACCCTCGGCTATGTGGCGGACGTGAAGCCAAGTGGCGCGACTGCGCAGACTCTTGAATATGCCTACGATGATTTCTGCGGTTACAACCTCGCTAAGATGGCGGGGAATGAGTTCTACCAGAGGATTTTCGGACAGTCCATGTATAATTACAGGAACGTTTTCGACAAGGCTACGGGGTTCATGCGCGGGCGCAGGGCAGACGGTTCCTGGTCAGAGCCGTTCAATCCCGTCGAATGGGGCGGACCTTATGTTGAAGGAGATGCATGGCACTGGACATGGTCGGTATTCCACGACGTACAGGGACTCATAGACCTCTTCGGCAGCGACAAGGCGTTCACCGACAAACTCGATGCGGTGTTCACTACCGAACCTGAACTCGAATATGGCAGCTACGGCTATGTCATCCACGAGATGCTGGAAATGAAACTTGCCGACATGGGCCAGTACGCCCACGGAAACCAGCCTATCCAGCACATGCCTTATCTCTATCTGTATGCAGGCCAGCCTTGGAAGACCCAGTACTGGGTGAGGCAGATAATGAGCCGCCTGTACAACAGCAGCCCTCAGGGCTATCCGGGGGATGAGGATCAGGGGGGAATGTCTTCATGGTATGTCATCAGTGCACTCGGCATATATGCAGTCACCCCGGGAACTGACCAATATGTGATAGGCAGTCCTGTCTTCCGCAATGCCACTCTCTCCCTCGAGAACGGCAACACGTTCACTGTCAAGGCAGACAACAATTCTCCGGAGAATGTTTATATCCAGTCGGCGACTCTGAACGGCCAGCCTCTGGAAAAGAACTGGATAACCTACTCCGACATCATGAACGGGGGAGAACTGCATCTTGTGATGGGTCCTGAGCCGAACTACGGACGTTGCACAGGTAAGGAAGCAGCACCGTTCTCGGTATCAGTCAGATAATCCCCTCCTTCTCCGAAGTGAGCTGAAAACATATAAGGCGTGCGCAGATTTTCAAGAAAAAGTCTTGCGCACGTCTTTTTTATGTTTACCTTTGTAGTGTACTACAATAATAGCACACTATACAAGTTGCAGGCGATAGCCATAAAACTACATGGAAAATGATTAATATAGACAGACTTAGCTTCAGTTACGGCAAGCTGCCGGTGCTGAGCAACATCTCTATGGACCTTCAGGAGGGTCGTATTTACGGCCTCCTTGGAGGCAACGGTGTGGGGAAGACAACCCTTCTCACCCTGCTCGCCGGCCTCAAAAAACCTCTTGGAGGCGAAATTCTCGTGGACGGACTTCATCCTTATGACAGACTCCCATCCTGTCTTGAGCAGCAGTATTTTCTGCCGGACTCGCTGGATGCCCTCCCTATGAAGGCAAAGAGCTTTGCCGGGAATTTCGGGAAGTTCTGGAACAACTTCAGCATGGATGTGTTCCTTGAAGCCATGAGAGACTTCGATGTCGATGCTGAGTTGAGGATGGACAGGATGTCTTTCGGACAGCTTAAGAAATGCTATGTCAGTTTCGCCTTTGCCTGCGGATGCAAATATCTTTTCATGGACGAACCTACAAACGGGCTAGACATCCCATCCAAGGCCCAGTTCCGCAAGGCTTTGATGAAATATACCTCAGAAGAATCCACCGTGGTCATTTCCACCCACCAGGTGAGAGACCTCGAGAACGTGATAGACCCCATCATAATACTTGACGGCAGGGACGTTCTCGTCAATGCCAGCCTCGCCGAGATATCCTCGAAGTTCTTCTTCGACTACTCGAACATAGTCCTGCCTCATTCCCTTTACAGCGAGATGATACCCGGCGGATGCATACAGGTCATGCTCAATGCCGACGGTGCCGAGAGCAAGGTGAACATCGAAGCCTTCTTCAATGCTGTGATTTCAAACAAGGAACTTGTGAAAAGCCTCCTAGGACAGGATGCAAACGATATAAAAGAGTAAAGCCATGGATTACAATACTTTCAATCTCAGGCGCTTCGGACGCTTCTTCGTCACCGACTTCAAGACGGCATGGGCCGATCTCTGGATAAAATTCGTGATATTCGCCGCATCCGGCATCATCATCTATGTGCTGACCGGCTCTTTCTCGCTGCTGTTGGGCGGACACTGGCATTCCATGACCATGTTCGGCAGAACGCTCCTGTTCGTTTTCCTGCTGGTGCTGCTGCCTGTAGTCATGAGCATAGGCACTTACGGAAGATTGACCGACAGGAAGTCCGGCTCGCCATACGTGCTCATACCGGCATCAGTTCCGGAAAAGTTCCTCTCCATGCTCGCAAATGTCCTCGTGGTTGTCCCTGTGGCCTTTTCTGTCGTCTATCTCGGCCTTGACTGGCTCCTATGCAAAGTGGACGGCGGTTGTGGGAGGCCTATTGCAGGCGGCGGCATATATGAACTTGTAAGGGGACTCACAGAGGAGATTTCCAGCAATCCCGGCGCGGAATCCCTGAAGGCCCTATTCAATCCTCTGCTCTATGTCGATGACTATTTCGGATTCATTCTTCCTTTCCTGCTGGGGGCAATCTTTTTCAGGAACGGCAAGTTCATCAAGACGGTGGGAGTGCTGATGGTTGTTGGCATGGCTATCAGCGCCATAGTGATTCCTCTTACCTTGCGCTTCACGGACACCCTGGTTTCCAGTGGGTCATTCGCCGACCTTCCCGAGTTCCTGACAAACCATTTCGTGCTTATGGATACCATCAGCGACACTGTGGTGAACTTTCTGCTTCTAGGCGGCATCTATCTGCGTCTCAACACGATAAAACACTAGGCGCGATGGAATTCAATAGCAATAAATCCATATATCTCCAAATCTGCGACGAATTATGCGAACGCATACTATCGGGCAGCCTTGCCGAGGAGGACAGGATAATGTCCGTGCGGGAGTACGGCGCGTCGGTAGGTGTCAACCCGAATACCGTGATGCGTAGCTATGAATGGCTCACCCGCCAGGGTATTATCCATAACAGAAGAGGAATAGGCTACTTTGTGTGTGCCGGTGCCAGGGACAGGGTGTTGGACAGCAGGAAGAGGGATTTTCTCGAGAGCGAGCTTCCGGAGATAATAAGGAAGATGAGGCTGCTCGGAATAGGGGACAGAGAAATCCAATCTTTGCTCATGCTTGAAAAATAAAGTGATTTTATGGTGTTTGGTTGTAAGATATAAACTATATTCGTATTACAATAGGAGTTTGTAATCAATATTCTCCTTTTGTGCGAAAATTATAATATAAATTACGACCATTGCCAACTGTATGAAAACCGAGGTTATGATGAAGGCCCTTGAGGCCCGCTATCCAGGAGAAAAGGAATACCTTCAGGCTGTGAAGGAAGTCCTTGAATCAATCGAAGATACGTATAATGCCCATCCTGAATTTGAGGAGGCGCGCATAGCCGAAAGAATGGTTGAGCCGGACAGGAGCTTCTCGTTCCGTGTCACCTGGATTGACGATGATGGCCGCGTCCAGGTAAACACCGGATACAGGATTCAGTTCAACGGCGCGATTGGCCCTTACAAGGGAGGCCTGCGTTTCCACCCTTCCGTGAATCCGTCCATTCTGAAGTTCCTCGGTTTTGAGCAGACCTTCAAGAACGCTCTCACCACCCTCCCGATGGGCGGCGGCAAGGGAGGCTCCGATTTCAGTCCCAAGGGCAAGTCCGATGCGGAAATCATGCGCTTCTGCCAGGCTTTCATGCTTGAACTCTGGCGCAATATAGGCCCGGATACTGACGTGCCCGCCGGCGATGTGGGAGTGGGAGGACGCGAGATAGGATATCTTTACGGTGCATACAAGAAGCTGGCGAGAGAGCATACGGGCGTCCTGACCGGCAAGGGCATCAACTGGGGCGGCTCGCTCGTGCGCCCGGAGGCTACGGGCTATGGCGCAGTGTACTTCGTCCAGCACATGCTTCATCTGAAGAATGACGACATCAAGGACAAGACCGTGGCTATTTCCGGCTTCGGCAACGTTGCATGGGGGGCGGCGAAGAAAGCTACGCAACTCGGTGCGAATGTAATCGCGATTTCCGGCCCTGACGGTGCCATCTATGACCCTGAGGGCATGAACGATGAAAAGATAGCGTATATGCTCGAACTGAGGGCTACGAACAACGATGTGGTTGCCCCTTTCGCTCAGAAATTCCCGTCTGCGACCTTCCTGCCGGGCAAGAAGGCATGGTCGATAAAGTGCGACATAGCAATGCCTTGCGCTTTCCAGAACGAGCTGAACGGGGATGACGCCCGGGAACTGGTCGCAAACGGTGTCATGCTCTGCGCGGAAGTTTCCAACATGGGTTGCACCCCTGAAGCCATTGCCACCTTCCAGCAGGCGGGCATCAGCTTCGCACCCGGCAAGGCCGTGAATGCAGGCGGTGTTGCCACTTCCGGCCTCGAAATGACCCAGAACGCAATGCATATCAGCTGGAGCGCTGCGGATGTGGATGCCAAACTCCATGAAATCATGTCAAATATCCACAGTGCATGCGTCAAGTTCGGCACCCAGCCCGACGGTTATGTCAACTATGTGAAGGGCGCCAATGTCGCCGGCTTCATGAAGGTTGCTACCGCCATGCTCGAGCAGGGAGTAATCTAATCCCGAATTTTTCGTAAATTGTGCCCGTTTTGGAGCCGTCTGACCGGACGGGCCTCCGGAACGGGCTCTTTTGTGAACATCAGGATGGACGATATTATTCAGACCCACACATTCCAATATGCCGGCACCGACTATGCCTCGCTCATGCATTTCAGAATCAGGAACATACTGATGATATGCAGCAGTTATGACGCATTTACGCTCGAGGAGGACGGCCAGATAGAAACCGAGATTTACCGCGAGTATGTGGAACTGGGGTTGAGGAATCACCCGCGTTTCATCTGGGCGAAGTCGTGCGCGGAAGCGAAGATGGAACTTGAGAAGAACGGTGACATAGACATGATAGTCGCCATGTACAATACCTCCGAGTCTCAGGTGTTCGGTTTTGCAAGCGAACTCAAGGCCCGCGGCATGACCATGCCTTTCATCCTGCTCACCAACTACTCCAGGGAGGTCGAGAAAAGAATAGCGGCATGCGACACTTCCGGCATAGACTCCGTGTTTACATGGCATGGCAACGCCGACCTCATCCTTGCAATCATCAAACTCTTCGAGGACCGCATCAATGCCGAGACCGACATTCTCCATGTCGGCGTCCAGGCCATACTCCTCGTTGAGGATTCCATACGGTATTATTCGACCTATCTGCCTGAAATATACAAACTTGTGCTCAAACAGAGCTACGAGATGCTGAGAGATTCGCTGAATGACCGCCAGGTCAAGAACCGCAAGCGCTCGCGTCCTAAACTGCTGCTCGCCACCAATTACGAGGACGCCCTGGCAATGTACGAGAAGTACAAGACCAACCTGCTTGGCGTCATAACGGATGTCGGCTTCTCCATGAAAAACGGCCTTCCAGAGACCAGCGATGCCGGTGTCAAGCTTGCCCGCAAGATACGCAGGGACGATCCGCTTATGCCCATATTGTTCCAGTCATCTCAGGACAGCGTTGCCGAGATTGCGAGGGAGATGAACTGCGGTTTCGTGAGAAAGTATTCCAAGACTTTGATGATCAGGCTTTCCGAGTATATCAACCAGGAACTTTGCTTCGGCGATTTCGTGTTCAGGGACAAGGACGGGGTGGAGTACGGGCGTTTTTCGGGCATGCTTGAACTTGAGAAGGTGCTGCCAAGCATCCCGGACGACGTGCTGTTCTACAACGCCGGCAGGAACATGCTTTCCAAGTGGCTGTATGCCAGGGGTTTCTTCCCGCTTGCCCACATCATCAGGAAGGCGAACGCCAGCCAGTTCCTGGCTTCCAGGCTGCACAGGCAGTTTCTGGTGAAGCACATCCACGATTATCTTTCGTTCACCGGACGAGGCGTGATTGCCAATTTCAACAGGGAAGATTACGGCAGACATATATGGTTTGCAAGAGTGGGCCAGGGATCCCTCGGCGGCAAGGCGAGGGGATTGGCTTTCCTGAACAATCTGATTCATAAGCATGACCTGACGAGGATGTTCCCTTCGACCAAGATTTCCATCCCCCGCACCATAGTCGTGGCGACGGACTATTTCGACCAGTTCATACTCGAGAACGGCCTGCAATATGTCATAGACTCCGAAATTTCCGACGAGGAGGTACTCTCCGAGTTCGTGTCGTCCTCCCTGCCGGCAGAGCTCCTCAACGAACTCTCAGCCTTCCTCGCGACGGTTCGCGCACCGCTTGCCATACGCTCCAGCTCGAAGCTGGAAGACAGTAATTTCCAGCCGTTTGCAGGTGTGTATTCAACATACATGATTCCTCTCACCGAGAATAAGGACCAGATGCTTCGAATGCTTTCGAAGGCAATCAAGAGCGTCTATGCCTCGGTTTTCTTCAACGGCAGCCGTAACTATATTCAGAGCACGGGCAACCTGCTCGGAGAGGAGAAGATGGCAGTGGTGGTGCAGACTATTTGCGGTTCCAACCATGACGGCTACTATTACCCGATGCTGTCGGGAGTGGCGCGCTCCATGAATTTCTACCCTATAGGTTCTGAAAAGGCCGAGGACGGAGTAGTGAACCTTGCCTTCGGACTTGGCAAGACCGTGGTTGACGGAGGAAACAATCTCCGGTTCAGCCCCGCCAAACCCAAGAAGATTCTTCAGCTTTCCGACATGGGGCTGGCGATGAGGGACACACAGAAGACCATGTACGCCCTCGACATGCGTCCGGGCACGTTCAAGACTTCAGTCGACGACTCTATTAACCTTGCCAACCTTCCGGTCAGCGAGGCCCTCTCGCACTGCGGCTACCCGGAGCTTGTGTCTTCCACCATAGACAGGGCCAATTCGCGGCTCTCGACAGGCTACACTGAGGGAGGCATAAACATCATTTCCTTCGACGCCATCGTAAAATACAAGGTCTTCCCGCTGGTAGAGATTATACGTGAGATGCTGAGGCTGTGCCGCGAAGAACTGATGTGCGAGGTGGAGATGGAATTCGCGGCCGATGTGATCAAGGATGCCGAGAACGAGACTTACCAGGTGAAGATACTTCAGGTGCGTCCTATGGCGCAGTTCGATTTCTCGTCCGAGAACGATATAGATGTGATAGCCAACGGTTTCTCGAAGGTTGCGGTGCGTACTGACAGGGCTCTCGGCGCGGGAGTTCAGACAGGTATGAAGTACGCGGTGTATGTCGCGCCGTCAAGTTTCGACAGCTCGCGCACTGTCGAGATGGCTGCGGAGATTGACGAAATCAACAGAATCATGCGCGCGGAGGAAAGCACGTATATACTTTCCGGTCCGGGACGCTGGGGCTCTTCCGACCCATGGCTGGGAATACCTGTGGTGTGGAACGGCATATCAGAGGCAAGAATGATAGTGGAATTCACCCTTCCGGGTTTCCAGATAGAACCGAGTCAGGGCACGCACTTTTTCCAGAACATTACATCATTGGGAGTAAGTTATATAACCATTGACGCTGTGAACAATCCTGAAGACATGGATTTCGAAGCCTTCGAGTCTCTGGAGGAACTCGATCCCGGACGTTGGAAGCATGTGCGAGTGTTCAGGCTGCCTGAAGGAACGGTCGGCGCTGTCGACTGCAAGAGCGGGCACGCTGTCATCGGCTGGTAGCCCGGTTATCTACGGTTGAGGATATTATGCCGTGCGGGATGTGGGACTGAGCTGGATTTTTTATGAAAGTGGAAGAAAAACTGGGAAAATGTTTGCAATTATTAAAATTTAGCCTACCTTTGCAATCCCGTTTGAGGAACGAAGTTTACGAAAACTTCACAATGACTCAAACAACTACTAATGGTAAGAATCGTTAGCTCAGTTGGTAGAGCACAACACTTTTAATGTTGGGGTCT
>JABUTS010000193.1 GCA_021443565.1 Bacteroidales bacterium | reverse complement strand
TATGCGAGCATCCGGAGAATGAAATGAAACTGTCGCTGAGACTTTCTCCGTCATGGCAGTCTGCGTCCGGAAGATGGAAACTGGACACCCGTCTTGAGGCTCTGTCGTTCCGCAGTGCCGCTCTCATGGCTTATGCGGGTATGGCGCTTGATATGGGGAAATTCAGAATGTCATACAGATATGCGGTTTTTCTGGTTGACGAGTGGGATGACAGGATATATGCCTATGAACATGATTCGACGGGCACATTCCCGGTCACGTCCTTTTATGGGCGGGGCATCAGAAACTACGTCTTCTTCAGATATAGGGCCGGCCGCTTCAGCCTGGACCTCAGACTGGCTGCGACAAACTGCACCCGAGGCAACATATACGAGGTGAAAACCCAGTTGGCAGCCGGGTTCTGATTCTCCCTCAATGCGCGCACTTGCAACGCAAGCAGAAAAACACTAAATTCGCGTTTCTATGGAACTCAAAGTATCAGAAACGCTTAATCTCATCCTTAACTTCGCAAGGGACGAGGCCATGAGGACTGGAAGTTACGGGATCGCACCCGACCACATGTTCCTCGGAATGATCCGACATGGGGATAACCAGGCGACGGACACGCTCAAGGCGCTGGAGGTTGACCTGCAGGAATTCAAGCGCTTCATCGACAGCAAGATATTCACAAACGAACATATACCATACGAGGAACTGGACAAGATAACTCTCTCCAGAGGGGCACGCAACGTGCTGAACATCACCATTCTGGAGGCGACGCGTCTGCATATTTTCGAAGCTGATGCCCAACATCTTCTGCTGGCTCTCCTGCGCATGGACGGCAGCTACGGCAGCGTCTACCTCAGGGAGTCGGGCATCGACTATACCAAGGTGTTCTCCTTCATGGAGAAGACAGGCATGCTCAAACCTGCCACCCAGACAAGGGCCCAGCAGCCGCGTGCGGAAGAAGGGGAGGGCGCCGGAAACGGAGAAGAGCCCGCACATGAAGAGAAGCCGGCTTCCCAGCCTCTGGACGAGTTCGGTTACGACATGACCAAGGCGGCCCGAGAAGGCCGGTTGGATCCGGTTGTCGGCAGGAAGGACGAAATATCGAGAGTCATACAGATACTTGGCAGGCGCAAGAAGAACAGCGCGATGCTGGTGGGCGACCCTGGTGTGGGAAAGTCTGCCATCGTGGAGGGCATTGCCCAGAAAATAGCCGCCGGAGACATACCCGCAGTGCTGAAAAACAAAAGGCTGGTCTCGCTTGACATCGCCTCAGTAGTCGCCGGAACCCGTTACAGGGGAGATTTCGAGAAGAGGATCAAGTCCATCATAGCCCAGCTGAAGGACGATCCTGACACCATACTTTTCATAGACGAGTTCCATACCGTGGTGGGTGCGGGCGGCGCATCCGGAAGCCTCGATGCGGCGAACATGCTGAAGCCTGCCCTTGCAAGGGGGGAAATACAGTGTATAGGCGCGACAACCCTCAACGAATTCACCAAAATCATAGAGAAGGACGGTGCCCTTGACAGGCGGTTCCAAAGGATACTCGTGAATCCCGTGGATGCAGCCGGGGCTATGGAGATTCTTCATTCCGTCTGCAGCCGCTACGAGGATCATCACGGCGTGTCATACAGCACGGCTGCCCTTGATGCCTGCGTATCCCTCACTGAGAGGTACGTTTCGGACAAATGCCTGCCTGACAAGGCTATAGATGCTATGGACGAGGCTGGTTCCATGGTCTCCCTCAGGCGTAGGAAGAAGGACGAGGAGGCTGTTGTGACTTCTGAGGACATAGCCGCGGTTGTCTCGAAGATGACTGGCATACCGGTGACAAAGGTGGGCGAATCCGAGGTCTCGAGGCTGATGAAGATGGAAGCCAGACTGAAGAAACGCATCATAGGCCAGGACGAGGCCATATCCAAAATTGCGAGCGCAATCAGGAGGAACAGGGCGGGCATAAAAGATCCGTCTAAGCCTATCGGAACCTTCCTTTTCTTCGGCCCGACCGGTGTTGGAAAGACGCAGCTTGCGAAGTCGCTTGCTGAATATCTGTTCGATTCAGAGGACAGCATGGTGAGGCTGGACATGAGCGAGTATATGGAAAAGTTCAACGTTTCCAGACTTGTGGGAGCGCCTCCGGGTTATGTGGGCCATGAAGAGGGCGGTCAGCTCAGCGAGAGGGTGAGGCGCAAGCCATATTGCGTTGTCCTTCTGGATGAAATCGAGAAGGCCCATCCGGACGTGTTCAACGTTCTGCTCCAGATTCTTGACGAGGGACGTCTTACTGACAGCCTGGGTCGTACGGTAAGTTTCAGGAACACGGTGGTGATCATGACCAGCAACGTGGGAAGCCGGGAACTTGCGGAATATGGTAACGGAATGGGGTTCGCGACTGCGGGGAGGGACGTGCAGAGCGGCAGACAGAGCGTGATGGAAAAAGCTTTGCGCAAGGTGTTCCCACCGGAATTCATCAACAGGGTGGATGAACAGATTTATTTCGGGTCGCTTGACAGGGACTGCATCGCGAAGATAATAGACATTGAACTGAAAGATCTCAAGGCCAGGGTTCGCGAGGCGGGATATGAGCTCGAGATGACTCCTGCAGCAAAGCGTTTTGTCGCGGACGCGGGCTTCAATCCCGTGTATGGCGCAAGGCCGCTGAAACGTGCGCTCAAGAAATATGTCGAAAACCCAGTGTCGGAATTCATCATAAATTCGCGCATGCTGGCTTCAAGAGCATCGGGCCGTATGGAAGACGCAATTGCGCCTTCGGTGCTTCGGCTGGGCCTTAACAAGGCAAAGGACGATACGCAGCTTGACGTCAAGGCCTGACCGGTATGCGTGCGTCATGCGGCGCTTCGTTTCTCAGCCTATATGAAAACCGCAGAGCTCGAGGTCGAGTTCGTCTATAAGCTGCACGAGGGCGTCGAGATTATCTTCTGCCATGAATGAGCTGAAAGCGTCGATGTTGAGAGTCGTGGTATTCATATTTGTCTTCTTTTAAGTTTCCAGGTGCAAAGTTAGGCTGTCATTGTGCCAAAGCATGGTACATGTGCAAAAAAATCTGAGAAATATAAATTTTTCTTTCGCGGGCTTTTCGTATTTTTGAAGAAGTATGAAAAACCGTATTCTTTCCTGTTTCTGCTGCATGCTCGCGATAGCAGGGTGCAGCACCCCCGAGAAAAAGGCCCGGGAACTGATCTCCGCAATGACAATCGAGGAGAAGGCCAGTCTGATGATTCATCCTTCTCAACCGGTAGGTGACATTCCCGCCTACAACTGGTGGAACGAGGCCCTGCACGGTGTAGGCCGCAACGGCAAGGCCACAGTGTTCCCCATGCCTATCGCGATGGCGGCCTCCTTTGACGAGCCCCTGGTCCTTGACGTGTTTACCGCGGTCAGCGACGAGGCCAGGGTAAAGCACCGTCAGGCCATAGAAAACGGCATGTCGGGCTGGTATCAAGGTCTGACTTTCTGGACTCCAAACATCAATATCTTCCGGGACCCGCGCTGGGGACGCGGTATGGAAACCTACGGCGAGGACCCTTATCTGACAGGCCGGCTCGGCACGGCTGTGGTCCGCGGACTACAGGGCCCGTCAGATGCTCCCGTGCTCAAGCTTCATGCATGTGCAAAGCATTTCGCAGTGCACTCGGGACCGGAATGGAGCCGCCACACCTACAACGCCGAAGTGAGCGAAAGGGATCTCCGGGAGACTTATCTTCCCGCATTCAAGGACCTTGTGACCAAGGCGGACGTGCAGGAGGTGATGATAGCGTACAACCGTTTCAGGGGAGTCCCATGCGGTGCCAGCGACTATCTCATCAACAAGGTTCTCCGGGGAGAATGGGGTTATAAGGGCATAGTGCTTTCCGACTGCGGGGCCATTTCCGACTTCTTCAGGGAGGGAGCCCACGGCTATGCAAAGGACAGGGCAGAGGCGACTGCCATGGCAATCCATGCCGGCACCGACCTGAACTGCGGCGGTTCATACGATGCCATCCCCGAAGCTGTTGCCTCCGGCCAACTTTCCGAGGCCGACGTTGACCGCAGTCTCGTACGTCTTCTTGCGGCCCGAATGCGGCTTGGTGAACTCGAGCGCGACAACAGTCCGTGGACTCATCTCAAGGATGACATTGTAGAGGGACCGGAGCATCTTGCCCTGAGCCGCAAGATGGCGCAGGAGAGTTTTGTCCTCCTCCAGAACCGCGAAGGATTGCTGCCTCTGCAGTCGGGACAGAGAGTGGCTCTGGTGGGACCGAACGCCGATGACAAGGAGATGCAATGGGGCAATTACAATGGCATTCCGGAGTTTACGGTGACCCTGCGTGAGGCTCTGTCGGAGCGCATACCCGGACTGAAATGCCTCCCCGGCTGCGGTCTCGTGACCCCTGCATGCGACAAGGATGCACTCCTTGCCGAACTCAAGGATTTTGACGTGGTAGTTTTCGCCGGAGGCATTTCCCCAAGACTTGAAGGCGAGGAGATGGATGTGGACCTGCCCGGCTTCAGGGGCGGTGACCGCACGGATATAGAACTGCCCCAGGTGCAGAGGGAACTGCTTCAGATACTTCACAATGCGGGGAAGAAGGTCGTGCTCGTGAACTTCTCCGGCAGCGCAATGGGACTTGTGCCCGAGACGGAGAGCTGCGACGCGATACTTCAGGCGTGGTACCCTGGCGAAGAGGGTGGAACTGCCCTTGCCGACGTGCTGATGGGTGACGTGTCACCTTCAGGGAAACTCCCGGTAACCTTCTATGCAGACGTTGAACAACTCCCCGACTTTGAGAACTATGACATGAAGGGACATACCTACCGCTATTTCACGGGCAAGCCCCTGTATCCTTTCGGGTACGGCCTGTCATATACGACTTTCGAGTATGGAGAAGCATGTGTCAAAGGCAGGACTCTCTGCGTGCCTGTGACCAATGTCGGAGATGTTGACGCAGCCGAGGTCGTGCAGCTCTATGTCCGCCTGCCTGCGGATGCGGATGGCCCTCTGAAGAGCCTGCGCGGTTTCAAGAGGGTTGACATCCCTGCCGGTCAGACGGTCAATGTGGAGTTCGTGCTCGACGACGAGACCTTCCTGTCATGGTCGGATGCCGCGCAGGACATGGTGCCCGTCAAAGGCGAGTGGGAGCTCATGTATGGCGGAAATTCCGAAAATCTCAAAAAAATCATCTACTCGGGAACAAGCCGGGCAAAGTAAAGCCGATGCCTTTTCCGATTGCTATTTTGAGAAAATTCAGTAAATTTGTGGACTTATGCGTGTGTGCCCGCTTGCGTGCACGCGCGTTGAACCGGATTTAACATCAGAAATAGCATAATGGAGAATGAAAAGACCGGCATGACCGGAAAGATTGAGCAGGTCGAGATCGACCACGAGATGCGGTCGGCGTATATCGACTACTCGATGTCAGTTATAGTGTCGAGGGCGCTCCCGGACGTCAGGGACGGCATGAAGCCAGTCCACAGAAGGGTGCTCTTCGGAATGGACGGACTTGGCCTGAGCTATAGCGGCCAGACCAAGAAGTCTGCAAGAATAGTCGGTGAGGTGCTCGGAAAGTTCCATCCTCATGGCGACTCCAGCGTATATTACGCCATGGCCAGAATGGCCCAGAACTGGGTGCTCAGATACCCGCTTGTATACGGACAGGGTAACTTCGGCTCCATGGACGGCGACCCGGTCGCTGCTATGCGATATACCGAGGCCAAACTTGAAAAGCTCACCGAGGAAGTGCTCGCGGACCTCGACAAGGATACCGTGGATTTCCAGAAAAACTTCGATGACACCCTCGATGAGCCTACTGTGCTTCCTACGAAGGTGCCTCTCCTGCTTCTCAACGGCTCATCAGGAATCGCAGTGGGTATGGCCACGAACATGGCTCCCCACAACATGACCGAATGCTGCAACGCCATCTGCGCGTACATCGACAATCCCGATATTGACGTTGATGGCCTCATGGAGCATGTCAAGGGCCCCGATTTCCCTACCGGAGGCATCATTCAGGGCGTACAGGGCATCAAGGATGCGTTCAGCACGGGCATGGGCAGGATAGTCGTCCGCGCCAAGACCGAAATAGAGGTTGACTCCAAGGGCAACGAGACCATAGTGGTGACGGAGATTCCGTACAACGTGAACAAGAAGGAGATGATCGAAAAGATCGCCGAACTCGCGTTCCAGACCAAGAAGATAGACGGCATCTCGTATGTGAACGACGAGACAACCCGAAAGGGCGTACGCGTCATCATCAAGCTCAAGCACGGCGCGAACTCGAACGTTGTGCTCAACATGCTTTACAAGTACAGCCCGCTCCAGTCGTCGTTCGCAGTCAACAACGTGGCCCTTGTGCACGGACGTCCGCGCACCCTCAACCTGAAGGACCTGATCAGGTATTTCGTGGACCATCGCCACGAGGTGATAGTCAGAAGGACGAAGTTCGACCTCGACAAGGCCCAGAAGAGGGCTCACATAGTCGAAGGCCTGCTCAAGGCTCTCGATATCATCGACCAGATAATCAGCATTATACGTTCTTCAAAGAGCGTTGACGAGGCCAAGGATAGGCTCATGGCCGAATTCGGATTCTCCGACGCCCAGTCGAGCGCCATAGTGGAGATGAGGCTCCGCCAGCTCACCGGACTCGAACGGGAGAAGCTTCAGGCAGAGTACGACGAGCTCATGAAGTTCATAAACCGCTGCCTCGAGATTCTCGGCAGCCACGAAGCCCAGATGCAGGTCATCAAGGAGGAAACCATCGAGATGAAGGAGCGTTTCGGAGACGCAAGACGCACGGCGATAGATCCTCGCGCTGACGGCAGCTTCAACGCCGACGAGTTCTATGCCGATGAGGATGTGGTGATTACCATTTCCCATCTCGGATACATCAAGCGCACCTCACTCACCGAATACAAGAGCCAGAACAGGGGCGGAGTCGGCGTGAAGGGCAGCTCGACCAGGGATGCTGACTTCATCGAGCATATCTATGTGGGCAACATGAGGAGCACGCTGCTCCTGTTCACCCAAATGGGCCGCTGCTACTGGCTGAAGGTCTACGACATTCCTGAGGGAAACAAGGCGTCGAAGGGCCGCGCAATCCAGAACGTGCTCAGCATAGATCCTGAGGACAAGGTCAAGGCTTACATCACTGTACGCGACCTCAAGGACAGCGAATTCATCAACAGCCACTATATCATGCTGGCGACCAAGAGGGGCGTTGTCAAGAAGACCCTCCTCGAGGAATACTCAAGGCCGAGAACCAACGGCGTGAATGCAATCATAGTGCGTGAGGGAGACGAACTTCTCGAGGCCGTGATGACAAGCGGCGACAGCCAGATAATGATTGCAGCGCGCAACGGACGTTGCGTGCGCTTCCACGAAAGCGACGCCCGTCCTCTCGGAAGGACCTCTTCGGGTGTGCGTGGCATATCTATTGAAGATGATGACGAAGTGATAGGTCTGCTCAGCCTCGAGAAGGACGATACCGCCAAGACTGTACTTGTCGTCAGCGAAAACGGCTTCGGCAAGCGCTCGAACATAGATGACTACCGTATCACCGCCCGTGGAGGCAAGGGTGTGAAGACCCTTGAAATCACCGAGAAGACAGGCAGACTGGTGGCAATCAAGAGTGTGAACGAAGATGACGACCTCATGATTATCAACCAGTCCGGAATGACTATCAGGATGGGAGTGGAAGACATCAGGGTGGCCGGCCGTGCGACCCAGGGCGTCAAGCTTATCAACCTCCGCGGCAAGGACGTGATAGCCGCCATTTCTCCTGTTGCAAAGGCGGAGGATGAGGAACTTCCTGAAGCCGGGGAAGATAACATGACTCAGTCTCCAGACGGAGCCTTCGGGGACGTGCAGGAACAAGGTAACGAATAACAACACTTAAATTATATCCAAGGTATGAAAAGAACAATTCTCGCACTTGCAGTTATTCTGGCATCGTTCCAGTTTGCAGGCGCACAGGGCACTGTAAAGACTCCGGCTGCCGCCAAGTCTGCAGTAGAGTCTGCAGAGGCAGATTCTCAGAATGAAAAGAAGGCTGCAAAGTTTGCCACATGGATCAAGCTTGCCACAGCCTACATGGACGCTTACAATGCACCTGCAGGCAATGTATATGTAGGTGCCGGTCCAACTGAGCTTGCTCTTCTCCTCGGCACCGAGAAAGCATCTTCTTCGGAGAACGTGACACTCAACGGTCAGGCCTACAAGAAGGACGTATTCAAGAACAAGAACCTCTATTTCAACGAGGCCGGCGTCCTCCAGATCATCGAGGTAACCAAGCCGGTGGTTGACAACGCCCTTGGAAAATCTCTGGATGCATGGAAGAAGGCCTATCAGCTTGACGTCAAGAAGGCAAAGACCGAAGATATCAAGAAGGGCATGAAGACCATAGTTGAGAAGTATCAGCAGCAGGCTTATGACGCATACACCTTCGGAGACCTCAAGAAGGCCAGCAAGAAGTTCGAGCAGGCTTTCGAGGCTTCAGCTGTGGAGCCGCTTTCAGAGCTTGACACCACCGACCTTTACAACGCAGGTTTCACCGCTCACGCTACCGGCGAGTTCGAGAGGGCTGCATCCCTCTTCGAGAAGTGCCTCGACCATGATTATGCATACACCGACGGCGAGGTTTACGCAAAGCTCGGCGACATCTACAACAAGCTCAACCAGGCTGACAAGGCTGTCAAGACTCTTGAGACCGGTTTCGCGAAGTACCCTGCAAGCCAAAGCATACTCGTGGGCCTCATCAACTACTACATCACTTCAGGCACCGATACCGACAGGCTCTTCACTCTCCTCGACGCTGCCAAGAAGAACGAGCCGGGCAACGCATCTCTCTACTATGTTGAGGGCAATATCCGCAAGGAACTTGCTGCAAAGATGTCTGAGAACGGTGCTGACGAGGCTGAGATAGAGGCTGCACGCGAGAAGGCCATCGCTTCTTATCAGGAGGCCAACAAGGTGAATGCGGAATATGAGTGGGGTTATATAGGCGAGGGCATACTTCGTTACGAGACCGCCCTTGACTATCAGGAGAAGGCATCTGCAACCCCTGATTCCGAGTGGCAGAAGTATGACGACTACATGAAGAAGATGGAAGAGTCCCTTCTCAGCGCAGCAGAGCCTTTCGAGAAGGCTTTCGCGCTCTGCAAGCAGGATGACGTGAAGCAGAGCCTCGCGGAGTACCTCAAGAACATCTACTACCGCTTCGCTTCAAAGGGTCCTGAGTACAAGGAAAAGTACGACATTTACAAGAACGCCTTCGATTCTGCTAAGTAAGACCGGATGAGAAGACTGCTGATTACAGCTTTGATATTCATTGCAACGATCTGCAGGGTGGAAGCCCAGCAGGTCGTTGTCAATACTGATACCCGCAAGGCCCTCACCGCAGCTCTTGCCCAGACAGAGGACAGGCGCAAGGTGGACAGGGCTGATACGTGGATAGTGCTTGCCAAGGCCTATATGGCTTCATGGGAGTCGGGAGACCCGGGCATGGACGAAAATCCAGACCTTGCCTTCGAGGCCTACCTCAAGGCCGTGTCGCTGGATGCCCGCAACCGCCGCACCAATCCCATAGGCAAGGGGATGAACCGCATCGTGAACATGTGGATTGACGATGCGCACGAGGCATATTCCAGAAAGGAGTACAGTCTCTCGAGCCAGCTGTTCGAGAAGGCTTTCTTCGCGGGCCAGAATGCGCCGCTTTCAAGGGTGGAAAACCCTCTGCTTTACGATGCCGCACTGATGGCGTGGGCTGCAGGGGAGTACGAAAGGGCCGCCGATTTCTTCGAGCAGTGCAGGAGCATAGGCCACTGCGCCGACGATCCCGACCTCTATGCGAGGCTCGCCGACAGCTACCTCAAGATGGGTGACGGTCACAAGACCAGGCTTACCCTGGAGGAGGGGCTCCGTATGGCTCCGGACAACAAGAATCTCCTGATAGGCCTCATCGATTACTACTGCTCCGGCACGGATGTGGACAACGATACAGTGATAGGGCTGATAGAAAGGGTGATGGAGCTGGATCCGTCAAACTGCGAACTCTTCTACCTCAAGGGTGATTTCCATGTCCGCAACAAGGAAAACGACAAGGCGCTCGAGTGCTTCGCCAGGTCGTTTGAACTGAACCCGCAGTACGAGTACGGTCTGATAGGATCAGGCTCTGTGTGGTACCAGAGGGCTCTCGACGTGCTTGAGGATGCTTCAAAGGAGGTTGACGACAAGGCATTTGTCGGCCTTGCAGAACAGTTCCGGTCATGTCTGCTCAAGTCTTCGGACTATTTCGAGAAGGCTTATGAACTCAGCACCGACAAGGAGGTGAAACTGCACACAGCCAAGTACCTGCGCAACATCTGGCATCGTTTTGCCAGCATTGACACGGCGGCTGCAGACAAATATGCCTATTACAGCAAAATTGTTGGAGAGGATATCTGACCTCAGTTTCCGCTTTCTTTCTCGGCCTTGTCAAAGGCCTTGACTATCCTGCTTACGAGAGGGTGTCGCACAATGTCTTCGCTGCCGAAGAATATGGTGCTGACGCCCTTCAGTTTTTCTGTGAGCCTGATCCCCTTGAGCAGTCCGGAATCGTTGCGGTTTGGAAGGTCTATCTGGCTTGCGTCACCGGTGACTATGAATTTTGCATCCATGCCCATGCGGGTGAGAAACATCTTGAGCTGTCCCAGATTGGTGTTCTGCGCCTCGTCAAGTATGACGCAGGCCTTGTCGAGGGTGCGTCCGCGCATGTAGGCGAGCGGGGCAATCTGTATGGTGCCGTCAGCCATGAATTCCTGGAGTTTCTTTGATGGTATCATGTCTCCGAGCGCATCATAGAGAGGCTGGAGATACGGGTCGAGCTTGTCCTTGAGGTCGCCCGGAAGGAACCCCAGCCTTTCACCCGCTTCAACTGCCGGCCTGGTGAGTATGATTCTCTTGATTTCCCTGTTCTTGAGGGCCCTGACCGCCAGGGCAATGGCTATGTAGGTCTTTCCGGTGCCCGCGGGTCCCACGGCGAAGATGAGGTCGCTGTCGAAGTAGGCGCTTACCATCTTCTGCTGGTTGGGGTTCCTTGCGCTTATCGGCTTGCCGTCATTGCCGTAGACTATGGGCGCTCCCGGATTGAAACGGAACTTCTCGGGACTCTCCATCGACTCGCAGATTTCCTCCACGTCGTAGGTGGTGAGGTTCATCTTGTGGCGGCGCTTCTCTATAAGCAGATTGAGCTTGACCTCGAAATCCTCCATGTCCGGACCGCTTCCTTCAAGCATCAGTTCGTTCCCCCTTGCTATCACTTTGAGCGCCGGGTAGCGTGCGCACAGGGCTTCGAGTATGCGGTTGCCGGCGCCGTATATGTCCACCGGGTCCATGGCTTCGAGCCTTATGGTATTTTTCTGGGTGCCAATTTTCTTCATCAGCGCAAATATACAGCATTTATTCAGTAACAGACAGCCCGTCTGGCCCAAAATGGCGTGATGGCAAGGAAATGTGGCAACTTATTTTTTCATCGTCCCCAAGAGTTTCTAAATTTGCAACTCGGTATAAACGATGACTGTGATGAAAAGAATCAATATCATATTGCTGCTTGCAGCAGTGCTGCTGTCTGTGCAGGGCTGCGATTTCGTGCGATCGCTTGCCGGACGTCCGACTTCTGCGGACCTGGAAGTGATGAGGAAGGAAAAGGCCGACATCGAAGCCAGGGCCGAGGAGGAAGCAAGGGCAAGGGCATACGCAGACTCTGTCGCCAAGGCAGTCGCGGATTCGGTCGCCATCGCCCAAATCAGGATGGCACATAAGGTTGAAGCATTGGAGGCGATAAGGAAGGACAGAGTGATGGTGCTTCCTTCATTAGTCTCC
>JABUTS010000161.1 GCA_021443565.1 Bacteroidales bacterium | reverse complement strand
GGAGAGGGCCCGAGGAAGGCCAAAATCTTTAAGATCAGGGTCAAATAAGCCTTATTTTTCACAACATAATCAACGCTTAGATGAAACGTATCATGCAGTTGCTCAAGGGAACTGCGGCGATTGCCGTGGCCGCCCTTCTGTTTGTCGGCGTTCAGTCTGCACATGCCCAGACGAACAAGAGCGAAAGCCTGACTTTGACAGGCAAAGTTCTTGATTCGGAGAATCTCCCCCTCCAGGGTGCTGCCGTTCTTGTAAAGGGCACCGCCAACGGAACCGTTACAGGTGCAGACGGCTCTTTCTCCATAAAGGTGGAAAAAGACAAAAATGCCGTGCTTCAGTTTTCATTCATAGGAATGAAGACCGTGGAAATTCCTCTTGCGTCTGCGAAGGACGGAATGAAGGTAGTTCTCAAGGATGAGGAGAATCGGCTTGACGAGGTCGTCATGACCGGTTACTCAAAGATTCGCAAAGAAAGCTTTACAGGATCTTCCACCACTGTTACCAGAGACGAAATCCAGGTTGTGTCTCCGCAGAGTGCGCTGAGAAGCCTTGCGAGTTTCGACCCTTCTTTCAAGATGATGACGGACAACCTCAACGGTTCGAATCCAAACAATATGTCAAACTGGTACATCCGAGGTGCGTCAGGCATATCGGAAATCAAGGAACTTGACCTTGCAACCAGCACCGACGTGTCGGAATTTTCGCTCAAGAACAACCCAAGCGCCCCTGTTTTCATCCTGGACGGCTTCGAGGTTGACCAGCAGACCATCTTCGACATGGACATTAACCGCATAGAGACCATCACCATACTTAAGGATGCCGCTGCAACTGCAGTCTATGGTTCGAGGGCTGCAAACGGCGTCATAGTCATAGAAACTTCAGCGCCCGAAGCCGGCAAGGTCCGCGTGAGCTACAACACGACCCTGTCGCTCACGACCCCCGACCTCACCTCGTATACCCTGATGAACGCGGCTCAGGCCCTGGAGGCAGAGAAGGCTGCAGGCCTGTTCGAAAGCACCAATGACGGGAACAACGCCGGAGGCCTGGTGAACTACGGTTCTCTCGAGAACAACGTAATCAGGGGCATAGACACCGATTGGATTGCCAAGCCTGTAAGGACCGCCTTCAACCACAAGCATTTCCTTTCACTTTCAGGAGGTTCCGGCTCTCTCCGCTGGGGTGCCGACATCAACTACCAGAAGAAGAACGGCGTGATGAAGGAATCCGGACGCGACACATACGGTGCTTCCATGCTCCTGGACTACAAATACAAATCCCTGCAGATACGCAACAAAATGACTGTCAATGTCATGAACTCACAGGAGTCGCCATACGGCCAGTTCAGCGACTATGCCAGAATGAAGCCTTACCTCTCCCCTTATGAAGAAGACGGAGACCTTGTCAAGCAGTTCAACATCTACCGCAACTTACGCTCCACTGTTTCCAATCCCGTTCTGGTCCTCAACCCACTCTACGAGGCAAGCCTCGGAAGTTATGACAGGAGCGGATATAAGGAATTCATAGACAATCTCAGCCTCAACTGGAACATCACCCCATACCTCATGGCTAAGGGTACTTTCAGTGTTTCATACAGGGTGCAGGACTCGAAGAAATTTGTTGACCCTGGTTCAGCCAGCTTCTTCACCACCACCAGCGTGGACGAGAAGGGCAGTTTCAAGACTGGGGACCTCAGGTCCAGCCGCTGGACTGCCAACGGCATTCTGGCATACAACAGGAACCTCGGAAGGAACTATCTCAATGCCACTTTGGGAGCAGAGGCTTCCGACAGCAGGTCGAATTCCGAGTATGCAACTTTCTACGGTTTTGTCCCCGGGGCCAAGCCTTCCGCAACCAATGCACTGAAAATCAAGAACAAGCCTACGGCATCGGACAGCTACAGCCGTCGAGTAGGCACCTATCTCCAGTTCAACTACAGTTACTCCGACATCTATCTCCTCGACCTTTCGGGACGCTATGAAGGCTCATCAGCCTTCGGTGCAAAGGAAAAGATGGGAACTTTCTGGTCAGGCGGTCTCGGACTGAATCTCCACAACTACGATTTCATGAGGAACGCAAGGTGGCTCGACAAGTTCAAGATCAGGTCAACATACGGAGTGACCGGAAAGGCCAACTTCAGCCCTTACCAGGCCAGGACCACCTACGAGATACTATATGACAACGCCTATATAGACCAGTGGGGAATGGTTCTCAAAGCCCTCGGCAATGAGAATCTTCGCTGGGAAAAGGTGAACAAGTTCAATCTGGGTGCAGAGATAGCCCTTTTCAGGAACATGGTGAACATTCAGGCAGACTGGTACAATGAACTTACCGTAGACCAGGTGGAGGCCATTTCGATACCTGCATCGTCCGGGTTCAAGACCTACATGGGTAACGTAGGCCGCGTGCGCAATTCCGGAGTGGATCTCAAGCTCAACATAAGAGCCTATTCTTCAGAGGACTGGACGCTGTATCTCTTTGCCAATGCCAACCACAATGTAAACAAGATAACAAAGATTGGAGACGCGCTCAAGGCATATAATGAAAGCATAGACGACTTCTTCTCCAAGTACAGTTCAAGCTCCACCGACGAGAATTTCACAAAGCCTTTCACCAAGTACGAGGTAGGCAATTCGCTTACCGCCATATATGGAATGAAGTCCCTCGGCATCGACCCGGCAACGGGCAACGAACTTTACGAAAAGCGTGACGGCACAGTCACATACACATGGAGTTCAGCCGAGCAACAGTGTCTTGGAGACAGCACTCCGAAGCTCTCAGGAACAGTCGGTTTCAATCTCAGGTGGAAACAGTGGACCCTTTATTCCACCTTCTATTACAGGCTCGGAGGCCAGGCCTACAACAACACCCTGTCATCCATCGAGAACGTCAATCTCGAGTACTACAACGGCGATGTTAGAGCACTCACGGAAAGATGGATGAAGCCAGGCGATTATGCCACACTCAAGAGTATCAAGGACAGGAAACTGCTTACAAGACCGACATCTCGCTTTGTCCAGGATTTGAACGAGCTGACCTTCAATTCAGTATCTCTCGGATATAATTTCGAGAACGAACTGATTCGCAAGGCGGGATTCTCATCATGCAGGCTACAATTCAATATGGAAGAGCTCTTCACCATCTCCACGGTAAGGCAGGAAAGGGGTACAAGCTACCCTTATGCCCGCACTTTCAACCTGAGTCTCAACCTGTCGTTTTAGGAGGATATGAAGATGAAAAATATCAGAAACATTACCGCAATCCTGCTCACAGCAGTGGCATGCCTGGTTTCGTCGTGCAACAAGTGGCTGGATGTCAATTCGGACAACGAGGTATTCGCTGACGACGCCTTCAAGGAGGCGTCAGGATATAGGAGCGCCCTTACAGGCATCTACAAGATGGTCGCCTCCTCAAGCCTTTATGGTCAGGAGCTTACCTGGGGACTCAAGAGTTCGCTTTCCTGGAACTATCAGTCCGGGTATGCAGTGCCGAAGTACCGCGTTCCGCTCCAGAAGGGAGTCTATGAGGACAACAACACCCTGAATATACTTGAATCCATCTGGACCAAGGCCTATTCGGCTATCGCCAACTGCAACGAGCTTCTTGCAAAGATCGAGACGGCGGATCCTGCAGATTTCGAGTATGAGTGGGAAAAGGATATGATTATGGCGGAGGCGAGAGGCCTGCGCGCCCTGCTCCATTTCGAGATGCTGCAGCTTTTTGCACCGGCTCCCGTGACCGGCTATGATGGTCCTGCAATTCCATACGTAAGCATATATCCGGACATCCTGCCGACTTATCTCACCGTGAGTCAGGCTCTTGACAAGGTGATAGAGGATCTCGACTATGCCCAGAAGACCCTCCAGCCAATAGACGTGGATGAGATGAGAAACAAGAGCAGCTTCGTTTCGGGAGCAACCCGCCTCGACAACATGGACTATGTGCTCTTTCAGGGCGTAGGCAACATCAGGACAGACGGCGGCAAGCGTGACAATGCCATAACTGACGGGGGTTTCTTCGCATTCCGCGGCTACCGCTTCAACTACTGGAGCGCAACCGGCCTGCTTGCCAGGGCATATTCATACAAGAGGGACTTCGCAACTGCAGAGAAGTATGCCGCAACGATTATAGACGAGTGGGTATGCCAGTATCAGTTTAACCTCTGCGCCACAACGTCGGTGCCTTCGAATGTGAACCAGATAGATGCCAAGAGGCGTCCCGAGCCGATTCTGGCGTTCTGGAACGACAAGGTTACCGACTATTACGCAAGCGCCGTGGGGACCACATACAACAGGCTGGTCGATCCGAAGTATCTGTTTGCAGGCGACGAGACGACAGATTTCCGCTATATCGGCCTGTATAACTCCACAAGCTACAAATATAGGGTTTGGGACGGACCCGATGCTTCCGCCGCTGAAAATGCGACCGTAGGCAAATACAGCCGCCCTCTCATTCCTGTGATGGAACTTCCGGAGCTATACTTCATCCGTGCTGAAAAGCAGATTCAGGACGGAGATTATGCAGGAGCGATGGCGACCCTCAAGATTGTGCGCGACGCCAGAGGCTGCACCAGGGTAATATCCGCCGACAGCAAGGATGCTGCCATGGAAATCCTCGTGAACGAAGCCCAGAGGGATTTCATACAAAGAGGAACCACGTTTACCTTCCTGAAGAAGATGGACTGGCCGGTCATGTACAACGGGACACCTGCCGGAGCCACCCTTCCTGAAGGCTGGTACACTCTCCCTATCCCTGAATCCGAAAAGGCCTATTATTAATATGTTATCTCTTGAAGCTATCATAAGATGAAAAGACACATCATACTTACAGTTCTGGCATGTGCGTCAGCTCTCTCCTGCAGTCAGGAAGGAATACCTACATATCAGGACCTTACCACGGAGCGATTCCTCAGTTTCGTAGGAACCGAGGCCGACTCCGCATCAGTTTCCTTCTATCTGTATCCCGGCCAGGACCACATAGACTGGCCCCTTCCCGTGAAGGCATCGGGATGGTCAGATAAGGATGCGCAATACAGGATAAGCGTCAACAGCGAATTCACGACCGCCGGGAGTGCAGATTATTCCGTGCCCGAAACCTTCACCTTCAAGGCATCACAGGCTGTCGACACTGCTTTCATAAAACTGAACTACTCTTCCATACTGGATACCGAGCCTCTCAGGCTGGTGCTTGAAATCGAGGAATCAAACGATTTCCGCAAGGGGGAACAAGAGAGACTGGTTTCCGTCATCTGGTTCCACAACCAACTGGTGAAACCGGACTGGTGGACCTCTACCGTGTCTTCATACTATTTCGGGAACTATACCGAGGCCAAGTACAAGCTGTATCTGCAGGTTGTGGGAGTCGACCTTACGGGCATGTCCACAAGCCTTGTAAGGCACTATGCTCTCGAACTTGCGAAGTATCTGGACGAGCAGGCAAGGAATGGCAACATAATAAAGGAAGACGATGGCACGCCTATGACCATCGTTGCTGCAGGTAAAGTGAAATAAGGGAGGGATGAAGATGAAAAAACATATATGCATTACTCTGTTTTCCACTGTCCTTGTCCTTGCATCATGTGCAAAGGACCATTCGCTCGATGCCGCCTTTGACCTTGCCGACGTCAGCATAGCGACAGATGACATGATGACCTTCGCCGTAGGTGAAGAAAGCACATACGAACCCGTAATCGAATGGGCGGGAACTTCACCTGCGGACTACACATACCTCTGGACCCTGAACGGTCGCGAGGAAATATGCAACGAGCAGAACCTGAAATACGTGTTTACTAAGACTGGAGAGCAATACCTGACGTTCCAGATGACAGATACCAGGACAGGGCTTGTATACGGCCGCGACTTCAAGGCGACCGTATCCTCTCCATTCTTCCTCGGATGGACCGTCCTTTCCGAAGACCAGGGTTCCAAGGCCAGCCTTTTCAGTTTCGTGCACATGACCTCGTTCAAGTGCTACCCGGACATCTACGGCAGTTCATATCCCGACGACCCTCTCGGCAGCGAACCATACGGTCTGGCTTTCAACGGGATAGCCAAGAGCGACCAGATTACCGTCCTGCAAAGGAAGGGTGGTGTCCAGATTCTTGACGGCGCGACGTTCGGAAAGGTGTGCGAACTCGGGTCTGAGTTCGTGGGAGAAAAGTATCCTGAAGAAGCGGGAGCCTTCCCTCCGAAGATGGTTGCCTATACCAATCGTGGCTGCGACCTTATCCTTACGCAGAACGGCACTATATACGACAGGCTCACCACCTCTCCGACACTTTCCTCTACGGTATTCCAGTCGGCGATGTTCACCAGCAACAGGTTCATCCATACTGCAGGAGATTATAACGTCACCTACATGCCTACCCCGGGAGGTCCTACTTATTACCAGCTTATGTTCGACAGTCTCAAGAAACGCTGGCTTGCCTACCATATCTATCTTTACGGTCAGTACGCAATTCCTGAATTTACAGGAACGGCTCCTGCCGGTGTGATGGACATGGCAAAGGGCATGGGCGCCGACGTGGTTTATGCCAACACCTACAACGAAAGTGGCTACAAGGCCACTCTCGCCGGCATATATCTTAAAGACGGGAAGTACCTGCTCCACAAGGCCGACCTGACGCTCTCGACAAGCACCTACAAAATCAGTGTCGCATCTCCTGCGCAGTATGAGTTCGCACCGGGATACCAGATTGACGCAAACACGCGTTTCTTCATACCTCGCGGAACCGGAACGGACTACGCCAACGACCTGCATGTGTTCTTTAGCGTAGGCAAGAAACTTTATTTCTTCCACGGTGGCACGCAGCAGACATATCTCTACAGGGATTTCGGCGCCGGTAGCAATGCTCCTTCGGGAGAGATTGTCGATATCCAGCAGAACGGCAATGCAAAACAGCTCGGAGTCGCCTTCAGCGACGGGCACTTCTTCGTGCTTGACATTGCCAAGACCAACCTTACTGCAATACGCCAGAACAATCTGGATCCGACAAACGCCGACCAGCTGGAACTCGCCCATATCGACAACATCCCGGGCAGGATAGTGGCAATTGCATTCAAGTACGGCAAGGTTGCAAACTACACCGGCTGCAAGATTGCGTATTGATTGATACCGGAGCGAATGAAGCTTTAAACCCGCTTGCCTCTTACGGGTCTAATGCACAATATGAAAAAAATCACACTGATTATATCTGCATTGCTCCTTATCACGGCATGCGGCCCGAAAGTTGAGCCAATCGAAAGGCAGGAGAACCCAAACGAGTTTCCTCCCGGTCCAGGACCGGGAACGGGAGGAGATCTGCCCGGAGATGAAGGTGATGGCGGGAATACGGGAGACGAGGGAGGCTCGCCCATGGAGCCCAACATACCCACCTCGGACGACCCTGACTATTACTGGGAGGCAAACAGTTGGACACGGGAGGTAAAGGTTGAGTTCAAAGGAAGCAGTGCCAGTGTAACAAGTTCGGACAAGGCGATACTCTTCAATGTCGTTGGTGCATATGTAACAATTGACATGTACACCAACGACGTATCAAAAACCGTTGTCCGCGTAAGTGGCAGCAGCAGCGACGGCTCACTCAAGATTTACGGGCAAAACAAGTTCAAGCTCAGCCTCGAAGGGGTGGATTTATGCTCTAAGAAAGGCGCGGCACTCAACGATCAGTGCCACAAAAGGGTTTTCATCCACCTTAAAGAAGGCAGCGACAACAGGTTTACCGACGCATCGGTATACTCAGGAGACCCATTTTACCTTGATAAAGACGGCTTTACCAAGGCAGAGGAAGACTGCAAGGGTTGTTTGTTCAGCGAGGGTAATGTCATTTTCAGCGGCAGCGGTTCACTCAGTGTAAAAGGATCATGCAGCATGAAAAACGGAATCTCTGTGGATGGCGCAGTCTATACCCGTCCGGATTTCAAGGGCTCGATAAGTTCTGCTGTTTCATCCGCCGGCGGGAAAGCGATAAAAAGCAACAAGGAGGTCGTGCTCACTTCCGGGGCTGTCAATCTAAGTGCCACAGGGTCAAGAATCTATGACAGTGCAGAAAGCGACTATAAAAATCCGGCGGGAATCAAGAGTGACAGCACAGTGCATATCATCGGAGGTTCGCTGACCATTTCGTGTACCGGGACCAAAGGCAAGGGTATCAAGGCAGAAGATAGGATAGCAATCGACGGTGGGGTCCTTAAACTTACTACTACAGGTAGCGAAGGTGAAGGCATAGAGAGCAAAATCAAAGTGGCTGGAGCCATTACCGTCAATGGCGGAGATAACTATATAAACACCCGTGACGACGGCATCAACGCGGCCGGAAGCATAGTTTTCAACGGAGGCCGGACCTATGTCTGGGCCAGCGGCAATGACGGGTTGGACTCCAATTATGGTCAAAGCAACTCCATTGTCTTCAACGGCGGATTCATTGCGGCATTCTCTGCAGCAAGCCCGGAGATGGGCATAGATGCCGACAACAACAGCCGCATCACCTTCAAGGGTGGTACTGTCTTCACATCAGGCGGGAATCAGGGAGGCGGTTCATCTTCGGGAGCAAGCTGCACCCAGCCGACCGTATGGGCTCAGGGTATCAAACTGACAACGGGTTATTTCACCGTGACAGATTCTGAAAACAAAGTCATCATGAGTGTTTATGTGCCGCGGGCACTCAACGGAAGTTACAGTTTCATCAGTTCTCCGGAGTTCAAGGCCAATGGCACATACAACTACGGCATGACCTCGACGGCACCCGCAGAAAGTTCAGAAAACTGGGAGACCTGGTACTACTGCGGAGGTACCGCAAAAGTTACTGACGGGACATTCACGGCCGGAACAGGTTACAGTTCAATCGGAACTGGTGGCTCAACCGGCGGAGGGAGCAGGCCTCCGGGTGGAGGATGGCCTCGCCCGTAGAAATCACAAGAGGGTGCCCAGGCACCCTCTTTTTGTATGTACGCGCATCCGTAAAATATGGAAACGGAGTTTCTGTTTAGTCATGCTTTCTATTGCAGTTCCGCACAGACGGCGACATAGCTGCCTTTGTCACAGCCGTCGAGAGGTTCCTCAACGGAATCGTTCGAATGGAGCGGGACAGCCGTGAGGGTCTGGGAGAAGGTAAAGGAGCCGTAGCCGGCTGCCTTAAGCAATTCCACCTTTTCCGCAGTGGTACGCCAGTTCGCCATTGCCACAAACTCAATCGGGTAAGGCATAGGCGGCTTGATTCCCTCCAGCAGGGGATGGCTCCAGGTTCCGAGAGTCATGGCAAGGTTATACAGCATGGCATAAGAGCATTCCTTCGGCACGTCTATGACCACAACCCTACCGCCGGGGCGGAGGTAACGCCTGGTATTGCAGAAAGCCTTATGAAGATCATTTATGTAGCATGGACAGCCGTTGAACAGAAGGGTGTCAAATTCCCCCTCTCCGGGCATGTCCAGTTCTTCTGCTGTCGCAATTGTGACGTTCATGCCACGCCTGCGGGCTATCTCAGCCATGCTGACAGAAGGCTCTACACCATCTTTGACCACAATGCCGTAATTGCGTTCCAGCAACTGTTCGAACAAGCCGCTGCCGCAACCTATGGAAAGTACGCGACCCGCTCCACGGAGACATTTTGCCACTAGGGCAAGTTCGGTCAAAAGAACATTCTCATTCTGAAGAAACCACGAGTCATACTGCTCAGCATACTCGTCATAAGCCTTGTATCCCATATAAGCAATCTTGTTGAAAAGACAAAACGGCTACTTGTTTGCCTCGACGTACTCGTTATAATCCTGCATCGAGCGGCGAATCACATCCTTTGCGGTTTCTGCGCCGTAGAGTCCGGTGAACACCATTCTCTTTTCTATTTCACCCGGGATGTCCTTGTAGGTGGTAAAATAGTGGACGAGACGCCTTACGATTTCCTTCGGAAGCTCGTCGATATCGGTGTAGTGACCATAGACCGCATCCTTCTTGAGGACTGCGATAATCTTGTCATCAGCCTGGTTGTTGTCAAGCAGACGAATTCCTCCGATAGGAATCGCATTCACAAGTATGTCACCGTGGGTCACGTCCTTCTCGGTAAGAACGCAGATATCGAGAGGGTCGTGGTCGCCCTCGATGTCATATCTGGCCAGAACCTTATTGGCAAGTTCCGCCATATGCTTGTCGCATAATGTCTTGGGAATGAAGCCATAAAGACTCGGGACTATGTTTGAGAACTTCTGAGGGCGATCGAGAGCGAGATAGCCCGTCTTCTTGTCAACCTCATACTTGCATGTATCCGTAGGCACTATCTCGATGAAAACCCTCAGTTCGTCAGGGCAGTTGGGGCCTAACTCTATTCCGTGCCACGGATGGGCCTTGTGAGCATGCTTGAAATCCATAAATTTCGCTTTGGAAATATCTACTTTCGTTTCGTAAACAAAGACAAATTTAGAGAGTTTGCGTTACTAAAGCAAGCCTTTTCTTTCTAACTTTGGAGCGTTAAAAAGATTACCATGCCAAACCATAGCAGAGAAGAAAAAACAGCAGCCTTCGGGAGGTTGCTTGACATAATGGACCAACTGAGGGAAAAGTGCCCTTGGAATGCCGCCCAAACCATGGACTCCATCAGGCCCATGACCGAGGAGGAAGTCTACGAACTCAGCGACGCCATCATAAGCGGAGACAGCGCCGAAATAATGAAAGAGATTGGCGACCTGCTCTACCACATGGTTTTCTATGCGAGAATAGGTTCGGAGACCGGACTGTTCGACATAGCGGATTCCATCGACAAAGTCTGCGACAAGATGGTATTCCGCCATCCCCATGTGTTTGCGAATGAAGGCAAAAGAATGTCAGCCAAGGAGATAGCAGACACATGGGAGCTAGTCAAAGCGAAGGAGAAGGACGGCAACAAGACCGTGATGAGCGGCATCCCACGTGCGATGCCGGCAGTGCTGAAGGCCCTTTCCATGCAGGAGAAGGCACGCGGCTGCGGCTTCGACTGGGAGCAGAAGGAGGATGTATGGGAGAAGGTGCATGAAGAACTGGGGGAGGTAGAGGAGGCTATCGTGGAAGCCGACATGGAGCACATGACAGAAGAGTTCGGCGACCTGATGTTCGCTACTATCAATGCAGCGCGTCTTTACGGCGTGGATCCTGAAGTGGCCTTGAGCAAGACCTGTGAGAAATTCCGCCGGCGCTTTACCTATCTCGAGGAGAACACCCTGCGCAAAGGGCTGGATCTCAAGACAATGTCCCTTGCGGAGATGGACCGGATATGGGACGAAGCCAAGGCGAAAGGCCTGTAGGGGCCTCAGAACCTGAACTCCCTGTCCGCTCCCCTGCCCACCCGCTTCTCGCGGAGCAGGCCGGCTGCCGGGTCAAGGGTGAATATGGAAAAGCAGTTTTCCTCCTGAGTTCCGAGCTGCGACCTGCTGCAGTAGCCACATTCTACGCCTATCAGGTTAATGCCATGCTCGAAGGCATATTGGTCTTCGTGGGTGTCACCGTAGATGAAGCCGGCAATGCGGCCGCGGCCGGCCAAGTTGAAATCCTCAACTATCTCCCAGAAGGCATCCCCAACCCTTTCATAATTATGGGCAAACAACAACACGGTCCACCCTTCTTCCCCGAATGGTGCGAGGGCGGTCGTGCGCAGCCACTCCAACTGTTTCTCATGTATGCCCGCATTCTGCATGACGCATGCATCAAAATAATTGAGCACTATCGCACGCACCTTCCTAGAGGCAAAATCGGCAAGGAAATAGTTCCCCTTCGGGTCATCAGGGTTGAATAGTATCCCCGGAATCTCCGAAAGCCTCTCGTGGCAAAGCTGATGGTATAGTTCGTTGGAGATGGTTTCCTCCTCGGAAATCTTTGCGTTCCTGTCATGATTGCCCTTGGTCATGAGCAGGGGGATGCGTACCCTGTCAAAATGCTTCATGGCAACAGAAATGAACTCCATTGCCTCTTTACGTGTCGCTCCGTATGCGCTGAACAGGTCACCTCCGAAGGCCGCAAAATCACAGCGTCCGGAATTGCATTCCTTCACGAACTTCTCAAGATTAGGCTCCGCATACCTCCCCTCCAGAGTCTTTCCGGCTCCGTGCACATCAGTTATGAAGGCAAAGGTCAGGTTCTTT
>JABUTS010000066.1 GCA_021443565.1 Bacteroidales bacterium | reverse complement strand
CGATATTGTATTTTATCTGTATCTCCGTCTTGAACACCCTGTTCTCGACAAAGTCATCGTCTCCCGCCGGAATACTTTCCGTTTCAGGTTGCACTGCTCGGTATGGCTCCACTGAAAAGGTTGCGAGTTCACCAAGCGCAGAACTGTCAAAACTGCCCGACTGGCCCATTCCTCCGCCCTGTCCCGGATCGAATCCACCCTGACCGCCCGGGAAGAAACCGTCCGACCCGTCGGGCCATTGTTGCCAATCTATATTTTCACACCCACACAGCATGGCCATAAAAGCCATAAAAAGAATCAATTTCTTCATCATTAAAACATTTATTATCTGCAAACCCTTCTGCCAATGATATGCCATTCATCGATGTTTCAAAGGAATAAAATATCACAATATTTTCCTTTTCATGACCATCTTGCGAATTAATTGTATATTTGGACGAGAATATAAGAATAATCCGGACAATATGATACAGCATCTTGACAAATTCTCCGTGGAAACAATTCGGGAAATGAGATCGGCTTTGCCAGATACATACTATGGACAGAGCTGCAACATTTCCTTCAACACAGCGGAAATCCTGCGTTTCTCGAAACAATTTGGAGAGCCAATGTATTTTGCCGATATGGGAATCGCCTTATGCTGCGAGGGGAAGGTGGAATCAGAAACGAATCTTGTGCAGAATATAATAACTGCAGGGACTCTTGAACTGTTCAGCCCCGGAAGCATATATCAGCTGAAGAGCATAAGTGATGACTGCAGGTTAATCGGGATGGTTTTCACACCCTTCATGGTTAAGGAGATTTTTGACGGGAATACCCCGTGGGAACTTATGGCTCATAAAAAGGACATGCGGGTAATGCTCACGGAAGAGGAAATGTCTCAACTTGAGGAGATGGCCGAGATATATCTGAGCCTTCTCATTGCATACGGCGAGGGCAATGTCTGTTGCCGGAAAATGGCCGGAACCATACTCTCCTTTGCAAGACCGTGTTTCGAGAATGCCGCTTCAGATATTGAACCCAAAATTTCACGGGCAAGCCTCCTGTGCAGAAGGTTTGTAAGCCTGCTGGGGCAGACGAAAGGGAAACACCGGGACATAGCATGGTTCGCCCGGCAGCTATGCGTCAGCAATCACTACTTGAGTGTGGCAGTCAAGCAATCCGGAGGCCGCACCGTCAAGGAAATAATAGACAAGTCAGTAACGGCAGAAATAAAGGTTCGTCTTCTCTATTCGGATAAAACAATGGCAGAGATTGCAGATGAACTTGATTTCAAAAGCTGCAGTCTCCTTTCCAAATATTTCAAATCCCAGACCGGTCTATCGCCTTCCCAATATAGAAAAGAGAAAAAGGGATAGTCCGCCTCCCCGACAAATGGCCAAATGACGGAACTTTTGCTAACTTTGCCGGTTGAAAAGGAAAAACAGATAATTTAATCACTGACAAGATGAAAAGGGGAATTTCAGCACTTTCCGCGGTATGCGCGGTAATTCTGGCCATATCCTGCGACAAGGAGGAGCAGCCAAAAACCATTGATGGTCATGAATATGTGGACCTCGGGCTCCCAAGCGGTCTTCTTTGGGCAACTTGCAACCTCGGAGCAAGCAAGCCGGAAGAGAGCGGAGACTATTACGGATGGGGAATGATTGAACCATACAAAACTGCGGATAATGCAGACTGGTCAACATATTTCTCGAAGATTGGTAGCAACGGGACGTCGAAAGACGACTGCGGAACGGACAAGGACCCGATCAAGGATTATGTTTACGGAGGCAGCAAATACAGCGACGCCCTCGATGCAGGCCAGGCGGACGGCATAAGCGGCACGCAGTGGGACGCCGTAAGACAGAACTGGAAGGGAGAATGGCGCATGCCGACCAAAGCTGAGCTGATAGAACTCCTGTATACCAGCGACTGTCAGAGGGCGTGGACTGTTCTGAACGGAGTTAAGGGAGTCAGGATTACCAGCAACAAGAACGGCAATAGCATCTTCCTGCCGGCTGCCGGCAGCCATGACGGCCCATCTGTCATTGACGGAGAATGTCTTTACATGTGGCCTTCAACACCATATAACGATTATCCATACAGAGGCCATCTTTTGAACTATGACTCCATAGGACAAGTTTGGAGTTTTGCAGACCGCTACTGCGGCCTCTCTCTCCGCCCTGTCATCATGCCTCGGAAATAACTTGAAATTTTAATAACACAACAATGGGGTGGCCGGGAATGGCCACCCCATTGTTGTTCAGCGGGTAGCGACTCACTCCTACCAGCCTTCGTTCTGGGTCAGGCCGGTGTTCTTGTGCAGTTCGGCGTCGGAGATAGGGTAGCGGTACATCTTGTCGTTCCATACCCTCTCGGCCACAAGAACCTTCTCGGCGTGGCAGATCTCATCACTGTCCCTGGTGATGGACAGACCATATATCCTGTTGCATTCAGAGGCAATTTTCCACCTTCTGACATCCCAGAACCTGTGTCCCTCGAAGCATAGCTCCACCCTTCTTTCGTTCCTCAGCCTGCTCCTGAACTCTCCCGCAGGCGACGACGGAACCTCCGGCATAGTGTAGGCAGCCCTTACCTTGTTGAGGGCTTCACGGGCAGACATGGTGTAATTTACCCCTTCAAGAGTGCCTGTGAACTCGGCATTGCCGCTTGCCTCGAAAAGAGCCTCGGCATAGTTGAGATAAACCTCCGAAAGACGGTACAGAGGATAGATATGGGAATATGTGCGTATGCTTCCAGTAGTGAAACTGGTCTTTTCTATTACGAACTTCTTGAGATAGAAAGAGGTCGGGGTTGCGTTGGCGAGGGGTTGTCCGTTGCGGCCTCCCCAGAATGTTTCAAGGGTTTCTTCCTTGAAAGTGTCTCCGTTGGAAAGTACGTATGCGCCCAGGCGAGGGTCTCTCCTTGAAGGGTCAAGAAGCGCATCTGCGTCCGCAACCGGGTCAAAAACGGATCCGTCCTTCATGTCGAATGCCTCAACAAGATTGAGGGATGGGCACATTCCGGAATTTCCGCCCTCATAGCCTATAGGGAAGTTGGCTCCTTCAAAGGCATTGCTGGCATTCTCCCTGATCATGAATATCACGGTTCGGCTCTCTGTGTGCATGCCTTTGGTGAAGTTCTGAAGCGCATAGGTGTTGGACTTGGCGTTCGCGTCTATCATGTCCTTTGCAGCGGCGGCAGCACGGGCCCATTTCTTCTTGTCCCCGGAAGGATTGTTCAGCGGGCTGGCGGCATAGAGCAGCACGCGGGCCCTGGCAGCAAGCGCGAAGCCTCTGGTTGCCCGTCCTATTTCAGCAAAATAATCTCCAGAGTAATTGTCCGGAAGGTTCTTTGACGCCTCCTCCAGTTCATTGGCAATCCACTCTGCAGCCTCGTCGAAACTGCTCTGTGGAAGGCTGTTCACCTCTTCGGGTGAATATGTCCTGTCGGCAATTATTATATTCCCGTAACGCTTCAGCAACTCTGCGTGGAAATAGGCTCGGAGAGCCTTCGCTTCCCAAGGATACTTCACAAGCTGAGCCTTGTTGCGGGAATAGTCGTCATTGTAGCTGCAGTCGGGAAAATCCTCCGGGCAGTTCTCAATCAGATAGTTTGCGGCACGAATCGCCGAATACATCCTGCCCCACACGTCATCTATCGTGTTGACCGGATTCCAGCTCCCGTCGTGGAAAACCCTTACGGGATCCGGATATGAGGCATAGACGGCATCATCGCTGGCACAATCCAGCATGGTTGTCCCTCCCACTGCGAGGAAACCGCTCTGCAGGTAACCGTAAACATTGGTCATGACCTGCTTTACATGGGCGAAATCGCTGAACTGTAGTTCCTTTGACGAATAGGTCGATTCATTGAGTTCAAGGTCTGAGCAGGAGCTGGCAAAGGAAGCCGTCACAAAGATGCAGGCTATGCTGCAATAAGAAAGTATATTCTTCATAATCCTGAACCCTTTTTAAAATGTCATGTTAAATCCTATGGAATACACCCTTGCCGGTGGATAGCCGAGGCTGACATACTCCGGATCGAAAATCTTAACCTTGTCAACACAGAAAAGGTTGCTTCCGCGCAGGTAAACACGCGCTCCCTTCATTTTCATCTTCGCGGCAACTTTCTCCGGCATGCTCCAGTAAAGTTCGGCCTCCCTCAATTTCAGATAACCACCCTTTTCTGTCCATAGGTCACTGCTGAGATAGTTGTTGGAGTTCTCAAGTGTCGTGAGCCTCGGATAGCGTCCGTCAGGGTGACTTTCAGACCAGTAACTTTCAAGATAGTGGGAGGAAACGTTCTTGTCGTTGCCGTAGAGAGGCTGGTATACGCTCGGAAGATTGGTAATCACGACATTGCCGCCTGCCCCCTGGAAGAAGGCGTTGAAGCCGAAGCCCGCATACTCGAGCCCGAGACGGAAGCCGTAGTAGAATTCCGGGTCGGTGGATTTGTCATGATAACAGAAATCATAGTTGTCTATGCGCCCGTCCCCGTTGAGGTCCCTGTACTTGACGTCGCCCGCCTGAACCTGGGTGAAGGTGTTGTCAGGCAGGCCTGAAACAAGTTTTCCGGCAGCATCGAAGTCGGATTTCTGATAATAGCCGTCAGCGACAAGGCCGTAGAAGCTGTTGAGGGAATGTCCCTGCAGGTACATGTAGTCGTATGGAGAGTAAACCTCTTCTATGTTGGTTATCTTGTTCCTGACAAAGGAGAAATTACCCTTGAGATACCAGCGGAGTTTGCCGACATTCTTCGCCCAACCCAATGAAGCCTCGACGCCCCTGTTGACCATCTCGCCGGTGAAGGTGTCGGAAAGCCCTATGCCCACGACCTCTGAAACGGAATTTGCCGCGACTGTCCTTATGTGGCTACGGGTGTTGTGGAAGAGGTCCACCTCAGCCGTAAGACCACCGAAGAGTCCCAGCTCAAAGCCCGCATTGATCTTGGTGTCTGTCTCTGGCTGTATGCCGCTCGAAGGCAGAGCTCCCTCTGCCGAGCCTGACGAAACCGTCGGAGAAACAAATATATATCCGTTTCCTCCCCCGTTGAACTGCTTGTCCATATCGTATGCGAGGTTGCGGTCCATGCCGGAGAGCCCGTAAGAAGCCCTGATTTTCAGCAGGTCCAGATGTCTGGCATTCCTGAGAAAGTCCTCCTCGCTGACAAGCCAGCCTGCGGAAACGGCAGGATAGTACCTGTACTTGTCACCCTTCGGAAGCACTGAGCCGGCAGAAGCCGAGAACACGGCATTGACAATATATTTGCCCGCAAAGTTATAGTCTGCAGCAAGTATGGCATCATGATACACGCGGGAGTTGTTGGCCCCGGCAAGGGTGCGTTTCTCGCGATTGAACAGGGCTGCGACATTCACGCCGTGCTTGCCGAAAGTCCTTTCCCACGAGAGTTTTCCCCACAGGTTGAATTGCATGTACTGGGCCGAAAGATAACTGTTGAACTCAATCTCCGTATCGTTGCCGTACTGCAGGTAATTATAGTCACTGAGGTTGCCGGCGTCGTCATATACGGGATATGCGTTATAGTACGAAGTGCTATAACTCTTTGCGTCATAAATATCTGCAGAGTTGTCGTATGCCACTCTGACCTCAGCTTTCAGACCTTTGGTGAGGAAGGAGAAATCCTGGCGTATTGTCACGTCACCGCTGAGCATTCTCTGGAAGGTAACGCCGTTGCCCCTCCCGAGTATTGCTGAAAGAGGGTTCTGGAACTTGTCGGAGCCTACCCATAGATTGTTGTACTTAACCGGCAAACCCACAACGGGAGTATTGTACATGGCGTCGAGCCCCGAGAAGTAATAGGGCATCTGGCCCTGCTGGAGCCTTGCCCCGAGGTTTATTATCAGGTCAGTGCTTTTAGTGACATTGACGTCAAGATTGGACCTGATTTTCAGACCCGTATATTCATCCTGGCAGGATATGCCTTCGGCAAGGCGGGTGTTGTCGAAGAAACCGCGGCGGCTCTTGAAATCAGCATAGACGAAATATCTCGCCTTCGAAGTGCTTCCGTCAAGGGAGACGTTTGCATTGTGCTTGTAGCCAACATCCCTAAGTATCAGATTGCGCCAAAGGGTCACGGGTATCACCTTGTTGGTTCCTGCCTCTATGCCCTTCACGTCCGAATCTGAAAAATAAGGAGCCAGACCATCATTGTAGCGTGCCTCGTTGAGGGCTCTGGCATACTGGCCTGCATCTGCCATCTCAGGCATCCCGTAAGGGGTCTGGAGGCCGAAATCATAGGCCACCTTTGCCCTGATTTTGCTCGGGCCTCCGCGCTTGGTGGTGACACACACCGCGCCGTCGGCGCCTCTGATTCCATAGATGGCAAGAGCGGCGGCATCCTTCAGCACCGACACGCTCTGCACCTCATTGAAGTCTATGGTCGCCGGATCACGGGGCACGCCGTCAACGATGAACAGTGTGCCGTTGGTGCATGAGCCGGCGCCCCTGACCTTGAATACCGGGGTAAGGGTTTCCGGCCATGAACCCGTGCCGGAAGAATATAACTGCAAGCCGGGAAGCACGCCGAACATACTTGAGAGCAGCTGGTCGTCAGAACCCGTTGAAAGTTCTGCCTCCGAAAGCGCTATGCCGTCAGCGGCAAGGGCAGAGTTCCTCTTGGTCGTCTCAATACCGAAACCCCTGCCCAGAAGGACATCATTGTCTCCGAGGACAATGGTCATGTCGGTTGAGGTCACACTCACGCTGCGGCTGAACCTGTCCGGAAGCACCAGACTGAGCTTTTCTCCCTTTTCGGCGACCACGAGGACCGTTCCGTCAGCAGCAGTCGCTGCCGCTTCACCGCCTCCCGCGGATACAAGCACTCCGGCAAGCGGATTGCCTGCCTTGTCCCTGACAAGAAGTTTCACCTCCTGCGGCTGGGAAAATGCCGCGAGGGAGAGCAGGGCAAATATTATAGTTATGAAAGTTCTTTTCATCCTTAGTTCATTGCTTGATTACTGTTACCAACCCGGATTCTGCACAAGCCCGTAGCCCTTGTTTATCTCATCAGGCGGAAGCGCGCTCAGATACCATTTCACATCCCAGTTCTTGCGCCAGTACCTTGCGGTAAGCTCGAACGGATCCTCGAATTTCAGCTTGAAGTTCTCGTCGATGACCCAGTCGTCTCCGCTCTTGACGCCGTTCTTGACGGTCATGTGTATGCCGTATAGAGGCTTCTTGAATACATCGTCCCTCTTCCAGCGCACGATGTCATAGAAACGCACCTCTTCGAAAAACAGTTCCCTGGCCCTCTCGTCAAGGATTTCCTCTCTCAGGAGGGCGTCTCCCTTCAGAGGGTCGCCGTACGAAGGCAGGGTCTTGCCCGCCTGCATTTCCTCAAGCAGGGCCTGGCTCAGGTTTGGCAGGCCCACCCTGCGGCGTATGACATTGAGCTGCTCAATCGCCTCGGCCTTTCTGCCGCACTCATTGAGCGCCTCCGCGTAGGTCAGGTAAATCTCCGGAAGTCGGAGATACGAGTAGTTGGTGGGACGGTTCATGAAGGTCTCGTCATTGTAGTCCCATATCATTTTCCTGCTTGAGAAGCCGGTGAACGCGCGGAATTCGTCCCTCGCATTATGCTCCTTGCCGTCATCCCACATCTCGGCCGGACGTCCCTGGAAATGGTCACCCACTATCATGACGGATTCGTAAAGACGCGGATCCCTGCCCGTGAAAGGAGTGAGGGAGAGCCCGCATACCCTTCCGTGGTCGGCAATCCACTTGCGGTAATCCGCCCTATGGCCGTCGGCATAAGGGAACATGTCCACATAATTCAGCGTGATGCAGCCTCCGCCGTAGCCTCGGCCGTTGTTGCCGTGGTCGTTGGAAACTCCGTAGAAGCACCTGAGGTAGGTGTCTGCAAATGTAGGCATGTAGCGGCCGGTCTGTATGAGAATCTCGCCGTTGCCCCTGTCGGCGTACGAGGTGTTCCATGCACTTCTGTAGTCTTCCACGTCCGTACCTTCAGACTGGACGAGGGCATAGCTGCTGCCTATTGCCTGGAAGAACTCCTCGCAGACCTTCACCACGTCCTCCCAGCGGCTCTGCTCGTAACCTCCGAGCCAGTACATGCTCTCAACCTGATCTTCACTTATCTTGTCAACATTGCCGCCGCGCAGGACAGGCCTTGCGGATGAGTAAGGGCTGTTGGAATTGAAGAGAGGGCTCGCGATGAAGCCGAGCACCCTGCATTTGAGTCCGAGGGCGGAGGCCTTTGTCATGCGGCCGTCCTCGCTATCAGGCACCGTGAGAGGAAGCACCGCAGCCGCCTCGTCGCACAGCTGGAGAATATAGTCGGCAACCTCCTGGACACTCTTGCGGGTATAATCTACCTCCGCTTCCTTGCCGGACTCCACAGCATCTCTGAGGATAGGAACGCCTCCGAAATTCCTGAGCAGGTCGGCATAGTGCATGGCTATCATGACCTTGCATTCAGCCTTGCCAACAGCCTTTTCCTCGTCGCTCATGTCAGGGACCCTGTCGACGTTGTTAATATAGAGGAAAGCCTTGCGTATTCCTATCCAACCCAGTTCAAGCGCACTTCCGCTGCCGTCGGTCATACGTGGCATAAAGCCGTATTTCACTCCGTGCGACCCGTTTTCGGACTGCGCGGAATATGCCCCGTTGTAATACATGTTGTAGGCTCCCGCCCATGTGCACTGCGAGTCTATGATGTCCGTGAGCGCATCCAGCACGTCATTGTCAATCTGGCTGCAAGGGAAATCGTACTGGAACTGGCCGGCAGACTGCAGAGGCCAGGCGTTGTTGTGGATGGGAAATCCGCAACGGGTAGTGGCATAAACCGAAACCAGAGCCCTGTCAGCATACATCTTCGAGGAGAAAATGGTGTCTATGGTCACGTCGATTCCCGGGGCCTTCTCAAGGAAGTCGTCCCCGAACCTCAAGTCACTGCATCCCGATTGGAGAAGGGCGGCTGAAAATGCCGCAACAAAAATAATCAATCCTTTCTTCATATTCTTAGAATGTCAGGTTCACGCCTATGTTGTATATCCTGTTGTTGGGATACTTGTTGTCATATCCGCTGGTCATGCCCTCGGGATCTATGTCTATCTTTTCCAATTCTGAGAAGAGCGTCAGCAGATTGTAGCCGCTGATGTAGAACTTGCAAGAGCTGATGCCGGCCTTTTTCATGGATGAGAGCCCGGACATGGTATATGAAAGTTCGGCGGTCTTCAGCCTGAGGTAGCTGCCGTCCAGCAGCCAGAGATCGGATGCGGCAATATAATGAGTCTTGTTGAGGAAGGTAATGCGCGGGAAGCGGGCATCGGGATTTTCCGGCGTCCAGCGGTTGTCCGCGAGGTAGGTGAGCAGAGTTCTGGAGTTCTGCGAGCCGAATGGTATGCGCATCTCACCGTCGAGAACCCTTGAAGCATGCCAGGCTCCGGTCCACTGCATGGACAGGCCTATGCCTTTCCAGTTGAAGCCGGCGAGGAAACCGGATACATATTCCGGACGGTCGCTGTATCCGAACCAGGTGCAGTCGTCACCATCCACCTTGCCATCGCCGTTAAGGTCCTTGAAAAGGGAGTCTCCCGGGCGCGGCGAGCCTATGGACATTGACGGTATAACCTTGCCGGAAGCGTCCTGAGAAAGTATGTTGCCTTCCGTGTCGAAGTCGTCAGGGGTGAGGAAGCGGTCGAAGACATAGCCGTAGTGCATGCCCGTTATCCTGCCTGTCTGGGCCATCCAAGGGTAGTTGGGCTGAACCTCATCCATGAATATGATCTTGTTTCTAGAGAACGAGATGTTGCCCTTGACGTAGTATTCAAAGTTGTTGACCTTTGAGTTCCATCCTGCGGAAACCTCGTATCCGTGATTGCTGACCTCTCCAAGATTCACGAGAGGCAGCTGTATGTCGGATATTGCCGGAAGGGTGTTTCTCTTGGAAAGGATGTCGTAGCGGTACTCTCGGAAATAGTCTGCCGTGATTGAGAGTTGCTGGTGGAACATCACGAGGTCTATGCCGTAATTCTGCTTGCGTACCTTCTCCCAGGTCACATAGGCGTTTCCTACTGTGTTTTCCTTCGCGTCAGGAAGCATCACAGGACTGTAGTCCTTGCCGAACTGCCAGCTTCCGCTGTAGCCGCGTCCGTCGCCGTCGCGGTACCACCAGTTCCATACTGAATTCGCCGGAGTCCAGGAGCCGTTCAGATAGAGGAAGCGGCTGCCGGAGTACTTGTCATTACCTACCAGACCGTATGAGGCCCTTATCTTCAGGAAATCAACCCATTTCTTTGCGCCTTCCATCCACGGTTCCTCGGAGATGACCCAGCCTGCAGAACCTGCCGGGAAGAGTCCGTACCTCCTGCCCGGAGCGAAGTTCTCCGAGCCGTTGTAGCCTATGTTGAAATCTGCGAGATATTTCCTTTTGTAGTTGTAGGTGACACGCCCCACATAACCGACATAGGCGGTGGGGATTTCAGAGAAACTTGCAGGATAATAGGTCTTTGACTGGTTGTAAAGCAGCAGGGCCGACACCTCGTGGTTGCCGAAGGTGCGGGAATAATTGAGGCTGCCCTCAAGATACCAGTCTCTGCCCTTGTACGTCCAGTTTCCGTAGGACATAGGCTCGTCAAGCCCGTCCACTCCGGAACTCAGATAAATTATGGTGTTGTCGAACATAGGGTTGGCTATGTCCATGCCGGGCTGTGAATAATAGCCGGCATACATGGGGGTTAAGGCCCTCGATGGACTTGCCGTCACGCCCCTTGAAACGCCCAGATTGTAGGTGGAGTTGTAAGCTCCCTTGACGTTGATGGAGAGTCCCTTGGTCAGGACGTCGAGGTTCTGGGCTATGCTCATGTCGAGATTCAGCACGTTGGCCGTATTCTCGGTATATCCCCAATTATAGAAGAGAGCGAGTCCGTCAAGACCCGGCTCGATAGGAATGTACTTGTTGTTTCCCTTGCTGGAAAGGATGTAGTGTCCGTCAACTATGCCCGCGCTGGAGAAAGGGGTGCACCACATTATGTTTTCCCAGATGTTGTAGGTCTGAGGCTCGTGGGTGACGCCCACCCTGCCGCCAAGACCGATGTGTACATTTGTGGTGTTTGTTGCAGCTATATCGACGTTTGCCCTGTAGTTGTAGCGGTTGTAGGTATAGTTGGAGTTGTAGTTCATGTCGAACTGCTTCATTATGCCGTCCTGGTGCAGATAGCCCAGGGAAAGGAAGTATTTGAAGCGTTCGTTGCCTCCCGACATGCTGAGGTTGTGCTGGGTCTGCCACGAAAGATCCTTGAAGATATAGTCGTCCCAGTCCATGTCGGGGAACATGATAGGGTCTGCGTGGTTCTTGAAGGCATCCAGCACGAAAGGCGAGAATTTGAGAGAAGACTCGGGTATGCCGGGGTTGTCAGTCTGCATAGCCTCGTTGTAGATGGTGCCGTACATGTAGCTGCTGACACTCTTGAGGTGGCGCAGAGGCTGAGTCAGGCCGAACTGTGAGGAAAGGGAAATGGTGTTCTTGCCTTCCTGTCCGCTCTTGGTGGTGACGAGGATGACACCATTTGCGCCCCTGATGCCGAATACAGCCGTGGATGCGGCGTCTTTCAGCACAGTTATGCTTTCTATCTCGTTGGGGTCCATTTGGAAAAAGGACCTTTCAACACCGTCCACAAGTATAAGCGGCTTCGAGAGTTCACTGCTGAGGGATCCCGTTCCCCTGACGTATATGTCGGGATCTTCCGCACCGGGCTGTCCCGAGGTCTGCACCGTAGAGACGCCTGAGATTGCTCCAGCAAGGGCGCTTGCCGCCGAGCCTGATGGAGATTTGAGCAGGTCCTCGGAACCTATTGATACGATTGCACCCGTCACTGACATTTTCCTCTGCTGTCCGTAGGCTACGACCTGAACCTCGTCCAGAAAGTTGGCATCATTCTTCATCCTGACAACAATGCCTGTGGTGCCGGAAGGGGTGATTGTTTCTGTGGTGTAACTTATGTACGCCACCTCCAGTACCGGCTTCACGCCGGAAGGAATGCCAAGGGAGAAGCAGCCCTCGCTGTCTGTGACCGTTCCCGTCTGTGTGCCCTTGAGAAGCACATAGGCCCCTATCAGGGGCTCTCCCGTCTGGGCATCAACCACCTTGCCGCTGTAGACGACAGTCTGGGGCGAGGCTTCAACCGGGCCGGGGTCGCTGTTCCCCGCGCCTGCAGGAACTGC
>JABUTS010000158.1 GCA_021443565.1 Bacteroidales bacterium | reverse complement strand
GAGGCGCAGTTTTTTTGTCTATGTCTTTCATACTGTTGTTCTGACTTGATTTCGCAGGTACCTATCATTCCTTCATCAGACCTTGCGCCCAGACACCCCACGCAATGCTTACGATGTTTTCAATGTCGGATAAAATATTTTGGTGTATTTCTTACACAATTTTTGGTAATTTGAAAAATTAGCCTTAAATTTGCGTCAGATTTACACAAATAGAGAAAATTGCACAAGAAATGAACTTTAGCTACGAATATCCGCACCCGGCCGTGACGACGGACAGCGTGGTGTTCGGATTTGACGGGAAAGACTTGCACGTGCTCCTTATAGAAAGGGGTATCGAGCCGTTCAAGGGGAGCTGGGCCCTGCCCGGAGGTTTCCTCAAGATGGACGAAACCGCTGAGGAAGGGGCAAGGCGCGAACTGTTTGAAGAGACAAATGTCAGGGACATATTCCTTGAGCAGTTCCATACCTTCAGCAAGGTCGGCCGTGACCCAAGAGAGCGGGTCATCACAATCGCCTTCTATGCCCTCGTGCGCAAGGGGAGCTACGAAGTGATTGCCGGAGACGACGCTGCCAGGGCACATTGGTTCATTCTTGACGAACTTCCTCCTCTCGCGTTCGACCACGACGAAATCATAGATGCCGCAAGGGAAGCGGTCAAAAAGCGTCTCCGACTTGAGCCCATAGCATTCCGTCTTCTGGACGAAGAATTTTCCCTTTCCGATCTGCAGCGCCTGTACGAGATCATTAACGGACGCAGTTACGACAGACGGAACTTCCAGAAGAAAATGCTCGCCTCCGGCTATCTCCAAAGAATGGATGTTGATACGGAATGCACAGATGAATGCATGACTATCATGCCAGAGACCAGATTGGCGTGCGTGCACAGAAGTGAGAAAAGGTACTGTGTGCAAGCAGAAGAGTTTCAAGGCAAGAAGGAAAAATCTCCGGGACGCAAGCCGCACACCTTCTCCTTCCTTCAGCGCCTTTTCGAAGAATCGGACGACAAGGACAAGGATCTCTTCAACCCCTGACAACTGATTCCGGCGAAAGGCAAGATTTATTAAATTATTTGACAATCAAGAAATTAAGGACAGAGCAAAACGCTGTCCAGTCCCCTTTTTATCTCTAACCATCAAAAACACAAGATCATGACTACGATTTACGATCTCATCATCCTCGACGAAAGCGGTTCCATGAGCCAAATCACACACCAGACAATCTCCGGCTGCAACGAAACTATACAGACCATCAAGGCTGCACAGCAGCAGAACTCAGAGGTCCAGAAACATCTTATTTCAATCTATGCCTTCCAGAGCGGTAACGTTCCTTCCCGTTATCTGGTAAAGAACGTACCCGCAGAGGCTGCGTGCGAGATAAGCGGGAATGACTACCGCCCGTACGGCGGCACTCCCCTGCTTGATGCAGTCGGAGGCTGCCTGGCTGACCTCAAGGCAACAATTGGCAACAACCGGGACGCCATAGGCTCCGTGACAATTATAACCGACGGCATGGAGAATGCATCACGCCGCTACACCTTCAAACAGGTGGCCGGGACCATAGACGTCCTGAAAGAACTCGGCTGGGAGTTCCATTTCATCGGTGCGAACATTGATGTAAAGGGAACCTCAAGGGCATTCCATATCGACAACAGCATGGAATTCTGCACCACTAAAGAGGGCGCAGAGGCCATGTGGAAAAAAGAGCGTGAGGCCAAAATGCGCCACAGCAAAATGATGGCAAAAATTGACTGTTGTTACTCAATTAGTCCTGAAGAAAGGCTCAAACTTCGCAAGGAAGCGGCGAAGAAAATCTTCGACACAGACGAAGAAGAGCGTTAAAGCCTGGAGGTTACCTTCTTAAGTTCCTCACCGAGAGAGGTATTGTAACCCTGGGAGAAATAGACTATGCGTCCGAAACTGTCGCAGAGGGCGATGACCGGAAGCTGAAGCGATTCAGACTTGCACCCTGAAGTGAGCATGGCAAGTACTGCCTTGTCGTCGTCATTGCCTCTGATCATGTTCTCAAGGCCGGAAGGTTGTGCCTTTCCAAGCACAAACACCGGCCTGCCCCAGGAGTTCAGGACATCTGAGATGGCCGTCATCTGTCGCACTGCATGAGTCGTAGGTTCGTCCTTGTAGCCAGTCACGGCGATGAGCCAGTAGCCACGACCTCCGGCTGCCAGGAGAGTGCTGCTTCCGCTCTCAAGATTTACGGAGTGTTCAGGGTCCATGTTGCCTATCACGCTTATGCCTTCGTCGGAACTGCGCATGATGAAAGGTATTTCAGTTACAGCCTCTTCATCAATGTTGAAGAATTCAAGATGGGCAAGCACGCTGCCGTCTGCATTCCGGGTACCGGTGACAAGGAGATATGAGCCGGTGCTGAGTTTCAGGGAAGGGTCGAGAAGGTTGCTCCAGCGTGGAGGTACGCCACCCTCGTCGCTGTCCTCATAACTGAGCAGCGAAGGGCTGCCATCATCCATGGCGGATAGAGAGAAATGTCTGTAATATTCCGGATCTGGATTGTGTTGTGAAGGGGTGTAACTTACCCTTAGAGAGCCGGCAGCCCTGAGGTCATCGCCTGCCGGGCGGGAATTTACGGCGTCATAATCGGCAGTCATGCCGAAGCGACGGCACAAGGCGACATAGAAAATGTCCCTTGAACGCGGGTCTGCGACCCTGAATTTCCAGACATCTGAAGGAGCCATCCTGAGGTTGTTCGGATTGAGTCCCTCGACTATGCGTATATTTTCCGCTATCCAGTCTTTGACCTGTGAAGGCTCATTGAAATCAAGGCCCTCGCCTATGACCTGAAAATATGGTTCCAGCCTCTCCAGTTCTACCCTCGGGCTAACGCCGAAAGGAAGGGCATCCATAAGGGCTTCGAGGCTCACGTCACGGAAATCCTTGATGCTCAGGCCCGCAAGCACCTTATCGGCATTCTCGGAAAGCCCTGCGGCAGCAGCATTTTCGCGGAAGGTGACTATAGTCTTCCAGTTGCCGTATGCCTGAGGACAGCCGTCCGCAGGGAAGACATGAGCCGCATCCCTCATCTCATTCTCGCGGTTGAAACGCTCGGTATTGGCCTTGATTTCCTCCTCGGTAGCCGAAGACTTGAGAGGATTGGAAGGAGGAGGCACGATGTCTATATCCGCACTGAAAGCCTCGCCGACATTGTGGTCAAGCACCACCTCGACGGCGGACTCGGACGCAAGAGCCTTCGCAAAGCCGAAGCGTCCGTCCTTCCTTGCCCATACAAGCATGTCACCCATTCCTATATCGAGAGAAGAATGCCCGTCCGCGTCTGATTTATAACTTGCCACGCGGTAGAACTCCGCGTAATTATATATCCTGAACTCGACATCAGCATCCTTCACAGGAGCACCGTCGCAATCCTTCACGGTAACGACAAGTTTCCTCGCGTTGACGTAGTTCCTTATCACATTGATTTCGGTATACACGTCGTTGCGCTCGATTACGTCCTCATCCCCCACATAATTGCCGTAGACCTTGGTATGGAGCAGCATGGCCCGTGACACCGGATCGTTGAACCAAGCCATGTCAAGCTTTGGCTCCGGCTCGCAGGCGCCGAGAAAATGCCATGTGCCGTCAACCCACACCTCAACCCACGCGTGGTTGTCGTCGGTGTGCGCCCAGCGCGGAGTATAGACCTGACGCGCAGGTATGCCGGCTGCACGCAGCGCGGCAACTCCCAGCACGGACTCCTCGCCGCAGCGTCCCCAACCTGTTGAGATTGTGGCGAGCGGAGAAGAAGTACGTCCGTCAGATGGATGATAGGTCGCCTTCTCGTGGCACCAGTGGTTGATTTCAAGGGCCGCATCATAAAGCGACATACCCTTCACCCTCTCGCAGAGTTCTTCAGCATAGATCGTCCTGAAATCGTCAAGATTCTCATTGTTTACCCTCACCGGAAGCACGAAGTGGCGGAATTCCCTCTCCGGAATGTTCCAGCCCATCTTCTCGCGCACCTCAAGCGCAGAGCGGGTGTTGGCAAGATAGTAGTCAACATCCTTTGAAGCCATGTCGGGAACAGGCATCCATGCATACAGGAAAGTCATGTACCTGCTCTCCTGAGGGTCGGTGATTCCGGCAAGTTTTGAGAACACTGCTTCCTCGAATTCGGGAAGAGCCACCCTGCGGGCTTCGAGCGCTGCCTGGTCAGCATCTTTTGAACATGAAACGACGGCTGCGAGCATGAGGGCTCCTGCAGCAAGCTTTGCGAACAATGTCGAAGGGTTGATCATATCAATGTTATTTATTGACCATCGCGGCGACCACGTCCCTGTCGGTCACCCCTGACGGGCCATGTGATGACGAATGGAATTCAAAGACGCCTGTGGCCTTTTCTATGGCGGCGATGTTGGACGGGCGTACACCACAACCTGCCATCACCCTGAGTCTGCCGCCGGCCCTGCGGACCAGTTCGGCTATCAGTTCACGCCCGGCGTATGCGTCAGCTGCTTGTCCGGAGGTCAGAAGCCTGTCGCATCCGAGGGCGAGTATGTCGTCAAAGGCATTGAGAGGGTCATGGCATACGTCAAAGGCCCTGTGGAAAGTCACCTGCATCGGACGGGCTTCCGCCACAAGTCTGCGCATGGCAACCATATCCACATCTCCCTTAGCGTCAAGACAGCCTATTACGACAGCATTGACTCCAAGGCTCTTACAAAGTCTTATGGATGAGAGCATTTCCTCGATTTCGGCCTCATTGAAGACAAAGTCTCCGCCACGAGGCCGGATCAGAACATTCACATTGAAATTTCTACCCGTGAGTCTTAGAGACATGTCAAGGGCCTTCCTGATCCATTCCTCCGGAGGGGTGATTCCCCCTATGGAAAGGTCTGCGCAGAGTTCAGCCCTGGATGCACCGCCGAGTATCGCCTCAAGCACGTCTTCCGGGCTGCTGCAGCAGACTTCCAGGAATCGTTTCTTCAGCATATGTCAAGAGCCTATTCAGCAGGAGTTTCTTCCGTCGCGGTCTCAGCCGCAGCCTCCTCCTCAGGAGCGTCTTCCTCCGCAGGAGCCGGCTCCTCAATGACTTCCTCCACGTCCTCCTTGTGGAAAGGAAGGCCAACGCAGCGGAGGCTGTCAGTGAAGAAAAGGGCTGCAAATATGCCGCAGAGCAGGACGAGTATCCATATCGTGGTGCGAAGGCCCTTGCCAGGCTTTTCGTACGGGTCCTTTGCCTTGACGACTGGGAAACTGACAAGGTTGGTGAGTGTAGAGCCGAAGCGGGTGTTCACAAGCAGGTGCGAGTTGACAGCCCAGCCGTTGGAGTTGAGCACAGGAGCGAGGTTGCGCTTGCGGAGCTTGAGCCATGCAAGGAACATCGAAGGGCCTGATACGAGCACTATCACGGCGATAACGAGCAGAGGAAGCACGTACCAGTGCGAGGTGACACCGTTTGCGAAGCTTACCAGAGCCTGGGCGATGAAGCCCACTGCCATGCCTATGGCAGCAAAAATGCCGGCAAATCTTGCTATGTCGAAAGGTGCGGGCTTTGCCGCCGCCTTTGCTTCCTCTTCAGTCGTAGGCACGGAAATGTTGTCTGCCTTCGAGATGAGGTTGCTTGTAGCCTTTCCTTCCTTCTCAGCCGCGCTCTTCTCTATCTTTTCAGAGATGAAGCGTCCGAGTTTCTTGTAAGGTGAAAGGAAAGCCTGGCGTATGCTTATAGGATTGTCAACTATCTTGGTGACTACTGCGTCGTAGTCAACTCCGTCGCGGTCGTAGAAGACGGCGTTCATACCGACACGGATATTGTCCGTATCTCCGTCTGTGAGGGCTGCCACGATATTGATGGTCTGGCCCTTGGTCTTGGAGGTGCAGGTGCAGTATACGAGGTAGAGCCCGCTGAGCACCGCCACGTCACCCTGCTTGCCCATATCGGCAATCTTCACGCAGAGGTCGCAGCTCTTCTGGTCTATGTAGAGGCGGCCCGCCTGGAAGATCGCGAGTTTGTCATTGGAATAGAAGTCGCTCATGGTCACGAAGTTGTTCAGGAGCTTCGCGAAATCCCTGTGCAGACGGGTCAGTTTGTCGAGGTCGGCTATTGCTGCCGCCTCTGCCTCAAGCGCCTTGTCCTGGGCCACGAGAGAGAGGAGGGCATCCTTCTGAGCAGCCTTGACTATGGCCTCGACCTTCTCGTCACCGAGGGCTTCCACAGCCGCGCCTTTCTTCGCTTCCTTCCATGCGGTATATGGTGCGAAACTGGCGAGAACTCCGTTCCACTCGTCCTCGCTTATGGCCTCCTTCTCCGCGAGTTTGCCCAGCGCGAGAGTCTTCACCGCCTCGAATGCAGCTGCCCATGCGGGGTTGAGTCCGGTGAGAGGAAGAAGTTTGCTATCGGTGACGCGTGCAAGAGGGTATGATGCGATTTCTTCGGCACATGACGAAAGGTCGTTGCCGCTGATGGTCTGTATCTTGTCAACCGACACGTCAAGCACGGGGGCAGCTCCTGCGTTGAATCCGACAAGCTTGCAGCGCATGAAATAGTCGGCGACCTTGGCCTTGACAGCCTCGCATGCAGCAAAGGCGGCCTCGGTGTCGGCCCCAAACGGGAATATGTTCTTCTCATCAGCCTCAGCAGCAGCCTTCCAGGCAGAGTAGTCAGCGCAGGCAGCATAGAATTCCTCTATCTTCGCCTCGTCCACTCCGTCTTCGCCGCTGCGGTCCTTGAGCGCACCTGTCACCGTGATGATGTCGGCGATGAGAGCCTTGAGAGCCTCGTCTTCGGCAGTAGATGCGGTGATGATACCGTCGCCGTTGAAGCGGGTCTTGGCGAAAATAGCCACGCTGTCCGAGGTGTCGGCAACGGAAATGGCATCTGCATCAGCCTTTCCAAGGTTCGCGAGCACCTGACTGGCGCTTGCAAGCAATTTGCCGCCTTCCTCGGTTTCCCCGTTGATTGCCGAAAGCTGAAGGGCCTCGTCTCCCGTGAGAAGGCAATCGAGGTTTTTCAGGGCTGCACCCAGCCACTTGGACGCGGCAACGACTTCATTCACTCGTATCTTGCCGTCGTTGTCGGCATCAAGCAGAGCCAGAGTTGCCGTATCGAATTCAAGGCCGTTCACAGGGCAGCTCAGCGCTGTCCACATCTTCTGATCAAGTTCTTCAAGGTGGGCTATATCCTCACCTTTTGTAATGCTCACGCGGGTCACGCCCCCGATCTTGCAGAAATTCCATCTGTAGTTTGCCATATAATATCTTATTTATTTCCAATGTATTCCCTCATGAGAGAGGTTGCCGGTATTTCCCTGTCGGAAACAGGGGTGAAGTAGTGGATGAACTTCAGCAGGCGATGGGCCTCGCTGTATTCCGGGCAGTTCTTGGGTATGCTCAGCAGCAGAGGCTCCGCGTAGTTCCGAAGCACGGCAAATTCTATGAGATATGCCGAATTGAACATCACGTCCGCGTCCTCCTTGTAGGGCTTTATCCATGTTTCCTCAGCAGCTCGCACCTTAGGCCACTGGCTTATGGTCTGGCGAGGGGTGAAGGAGCCGTTGCGATAGTCCCTGATTATGCGCCGGAGCAGGCGGTTGTCGCTGGTAGGTATCCAGTTGTGGTCGTCCAGCGGGGTGCTGGTCAAGGTGCTGATGAAAATCCTGAATTTCAGTTCCTCCGGTATTCTGTCAGTCAGAAGCCTGTTAAGGGCGTGTATGCCCTCCACAAGTATCACCGTATTGTCATCTATGGACAGTTTCTTTCCGTTGAATTCCCTGAGGCCCGTGACGAAATTATACTCCGGGACATCAACAGTCTCGCCACCGAGCATCTTCAGGAGGTCCGACTGGAGGAAATCATGGTCCACGGTGTCGAAATTGTCGAAGTCGTAACTGCCGTCGGGAAGCAGTTTGGTTTCCACCCTGTTCACGAAATAATCGTCGGTAGACACGCTCACGGGCCTGATTCCGCAGGCTTTCAGCTGAATCGAGAGCCTCTTGCAGAAAGTTGACTTGCCCGAGCTTGACGGGCCGGTTATCAGCACCAGCTTCAGTCCTTCATCGTTGTGGCGTCTCTCTATTTCTTCGGCTATCTGGACTATCTTCTTTTCCTGAAGAGCCTCAGCGACCTGTATAAGTTCGCTGGCAGAGCCCCTGCGTATGGCAAGATTCACGTCTCCCACCGTTTCAAGGTCCATGATACGGTTCCAACGGGTGCTCTCCGAGAAGGCTTCGAAAGTCTTGGGCTCATCGACCATCCTTGCGAGACGGTCAGGATGCTTGAAATCGGGAACCCTCAGCAGTATACCGTCAGCAAATCTCAATATGTCCCAGACGTCAAGATATGAAGCGGAAGGGACCAGTCTGCCGTAGTAGTAGTCGGGGCTGTCCCCGAGGGTATAATAATCGGTATATACCTCGCCGTTGGTCTCGAACAGCTTGACCTTGTCGAGCATGCCCCTGTCGCGGAAAATCCGTATGGCCTCGTCGGTGGAGATGTCCTGGCGGCGAAACTGAAGGTCCTTGTCCACTATCTCCTGCATCCTTGCCTTGATGAGGCTGACATCCCCGTCGCTGACCGGAGAATTGTCCGGCTTGAAAAGCCGGCAGTAATAGCCGTTGGATATGGCATGTCCTATGTGGACTCTCGAGCCGGGTATCACATCCCTTGCCGCCTTGCAGAAAAGGAAGGACAGGGAGCGCCTGTACACCCTCATCCCGCTATATTCCGATGCGTCGAGGAACTCCACCTCCTTGTTGTTGTAGGCCCTGAATTTCAGGCCTTGGGAGACATGGTTCACCTTAGCGGAGATTATGCGGTAAGGCTTTTCAAATTCAAATTCCGGAAGCATTTCCAGAAGGGAGGTTCCCTCCGGGAAGGTCTTGGAAGTACCAGTATTCCTGCAGTATATGGTCAGCATCTGTAAGGTTTTGCGTTACCTTGCAAAAATAATAATATTATGGGTATTCCCTTACGGGCGGAAGGCAAAAAACGTCAGTGAAGCAGGGCTTCCACAGACTCCCAGGATACGCCCTCGAAACTGTCGAAAACATGGTTGCAGCGGCTTTCGATAAGCTCGCGGGGATTCTCGGTAGCCAGACCCACGGTGTATATTCCGGAAGCCATGCCGGCAGCCAGCCCCGTAAACGCATCCTCGAACACCACGCACTCATGTTTGGGAAAGCCCAGCACCTGCGCGCCGAGGTTATAGCAGTGAGGATCGGGCTTGGAGGCCTTGAACATGTTTCCCGTCAGTATCTCGTCGAAAAGCGACATGAACTCTCCCCTCTTTCCCAGCACGTTCGCCATCTTTCCCTCGCTGGAACTCGTGACCACGGCGCACTTCACGCCATGGGCCTTTATATCCTTCACGAACTCCTCCGCGCCTGGTATGAAAGGGAAAGACATGTTCATCTCGAACTCCACCAGCCTCCTCTCGATATCCCTCTGCGCCACCCTCAATTCCGGAAACATTTCATCGAAAATGGTACGGAGGGTGCGGCCCTTCATCTGCGGAAGAAGATGGGCCTTCTCGGGTATATATTCTTCAAGTATGCCTCCCCAGAACCATGTATATTGACCTTCGGTGTCCAAAAGGGTGCCGTCGAGGTCCAATAATGCTGCCTTGAATCTTATCATGGTGCAAAGGAAATCAAAAAATATCTATATTTGCATTACCAAACACACTTTATACACAAACATACTTTATGGAAATCTTGACCAAAACGTTTGAGAAGACCATGCGCCGCTGCTGGGACACCCCGGCTCTCGGCGATTTCAGAAAGTCCGATCAGACTTACCGCGAAGTCGCAGACGACATCGCGAAGCTCCAGTTCATCTGGAAGGAAGCAGGCCTTGGCGAAGGCGACAAAATCGCCATCAACGCAAAGAGCAGCAGCAACTGGATCAAACTTTTCATGGCTGGCATCACCGGCCGTTTCGTGACTGTCCAGCTTTTCAACGGCTTCATCCCACAGGACGTTGTCAACCTCGTGAACCACTCCGGCAGCCGCATCCTCTACACCGAGAAGAACACCTTCTCCAAGATGGATACCTCCAAACTGGAGAACGTGATTGCAATCTACGATGCCAACACCATGGAACTGCTCCATGCCGGCGACGACTACAAGGCAGCCGTGGAAAGAGCCGAGGCGCTCTATGCGCAGAAATACCCTCAGGGCATACAGAAGGAGGACGTCGTTTATGCCGACCTCGACGAGGATGACATCATCGCAATAATGTACACATCCGGCTCCACAGGCAATCCTAAGGGCGTGATGCTCTCGGCCGGCAACTTCAGCGTCAACGTGGAGGCCATACTCGAGCTCTTCCCGTACTACGAAGGAGAGACTTACCTCAGCATTCTTCCGTTCGCCCACATCTTCGGCCTCACCTGCGACGCCATCATCCCTATCACCATAGGCATGCACACGGTGGTGCTCGGCATTCCGCCTATTCCTGCCAACGTCAAGGATGCCATGAACGCGACCAAGCCGAGAATATTCTTCGCGGTGCCTCTCATCTTCATGAAATTCATCGAATACACCGTCGGAGAGTACATCCACACCCCTGAAGGCAAGGCAAAGCTCGACGACTACGAGAACAATCCCGAATTCTGCGCCATGCTCAGAGACAAGGTGCTCGAGGCTCTCGGCGGCAACATCAACGTGTTCGTCACAGGCGGTGCAGCCATTCCTTCAGACCTCGAGATACTTCTCACCAAGAAACTCAACGTGCCTTTCATCACAGGCTACGGCATGACGGAGACCGCGCCTCTCATCTCTGCGGGCAAGGTGGGCAGCTACAAACTCAAGTCCTGCGGTGAATACTCCGCCAAGTGCGTATCCACCAAGATATTGTCCCCGGACCCGGCAAGCATCCCGGGAGAACTTCTCGTCAAGGGTCCTGCAGTGTTCAAGGGCTACTACCGCAACCAAGAGGCAACCGATGCCGCTTTCACGGAGGACGGATGGTTCCACACCGGAGACGTGGGCACCATAGACGCGGACGGCACTCTCTTCCTTGTGGGCCGCTGCAAGAACATGCTCCTTTCGGAGAACGGCCAGAACGTATATCCCGAGGAAGTCGAGGTCATACTCAACCAGCTCCCTTACGTTGCGGAATCCCTCATAGTCCAGAGAGACAGCAAACTCACTGCTCTCATCGTCCCCAACGTGGACCTTGCGTCAAACAACAACATCGATGCGGCAAGCCTTGAGGCAATCATGCGCCAGAACATCATCAAACTCAACAGCGAGATTCCGGGCTACTCTGCCATCCACGATTTTGAGATTCGTTTCGAACCTTTCTCAAAGACTCCTAAGGGCAGCATCAGAAGGTTCATGTACAAATGACATTCGAACAAACGGCTTGGCAGGACTCCCTGTCAAGCCGTTTTTCAGAATCCGTTTTTCTCGATTATAGGATCGTCATAAAGCTTCTGAAGACGCACAAGCTCTTCCCTGAGCCGGGTCACAGTTCCCTCTGTGCCCGGTTTTCCGTATATGTTATGCATCTGCTGAGGATCCTCGGAGAGATCGAAAAGTTCCCACTCGTCAATGTCGTTGTAGAAGTGCATGAGGGAATACCTTTCGGTACGCACTCCATAATGCCTGCGGACGGCATGCTCTGCAGGATATTCGTAATAATGGTAGTAAAGAGCCTGCCTCCAGCCCCTGCCTTCATGGCGGGTCCGAACCTTTGAAGCCTTTTCTCCCATGAGCAGGGGCAGGTAGCTCTCGCCCTGGATGTCATCGGGAATTTCAATACCCGCCAGGTCAAGGAAGGTGGCGGCGTGGTCTATGTTCTGGACGAATCCGTCTATGTCTCCCCTCCGGTGGCCATACCCCGGACCATGAACTTCCATACTCTCCGCAGGGGTTTCAGCCTTGCGTTTCAGGCAGTCGGGAAGCCTTGCCACGAGAGGGGTGCGGAAGCTTTCCTCATACATGAACCTCTTGTCGAAGTAGCCGTGCTCGCCCATGAAGAAGCCCTGGTCTGAAGTGTAGACAACGAGGGTGTTCTCGAGTAGGCCATGTTCCTTCAGGTAGTCGTAAACACGGCCCACGTTGCGGTCCACGGAATGGATTACACTGCAGTAGTCGTGCATGTATCGCTGGTATTTCCACTCGTAGAGTTCCCTGCCCTCAGGTTTCTTCTCCTTGAACTCCCTTATGATGGGCAGATAGTGCCTATCCCATGCAGCCTGCTGGTCCGGATCCATCTTACCCGTCACGACCTTGCGTCCCTTCCCGTCGAAGGTGAAGAATCTGCTCTTGTATGCATTCTCCTC
>JABUTS010000086.1 GCA_021443565.1 Bacteroidales bacterium | reverse complement strand
GAATTTATACAAGAAGATCCTTCGGCTTCTCCTCAGGATGACAGGTTAAGCCTCCGACCACGCCGCCGCTACCGATAGTGGATGGTGGAGCATGAGCTAACTGATGGTGTCCGATGGTGGACATGATGGAAGATGCCTCGTTGCACTTCGGATGACGCAAGAAGCGGCCGCCGACGCAACCGTTGGCGTATACGTATGGGGAGACGAGAGTTTGGGATAACCGGGGACAATATGAAAATCAGCGGCCGAGGCGGGCGTCAATTCTTTTGCGTAGGCCCGGAGAAAGTGCCAGAGCATAGTCTGCGTCAGCCCTGTCAAGCCACTCACCTGCCAGTTTGTTCTGTCCGAGCATGAAGCAGCCAAGTGCTATGTCATATTCATAGCATGCCCTCTTCTGCAGGTTGCGGGTCTTGAGAAGCCCCATCCAACCGCTGACAGCAGCCTTCCAGTCATAAGTAGTGACCAGCGAATCCGCAACCGCCAGGCTCGCCGCCTCGTCATAATAATAGAAGGAGAACGACTGCTGTTCCCAAACGGGAAGGAAAGAGACGGCAGAACGCACTCCGCACTGGAAGGCATGAAGGGCATCCGGCTTGAAAGCCGTCCTGCCGGAATAATTCAGAACCTGGTCAGAAGGCTCCATGGAATCATAGACATGAAGATTCATCATGAACTTCTCAATCCCCGGAAGCGCCATCTGGCCCGCATCGGTTGCTGGGAGCTCGGGCTCTATCAGGAAAACCACGTCCGCCTCAGTGTCCATGATCAGCGCCACGAGGGTATCCTTTGCAGAATAATCCGCTCCTTCCTTCTTTTCCATCATGAAGACAGGCACAGACTCCTCCCCGTCAAAATATTCAGTTTCAAGCTTATATGCAAAACCATCCGCAAGAGAAGCCGCGAAGCAGGTATCATCCGGCTCCTGAACGAAAGCCACAGCCATAGACTTGCCGTTAAGTACCAGCCCCGAAGCGGAAGGCTCGTTCATCTCAAGCTGCAGGGTATACGAAAGCGGACTGCACGCAACAAGCATAGTCGCGAAAACAGCAAAGGCCCCGGCTATGCGGGCAGTCGGGAAGGCATTATTCTTCATAATCTACAAAATCTGCGGTGAGATCATATTCATCTGCGGCAGTGACGCGCACCTTGATAAATTCACCTATCAGCGAATACGGATCGGCATCTCCCATCATGCCGGGATCATGCCTGACCAGTATCTCCCCGTCGACTTCTGGAGAATCATACTCGCTGCGGCACACGAAAATGCCGTCGGAGAAATCATCCACAATCACCTTCAGTTCGCTTCCGATACGCGACTTATTGAATTCCAGCGAGATAGCCCCCTGGAGCTCCATCAGCCTGTCAAGCCTTGACTGCTTCGTGCGTGAAGTGACACTATCATTGAAATTCTCTGCGCCGAACGTTCCTTCCTCCTCCGAATACTTGAATGCACCCAGCCTTTCAAACCTTGTCTCCTCCACGAAACGGAGCAGTTCCGCGAACTCCTTCCTCCCCTCGCCCGGGAAGCCGACTATCATAGTCGTCCTCAGCGCCACACCCGGAACCTCCGCGCGAAGTTTGGCGATAAGTTCCCTCGTCCATTTCCCGTCCACATGCCTGTGCATATTGTCAAGCACGGTGTCGGCTATGTGCTGGAGAGGAATGTCCAGGTATTTGCAAACCTTGGGATTATGCGCCATCTGGTCAAGAACGTCCTGAGGGAAATCCGCCGGATAGGAATAGTGAATCCTGATCCATTCTATTCCGTCTATCTCCGACAGCTTTTCAATCAGTTCGGCAAGTGCCCTCCTGCGGTAAAGGTCAAGCCCGTAGAATGTGGTGTCCTGGGCTATGAGAATGAGTTCCCTGACTCCCTTTTCAGCGAGTGCAGATGCCTCGGCGACAAGCTGTTCCATAGGGACGGACTTGTGCGCGCCCCTGATGAAAGGAATGGCGCAATAGGAGCAGCGTCTGTCGCAGCCTTCGGAAATCTTGAGGTAAGCGTAGTGGGAAGCCCCTGAAATATGCCTGCGCGGTGTCTTGAGAGGATCCATGTCCACTCCGAGATATTCGACCAGAGGCTTGAAATTCCTGGCACCGAACCAGGCATCAACTTCAGGCACAAGAGCCGGCATCTCGTCCGCATAACGCTGTGACAGACATCCGAAAACCACAAGTTTGCCTATTTCCCCCGCCTTCTTGCGCCCAGCCTGCTCCAAGATGGCCTGGACCGACTCTTCCTTCGCGTCGCCAATGAAGCCGCAGGTATTGACCAGCAGCCAGTCCACCGCACGAAACTCGCTCTCGGGCACTATCTCATATCTGTCCTCGAGACACGCAAGTATGTGCTCCGAGTCCACATTGTTCTTGGAGCACCCCAAAGTTAATATCTGGAGAGTCGGTTTCAAGGGCATGAAGCGGGATTACTCTGCAGCCTCTTCCTGCTCCTCCTCCGGATCGGTGAAATCGAGGGAAGCGTAGCGGACAAGATTGTTGTACCAGTCCACAACCTTCTTCATGTGCGAGACATAGAAGCGGTCGCGGTCATAATCGGGAACAGCCTTCCCGAAAAGAGCCTTGAGTACCTCCGGGTCGCTCTTGGGAGACGGAGCCTCGGCATCGCCGAGCACCTCCTTGAGTTTGAGAAACACCTGCCTGAGTTTGAGTTCGCCCTCATCAGTGTAAATGGAGATATCCTCGAGGGTGGTGATTCTGCTGTTCATTCCGAACATGCTTCTCTTGTTATCTGCAAGCGCCTCGACAATGGCGCCGTTACGTGCCTGGTTCACATAGCGGAAAAGTCCGCTCTGACCTGAAATTGACAGGATTTTGGTAAGGTCTGTTTTCATTTATAAATTCATTGATCTGCTTACGGCTGCGGCAAGCCTTTCCCTGAGCACATCCTCGGTGGAATCGTTGTGAATGACCTCGTCCACCCTTGATGCAGCCCTCTGCAGGGCCGAGCCGTCTGCAAATTTAGTTAAAGTTCCTTGAGAAAAGGCATTCATCAGCCTTTGTTTTTCCATTCTTGCGAGCACCTCCTCCCTCGAGGCGCCGTCCCTCATGCAAGCCCTTGCCAAACGAGTTTCGAGCGGGGCATCCACCAGGAACACCTTGTCACCGAAACCCTCGAAAGCCTCCTTTTCCAGCACCGTGGCAGACTCGAAGATTATGAAGGGCGCACCGCAGGCAGTTCCCGACCCTGCAAAAGCCGCGAAATCCTCCTTGATGGCAGGGAAAAGCAGTTTCTCCACCGCCTCCACAGCCTTTTCATCCCCGAATATCCTCGAAGCCATCAGGGCCGGCACGAAATGTCCTTCGGGACGCAGACATGTACCCAAGGCCTCTTCAATGGCTTCAAGCAGCCCTTCGCGGCTTAGGTACAGTTCCTTCGCACGCTGGTCAGCGCAATATGCCGCCGCACGCGGATACATTTCCAGCAGCAGCCTGACAACAGTCGACTTGCCGCTGCCTATCCCGCCCGTGATTATCAGAACAGGAGCCATCACTCGAGCGAGCAGCTGACATATTCCACAGGCAAGGAGCATGAAATCACTCCCGAAGGCACGTTCACGACCTTGCACTGCACCTTACCGCTCAGCGACTGGACATAGTCCCTATAGTCCACATAGACCCTTATTCCCCTCGTAAGGTCCGAAGTCATCGGGAAAGGACAGCGCACCAGCACAGTCACGCTCGAAGGGTAAACTCCCAATGTCCTGCCTTCTGGCACGTTGCGTGTACTCACCTTGACCTCTGTCGGAACTTCCACGAAGCGCGTCACGGTCATGGAATAGCCCACCTGCGTTTCCGAAAAACGCAAACCCTGAATCTTCCTCAGCGAGGTGGTTCCGTGTATGCTACTGCAGACGTCGGTGCGGAACAGCCTCTCCGTCTTCACCTCGTTCACGCTCTCAATATGGATGGGATCGCCGTAGACAAGTATGGAATCCGGCTCGAAAACCATGGCGGACATAGGCGTGTACTGCTCCCTGCACCGGATTTCCCCTTCCATCACGACGGGAACCTTCTTGAAGTTCTCGACGGGAAAGCGGAACCAGAGGGTGTCGTTCGCAAAGAAATCCACCGTCACCCCATCTCCGAAAATCTCATAGGAATACTCCATGAGGTCATTGGGCAGCATATAGTACATCTCGCCGCCTTTGTGATGCAGGGAATTCGGCTGAACCATGAGCTTCACCGGCTTGCCGGAACGGCGGGACCTGAAGCCCAGGATGCTGTATCCCCTTGCCCGGCAATGGGCGGTCACGTCACTGAAACCGGAAGACTGCGCCGAGTGGCCCTTGAGGGAAGACTCGATATACAGCGACACGGTCACGGTGGCGTTATACTTGAGCGAAAGATTGTGTATCATCCAGATACTGAATGCCAAAAGGAGAGACAGCAGGAAAACTGCCGTATCTCTCCCTTTGAGCTGGTCGGACAATCCGTGGAAGAAAGTCCGGATTCCTGGATGAAGCTTCATGCCCGTATCCGGAATTTATTGCTTTGCCTGAGGAGTCTCTGCGTTCTGGTCGAAATCCTTCTGGACAGCGTTCTTTGAAACGCGGAGCTTGACGTCCTTGTCGACGATTATCACGAGCTTGTTCTCCATAATCTCGTCAACGGTGCCGTAAATGCCGCCTATGGTGACAATCTTGTCTCCCCTCTTGAGCGAGTTCCTGAATTCCTGAAGAGCCTTCTGCTGCTTCTTCTGAGGTCTGATCATGAAGAAATACATGACAGCAAAAAGAAGGACTATCATGATGATCATTGACATGCCGCCGCCCTGCTGTGCGGGAGCGGCCGCCTGAAGTGTTACGAAAAGAGTGTTCATATAAGTACGGATGTTTTGTTAAAACTTGTTGATTTCGCCTTCGGAAGCGAGTTTCTTCACGAGACGGTCGAGTATGCCGTTGATGAAGCCGGTGCTCTTGGGCGAGCAGTAGCACTTTGAAATCTCGACGTATTCGTTAATCGAGACGTTTACTGGGAGGTCGGGGAAGGTGACTATTTCGGAAAGCGCCATGACCACGAGGCATACGTCCATGCTTGAGAGACGGTCGCTGTCCCAGCCCTTTGCATAGTCGCTGACAAGTGCGGCGAATCTGTCATAGTTGGCGTATGCGCTTCTGAGGAGGCTGTGTACGAAATCCCTGTCGCTTTTGCGGCCGCCCTCGTCCTTCGAAGCGGGTACATATACTTCAGGGACGCTCCAGCGCCCTTCCTTGGAGATTGAGAGGAAGGTGCGGCAACACCATGAGAGGGCATATGCTATGTCGTCGTTCCAGTAAAGCGACTTTTCCTCAAGTACGGAATAAAGCTCGTCTATTTCAAGAAATTCCTCCTCATAAATCTTTACGAAAAGCTGGCAGTCATCCTTCAGGGACGACTTCGGCGAATCCATGTACTGACTGAACCAGGGCTTTTTGCCTGCGCTGTCAAGCACCCTCTTGAGTATCAGCTCGTAATTCTGCCAGCTGAAGCCCTTCTTCTTGAGAATCTTCTGGAAATCCGGACTTTCGTCGAGAATGACTGACAGCCTGTTGTCGGCAAACTTGGTATTGGGATTGAGGTCTTCCTCAGTAGGCTTGAGTTTGTTCCTTGCCGCCTCAATCCGCGACGATGCTATGCGGGTGAGAGGCGTCACTGCTCCGAGCATGAAGATATACAGGTCGCGTGCAGCCTCTGACGATAGGTCGAGCTCGGATTCGAGGCTCGCGAGAGATGCCTCGTTCTCCGTTCCCCTGCTGAATACGCTGCTGAAGAGGACCTTGAAAGCCTTCATTCGGAGAATTCTTCTATTTAACATGATCTGACGGTTTTGTATGGAACAAAAAATCCCCGCAAAGATAGCCAACTTTGAGAAATTTGCATAACTTTGTCGTGTATAAAAACCATGTAAATATGTACAGAGAGGATTACGACGGGGCGCAGTTCCAGGACCGCGCGGGAGAGGATGTTTATTCGAAGCCAGTAAGGGCTGGCAAGAGGACATATTTCTTCGATGTAAAGGCCACAAAGGGAAAGGATTACTATCTCACCATAACTGAAAGCAAGCGCAGGACGGACCGCGACGGCAGATTCATTTTCGACAAGCACAAGATTTTCCTCTACAAGGAGGACTTCCAGAAATTCGCTGCGGGTCTGCAGGAAGTCGTGGACTTCATCAAGGAAAGATGCAGTCAGGAAGGCATTGAAATCCGCGAGGATTTCGGAAATTCAGAAGTGGATTTCGACAAACTTTAGGATATGGGGTGACACGGAAACACGGATTCCTGTCACCCTTATTGATTACAAGAGCATGGAAATCACCCCCATAGCCTGTATGCGAGCCCCTTTCGGGGAGAAATTCGGCATTCCCCGCCAAAGTGGTCTCGTCCCGGTGAGGTGTACGATAGTATTCGAGCCGGAATTCAGGAACACGGATGCGCTGAGAGGGCTGGAAGGCTTTGACCGCCTGTGGCTTATCTGGGGATTTTCCGCAAATGTGAAACGCAATGCTTCCTCAGGGACCGCCTCCTGGCAGGCGCTCGTGCGTCCTCCCAGGCTGGGAGGCAACACGGCTCTGGGAGTATTTGCAACCCGTTCCCCTTTCCGTCCCAATCCTCTGGGACTGTCCTGCGTGGAAATCGAGAGCATAGAGCTTTCAGGCCCCGACGGACCTTGTATAAATGTGCTTGGCGCAGACCTGATGGACGGCACGCCCATCTATGACATCAAGCCCTACGTGCCCTATGCAGACGCCTTCCCCGATGCAAGGGGAGGTTTCGCGGATGCAAACCCATGGAAGCCTCTGGATGTTGCGTTCAGTGATGACCTGACGTGTCTGGACGCCGGCGAAAGGGAAATGCTGACACGGGTGCTTGCCCAGGACCCCCGCCCCGGCTATCATAGCGACGCTTCCCGGATTTACGGGATGAAGTTCGGAAAATGGAATGTGAATTTCAGGGTTGATGAAAACGGGAAACTCCTTGTCACTTCCCTTCAGCCCCTGTAGAACCGGTCGCGGCAGCCTTTTTTCTTTCTTCCAGCATCTGACGGTACGCGGCCATGCTGCGGGCGAAGGCTTCCTTTTTCCTTCGTTCGCCTGCGGAGAGTTTCTCCCTGTACGCTTCCATCTGCCTTTCAAGAAAATTGTCTGCCATGGCCTGACTGATATCCGCTGAATAAATCGGAAAGCAAAAATAGGAAAAAATTGGTTACCTTTGCGTGATTATGGATAATCGCAGGGAAATAAGGAAGTTCCTGCTGCCCGCGGCGCTAGTCCTGTTTGCGGCAGCACAGTCCTTCGGCATAGATGCCGGAAGGGCTCTTTCCCGCGTATCTTTCTCTCCCGACAGCTTGGCTGTTTCCGACAGTACCGCCCCCGCCATGGACAGCCTCACCGACGCGCTTGACAGCATTGCCATCGTCCCGAACCCAGACACTCTTTCCGCTGTGACTGAAGGGCTTGCAGACTCCACCGGAGCCTCGGGCACAGTTTCCGACTCCACCTCGGGCGAAGGATTCGACGACGACTTCGGAGACTTTCTCGAAGCGGAGGAAGACAGCGTTCCCCAGATAAGCGTGCTGGACACACTCACGATTCCCGAGGGCCTGGACACACTCGACCCCTTCAAATTCAAATACTTCAAGGCAATCAAGGACTCGGCCACCCTCGTCATGACCAGGGATTCCCTTCTTGCGATTCCGGATTCCGTGGAACTCTTCAGACTCGACTCCCTCTACACCAAGGACTCGTCCGAGGTGGCCGCATGGAAATTCGCCCAGTGGTATGCCAGCCTCGACAAGGATGGCCTCAAGAAATACCACTTCCAGAAGAAGATGGAAGCCAAGATGCACAGGATGGACAGCGTGCTGAACCTTAAGGAGGAAAAGATGGCTCGCAGGGACAGCATACGCACCGACACCCCGCGCATACTCGAAACCTATGTCCTGCCGGACTCCATGTTGTACAAAAGGATAGTCACATGGACCCACGACAGCGACTTCAACAATGTGGAAACCTTCGATCTGGACACCAGCTACAACTTCCACTTCAACGACTATCCTTTCTACAGGAACGACGTCAAGGCAACCTACCTCGGAGTAGCGGGCTCTGCAGCCCAGACCTACAACTGGTTTAAACGCGAGCACACCGAGGGCGCCGGCTTCTATGACCCTTACACCGTGTATTCATACAACAAGGAGAACCTTCCCCAGTACAACACCAAGACGCCATACACTGAACTCGCATACTGGGGCAATCTCTTCACCACCAAGCAGAAAGCCGAGGACGACATAAAGATACTCACCACCCAGAACATTACCCCGGCCACCAACGTCACCCTCGAATACCACCGCTACGGAGGAGGAGGATGGCTGCAGCACGAGAAGACCGACAACAGAACCTTCGTATTCTCGGGCAACCACATAGGCAAGAAATACGTCATGCATGCCGGCTACATCTTCAACAGCGTCAAACGCAATGAAAACGGCGGCATTGTCGACAACAAATGGATAAGGGACACCCTTGTGGACCCGAAGGAAATCGAGACCAGACTCGCAAGCGCCGAGGCATCCAACAAACTCAAGAAAAACACCATCTTTCTCGACCAGACCTACAGAATTCCTTTCAGCTTCATAAACAATATCAAGACGAAGAAGCTGATGGATGCACAGCTATATGTCAGGGACAGTCTCGCGCTTACGCTCGACTCCGCCGCCCTCGCTAACTACGACAGCACCACCTTCGTGAAAATCAAGGACTCGCTTGCGACCAACAATTCCGACCTCACGTCTGCTTTCATAGGTACAAGTTCGGAATATTCGGTCTATGTCAAGTCATACAAGGATGCGCTCAGGTCCAGCGACAAGACCGGCAGCGAACTGTACGGCGGCAACTTCTTCCTCAATCCGGCAAAAACGGCCGACTCCTTGAGGTTCCTCAACATAGACAACAAGATATTCCTGAAACTCCAGCCTTGGAGCAGGGACGCCATAGTCTCAAACGTCAATGCAGGTGTTGGAGACAGGATAAGGAACTGGTACTCCTTCCAGCCGGGCAGCTATCTCAAGCCAGCCAACAACGTGATAAAGAACTCTTTATATGCCTATGCGGGAGCCGGAGGACAGTTCAAGGACTATCTCACATGGAACGCGAAGGGATGGTACGGTTTCGCAGGCTACGAGATGAACGACATGTCTCTGGAAGCCGATGCGGAACTCCGCTTCAAGCCTTTCAGGCGTGACAGGAACAGCCCCATGATATTCGGAGCCCGTTTCGAGACCAGTTTGAGGGAACCGGACTGGTACCAGCAGCACCTTTACGCCAACCACGCCCGCTGGGACAACGAATTCACCAAGACCTCGGTGACAAGAATCGAAGGCCACTTCTCAATTCCACGATGGAAACTTGACGCGGAGGTTGGCTATGCCCTGCTGGCTAACAACATCTACTACGACTCCCTCTCGGTCATAAGGCAGAACGCCACCCCTATGAGCGTGCTCAGCGCATCACTCCACAAGGACTTCGCGCTCTCGATTTTCCATTTCGACCACAACATACTCTTCCAGATGAGCTCCAACGAAGAGGTTCTTCCTCTCCCCATGCTCGCCGCAAGACTCAGGTACTACATCCAGTTCAATGTCAAGAAGAATGTGATGCAGATGCAGTTGGGAGCCAATGCCACCATGTCCACAAGGTGGTACGAGCAGGGCTACAACCCGGCGCTCGGGGTATTCTACAACCAGAGGACGGAACAATACGGGATGTGCCCTTACATTGACGTGTTCGCTAACGTCCAGTGGAAGAGGTGCTGCATATATGTAAGGTATGTCAATCTGAATATGGGATGGCCTTCGGCCAGGGCGGACTTCTTCTCGGCGCACAACTACATCATGCCCGAAAGATGCCTCAGGCTCGGTATATTCTGGCCGTTCTATACCCTCAGCGAAAGCGCAGTCTCTTCCAAGGGAGGCGCAGCAGGAGGCAGAGGTGCTTCGGGCGGAAGGGGTGCCGCAGGCCGCATGCGCTAAAATCGTATTCTGCCATGAAGTACAATCTTATGGCCATTCTGATGGTTCTCGGCATGCTTGTCCCCTGCCTGATTCTGGACAATAGCTCCGACCACGGCGTCAAAGCCTTCGACGACGGAGCGTTGCGTTGTGTCATAGCCGTCAAGGACAGGCCCGGCAGATACAACTCAGGCCTCAGCATAGCCCTGCTTCAGGACTTTGCGGCAAGCAGGAACATGGAAATCCAGTTGTATCCGGCATATCCCTCCGGCAACTGGACAGACTCCCTTTTCGAAGGCAGCGTGGACATACTCGTGATGCCGAAGAAGACAGGATTTTCCGACAAATGGAGACGATCCCCGGTTATTGGCGACGCGGTGTGGCTGGTCTCAAACCGCAACGTACTGGGCATGAGGGAAATTGAGAGGTGGATAGGAAAGTCTACGGAAACAGGAGATTATGAGGCACAGATACGGCGCTTCACCAGTAACTACAATCCGAAGCCTCACTACGACAACAAGGACACTGTGGACTGCCTCTCCCCTTACGATGAGTTGTTCAAGAAATGCTGCGAGCCATACGGAGAGGACTGGCGCATGATGTGCGCAATTGCCTGGGCGGAGTCGAAGTTCTGCGCCAACTGCGAATCGGAGGCCGGGGGTGTGGGCACCATGCAGCTACTGCGCAAGACTCTGCGCAAATACGGGATTGAGAACGTTTACGACCAGGAGGCGAACATACGCATAGCCACGGACTACTTCGAGCATCTCAAGGCCAGATACAGGAAAGCGGGTCTGAGGAATGAGGACCTGCTTTTCCATGCGCTGACGGCCTACAACCGGGGTGAAGCATCAGTGGAAATTGGGAATGTTCCGAGGGATTCGGGTTATGCCCGCTTTGTCTACAACACCTACCGCAAGATGTGCGCAATCCATCCCGTGGAAGTTCTAATTGGCCCTGACAGTCCGGGCGGGATCTATCCTGCTTACAAGTCTTATGGGCAGAAGAAGCATTAGCATGATCGCGGCAAAGGAAATCACGTCAATCGCGGCCACCTGTCCGAGGCTTAGGCTTACAGGCACGAAATCGATGAAATAGTTCTCAGGATTAAGCGACACGAAATGGGTGGAGCCCTGGACGAGGCAGAAGGTGACCGCTATCAGATTGCCCGCAAGCATTCCCTTCAGGACCAGTCTTGCGGCCACTTCGAGAAAAGCCTTTGAAATGTCTCCATCCCTCATCCCCAAGGCCTTGAGCAGACCTATTCTGGAAATGTTGTCGAGTATTATGATGAGAAGTCCGGAAATCATGTTGAAGCCGGCAACTATGAGCATCAGCACTAGCACGAGCAGGACGTTGGTGTCTATCAGTTCCAGCCACGCGAAGAGCTGGGGATATTTCGTAGCCACCGACTGGGACACGAGAGCATCCTCGTCAGTTCCCTCCGTCAGCAGGCTGGCCAGGGTTCCAGCATGTTCCTCCACGTAATTGAGCCCCCGCACGTCCCTGTGGGCGGGATCGACAGTAATTTCTATTGCGGACGCCTGATCGGCCTCCCAGCCGTTCAGCCGTCGCAGGTCATCTATGTCGGCATATACGACCAGTTTGTCGTCGGCGGACAAGATTTCCTGATATACAGAGGCTATGTTGAAATTCCTGACCTTCACCTTTTCACCCACGAAATATGAGACCAACCTGTCTCCCTCACTGAGAGAAAGCAGGTCGGCAAGTTTTCGGGGTATGCTGACTGCCATTGGCAGGCTGTCGGTCGACACTCCGCCTATGCCCTTGAATATCACCCCGTGCACGGCGTCGTCGGTTTTCACCAGGCCTCCCCTGTAGACTGCTGCGGATATTGAATCCACGCCCTCGATGGCACGTATTGCGCCTATGTATGAAGGCTCGGAGTCCACAGGATCGGAGCCGTTCAGCAGGTCCATGGAGCGCGGGGCCAGCTGGACATCACCGGAGATGGCCGAAACTCCGCTCCTGATTTCGTTCCTGAAGCCGCAAGAAACCGCCACCGCTATCAGTATCACGAGGAAACTGACCGCGATGCAGACGAACGCGATGACGTTGCCGAAGCGAATCTTACGGGCTATGAAATGCGGCAGGTACATGCTTATTTCTTTGCCGCAAGAGCTGCCAGGCGGGCGGAAGCCGTGGCCTTGTCGGACTCGCTGCCGTATTTCTCGAGCAGGGGAAGATACTTCTTCAGAAGTTTGGCGTCATTCTGCTTGGTGGCAATCACGCAGCAATTCTTGATGGCGGCATAATCCTCCGGAGACTTCTTCAGCACCTTGGCATAA
>JABUTS010000163.1 GCA_021443565.1 Bacteroidales bacterium | reverse complement strand
GAAACTTGACTCCATTATAAGCGAATATATTTATGCCCACGAGGAAAGCACTCTCCAGGAGGTCACAGGACGCATTCTCAAGTCAAACGGCTGGACTGTCAGCTGCGCGGAATCCTGCACGGGAGGCAATATAGCCGCCATGCTCAGCTCGGTACCTGGAGCATCAGCATATTTCATGGGCAGTGTAACGTCCTATGCCGTGGGCGTGAAGGAAAATGTGCTGAAGGTACCCGCAGAACTGATTGAAAAACACGGAGTTGTCAGTGAGGAAGTGGCAATAGCCATGGCAGAAGGTGTCAGGGTTCTTACAAACAGCGATTTTGCCGTGGCTACTACGGGAGTTGCCGGTCCCGGAGACAGCGACGGGGTCCCGGAAGGAACAGTCTGCATTGGTTTTGCCTCAGCCAAGGAGTCGAAAGCCATCGTTTTACGCTACAGACACGACAGGAACCATAACATCCAGAGATTTACAGCCTCCGCCCTCAATTTTCTAAGAAGCTCCATTCTCGAGTATTGCAAGTGACTGGGATATAACATGACAAAACACCGATGTTATCAAAAAGTAACATCGGTGTTTTTGATATAATTATTTTCAAATCGGAAAATCAATCCCCGTTATCCTTGCCTTACTTTTTCTTTTTGTCGTCAGCAGGATGGAGAAGACTCGAATTCTTAACCTTCACTATATCAAGCCTTGGCGAGCCGTTGAATACGAGATATGCACCATTTTCTATGTCTACGGCCACAAGATCCTTGGCATTGATCCATGCATTTCCGTTGCTCATCTTAACCTCGGCGTTGGTAACCGCGAAGCCATCTGAATATACAGACGAGAGACCTGAGGTTTCAAGCTTCAGGGAGCCGCACTCGCCTGTCACTGTAGTTTCCGAAGTGTTTTCAGATTTGATTTCCGCATTGTGGAATTTGCCGTCAACCTTGACCGAGGATGAATTTGATGAGGTGAGCCCAAGTGTGCCCGCCGTAGCGGTCACAGAGCAATTACTGCTGCCTGCCGCATTGATATCCACCTTGTTGGCCTGGGCGTCCACCCTTACCTGTGCCTTACCCTTGGTGCTGATTGTAATCTGGTCGCCGTTGAAGGAAAGCATCTTGACGGATGCATTATCCTGGGCAGAAAGCTTGAAACTGTCCGAGTTGAGTGTCTTCTGGATTTCAAGGACAGCCTCCTCTGCAAGAGCGACCTCCTTGAGGGATGGCATATATACAGTGGCTTTCACGCGGGGAACCACGGCATTCTTTCCTTTCAGTATAGTCTTCAACTCTTTAGGGTAAGACTTCTCGTCTATATCCAGAAACAGAGTGCTCCCCTTGACATAAACCTTCGTGTAGTCGCAGATGATTTCATCAACGACAACTTTGACCGAGAATGTCTTGGATTCCACCACACTTACCTCGATGTTCTTGTTGGCGCTGACCGAGGTGAACGCCGACAAATCATGTACCTGCTCTATTGTCTTCTGGGCGTGAGCCTGGAAGATGCATGCCAAAACCATGGCTGCCGCTGTCAAAGTTCTTTTCATGATATTACTGATTATTAATATGTTGCCTTACTATTTCATATAATATTATCGAAGTCGCGACCGAAACGTTGAGAGAAGAAATTTCCCCAGCCATAGGTATGGCGACCTTATCGTCGCAGAGCTCGAGCATAGACTGGGATATCCCCTTTCCTTCGCTTCCCATCACCACTGCCACCGGACCCGTGAAATCGGCATCATACACCAATCTGTCAACCTTCTCGGTGGCTGCTATGATCCTGAAGCCGCTCTGCTTCAAAAAGTAGGCCGCATAGCGAAGGTTGGGCACCTTGCATGCATCTATTCTCATCAAAGCCCCCGCTGAAGCCTTCACTGCCTCAGCATTTATGGCGGCACCGCCCTTCGCCGGCACTATCACTCCCTTTCCACCAGCACACTCGAGGGTCCTGGCAATCGCTCCGAGATTCCTCACGTCGCTAACTCCGTCCAGGATGACGAGTATCGGGTTGTCGCTAGTCGCAAGGGCGTTGTTCACCATGGTTTCAAGATCCACATAGTCAATCTGGGAAATATAGGCGACAACACCCTGATGCGCACCGCGCACCGCCCTGTTGAGCTTCTCCACAGGTACGTAAGCCGGCTGTATGCCAGCCTCCCCCAACAATGTGGAGAGTTCCCTGAACTGAGGGCCTTCAAGTCCTTGTTTTATAAGGACTTTGTCGAATTTCTTCCCGGAGCGCAATGCCTCTATGACAGGGTGCATTCCGTAGAGATACTGCATATTTTCGTTTTCCATATTATGGATTTCAGAATTGTTCAACTTTTTCCACAAGCTCGGCCCACTCCTCGGTCCATGCGTCCAGATCCCTCTTGCTCTCGAGATAAGCCCTGGTAAGATCCATTATGTCGTCCCCCGGTCCCGGAGCAGCCAGAACCTTCTCGATATCCTTCATCTTCCCCTCGATCTCTGATATCCTGTTCTCCAGGAAGGAAATCCTGTTTCGCAGTTTTCTCTCCTCCTTGGACACGAACTTCTTCTCCTGATACTTCTGGGCAGCCTCGGCCTTCTGCCCGGCCACCTCTGCAGGGGTCTCTTTCTCGGGCTTGAAATGTCTCTCCAACTCACTGAGAGTCTCCAACTTGCGCCTTTCAAGGAAGTCCACGACTCCCCCGAGATGCTCCTTCACGCGGCCGTCCCTGAACTCATATAGCTTGTCCACCAGCCCATCAAGAAAATCCCTGTCGTGGGACACTATTATCAAGGTGCCGTCGTAATTCCTGAGAGCCTGCTTGAGTATGTCCTTGGAACGTATGTCCATGTGGTTGGTGGGCTCGTCGAGGGCAAGAAGGTTATAAGGCTTGAGTATCAGCTTGGCCATGGCAAGTCTCGCCCTCTCGCCTCCGCTGAGCACTGCAACCTTCTTGTCTATATCCTCACCCTTGAACAGGAATGCGGCTAGTATGTCGCGAAGCTTCGTGCGTATGTCTCCGACTGCTATGCGGTCAAGAGTGCCGAAGACAGTGTCGTTCCTGTCAAGAATATCTTCCTGATTCTGAGCGTAATAGCCTATGTTGACATTATATCCTGTCCTTGCATCTCCCTCCAGAGGTTCCAACTCCCTCATGATTATTCTCATGAGGGTGGTCTTGCCCTCTCCGTTTCTGCCCACAAGCGCCACCTTCTCGCCACGCTTCACCTCTATGTCCGCACCGCTGAACACCACCTTCTCGCCGTATCCGGCTTTGAGTCCCGCAGACTTGAAGGCTATATCCCCGGAACGGGGGGCGGGAGGGAACTTGACCACGAGGGCCGACCTGTCCTCCACGTCAACCTCAATCCTGTCAAGCTTGTCGAGAGCCTTGATTCTGGACTGGACCTGATTGGACTTGGTTGGCTTGTAGCGGAACTTCTCTATGAACTCCTCGGTCTTCTCTATCATCCTCTGCTGGTTCTCATAGGCCGCAGTCTGCTGCTGTATGCGTTCCTTCCTGAGTTCCAGATACTTTGAATACGGGACCTTATAGTCGTGGATATGGCCCAGCATTATCTCGACCGTCCTGTTGGTGACGTTGTCGAGGAATTTCCTGTCGTGGGAAATCAGCACGAGTGAGCCCCTGTAGTTCTTGAGATAATCCTCCAGCCACTCTATTGACTCGATGTCAAGGTGGTTTGTAGGCTCGTCAAGCAGCAAAACGTCCGGCGAAGACAGTAGTATCTTCGCAAGTTCTATACGCATGTTCCAACCCTGACTGAAGGTCTCCGTCGGCCTGTCCAGTTCCTCGTACTTGAAACCAAGCCCCATCAGGGTCTTTTGTGCGAGAACCTGCGGATCCTCCGTACGGTTGTAGGACAGGAGGTCGCTGATTTCGTTCATCCTGATTATGAGCTGCTGGTAAGCCTCTGATTCATAATCGCTACGCTCACCCATCTCGACGGTTATGCCGTCGAGTTCAGCCTCCAGCTCATGCAGATGCGCGAAGGCGGTCAAAGCCTCCTCTATCACGCTGCGTCCGCGGTGATGCTCCATGATCTGAGGCAGATAGCCTATCTTGCAGCCCGCAGGGACTGCAACCTTGCCCGCAGTTGGAGTCTGCAGTCCGCATATCAGCTTCAGTATCGTGGATTTTCCCGCTCCGTTCTTTCCCACCAGTCCGATACGATCGCTTCCGCTGATATGGAAATTGATGTCATCGAGCAGGGTAAAGCCACCGTAAGCTACTGTGAGCGAATTGATTGATATCATGCCCCAGCCTCCCCAGGCTCTTCTTCCTCCACTTCATCTTCTCCCTTGCGGCATACAATCACGCTGCACTCGAATAGTATATAAAGAGGAATTGCAACGACTATCATTGAGAACGGGTCAGAAGGCGTGATGATGGCCGAAAGAATAAGAATGATGCATATGGCGTGTCTGCGGTACTTGCGCAAGGTCTGCCTTGTTATGAGCCCCAGTCTGGATGCAACAGCAATAAGCACCGGGAACTCGAACACCACTCCCATGAGAAGCACCATCGAAGTGAACATGGAAATGTATGAGTTAAGCGAAATCGTGTTCACCACCGCCTCACTGACGCTGTAGGTCTGGAAAAAATTGAGCGAAACCGGCAGCACGAGATAATAGCCGACAGCATTGCCCAGATAAAAAAGCAGACCAGCCGAGCCGAAAGACTTGCGCACAGCCGACTTTTCGTTCTCATACAAGGCAGGAGCTATGAATTTCCACAGTTCATAGACAACGAAAGGCAGTCCCAGAATCAATCCCAGTATGAAACTGATCTTCATGTGCACGAAGAACTGCGCAGACAGGTCTATGTTTATCAGGGACATGTTGAAATCCAGCCCCAGAAGCCTATAGAATATGAAATCAGAGCGGCTCGGCCCGAACACGAAGCCGTCGAACACGAACCCCTTGAAGCAGAAAAGGACTATGGAAAAGACAAAAACAATGACTATCGAGCGGAACAAGGTCCCCCTCAATTCATCAAGATGGTCCCAGAAACTCATCTGGGCACTGTCTTTCACCTGTTTCTCTTCCACTATTCCTTCTTCTTCTCTACAGGAGCCTCGATTTCCTTTTTAACGTCGTTGATTTCAGCCTCAACCTCGTTCATTCCCTGCTTGAAACTCTTGATGCCTTTTCCGACACCTTTCATGAGCTCAGGAATCTTCTTACCGCCAAAAAGGAGAACGATAACCAACGCGATGATGACCACTTCCCAGCCACCGATCATTCCTAAAGGATAAATTGCAAGCATAATTATATTCTGTTAAATGTTTATGTTTCTTTCAAAAACCTCCACCAGGGGCTGCGGACACCTTACCGGCCTTCTTGTGACTGCATCTATGAACCCGAGCGTGACGCTTCCCGTGCAGAGCAGTTCGTCCTTCTGGTTATAGATTTCCGTATCTATGATGAGCTTCGCCGCAGGAACCTTGTTGACTGTGCTGACTATCCTTAGCACGTCACCCATCTTTGCCGGCAGTTTGTAGCGGCACTCGGAAGCGGCAACGGGGAGCATTACCCCAAGCTTCTCCACCTCCTCGATAGGCATTCCCAGTTGAATCATCATCTCTGTACGCCCGGTCTCAAAATAGCGGAGATAATTCGAATGGTGAACCACCCCCATCAGGTCGGTTTCATAGTACCTGACAGACAATTTGCACTCCGATTTCATATAACAAAAATGTTACGACCAAAAACAAAAGTGTTACAATATCTAATTATCAGTTACTTCTTTAATGAAGACATGGATGCTTTGATTGCCTCGATCTTGGCGAGGGAATCTGCCTCCTTCTTCCGCTCGTTAGCCACCACAGCTTCGGGAGCACTGCTCACAAACCTCTCGTTGGAGAGCTTTTTCCTCACTGAAGCAAGGAAACCCTCCTGATACTTGAGCTCTGCCTCAAGTTTTGCAAGTTCTTCCTCTGCATTCACGAGACCCTCGAGAGGGATGAACATCTCAGTAGCGCGGACTATGAAGGATACGCCTGCCTTGTCGCCGAAGCTGTCGACGAATTCGACAGAATCTATGTTCGCAAGCTTTCCGACTACAGCCGCCATCTCCTCCGGGAAGCTGCCCTTGACATAAAGGGTAAGTGCCTCGCGCGGAGAAAGCTGCTTCTGCTGACGTATGTTGCGCACTCCCGCCACAGCCTCGCATGCCATCTCGAAATCAGAGATGAGCCTGGCATCGAATTTCTCCGCTACCGGATAAGGCTGTACCATGATGGTCTCGCCGTCCTTGCGCCCGGCTATGTTCTGCCATAGTTCCTCGGAGATGAAAGGCATGATAGGGTGTATCATCTTGAGAAGGGCATCAAAGAAGCCCACCGTGCTCTCGTAAGTTGCCCTGTCGATTCCAGCGCCGTATGCAGGCTTCACGACTTCAAGATACCATGCGCAGAAATCGTCCCAGAAAAACTTGTACACTGCCATAAGCGCATCCGAGATTCTGAACTTCGAGAAGTTGTCATTCACCTCGTCAACAACTGCGGAAAGCTTGTTGGAGAACCACTGCACAGCCTGGAGCGATGCTTTAGGCTGGATAGCATTTTCGTCTATATTCCAACCCGTTACAAGGCGGAAGGCATTCCACACCTTATTGCAGAAATTACGTCCCTGCTCAATCTGGCTTTCGTCGTAAAGAATATCGTTTCCAGCAGAAGAGCAGAGCAGCATGCCCAGACGCACGGCATCTGCGCCATACTTTTCGATGAGTTCCAGCGGGTCTGGCGAATTGCCGAGAGTCTTGCTCATCTTGCGTCCGAGCTTGTCGCGCACAATGCCAGTGAGGTAGACGTTGTGGAAAGGAACGTCATTCATGAACTCGTTGCCGGCCATAATCATCCTGGCAACCCAGAAGAAGAGTATGTCCGGACCTGTAACCAGGTCATTGGTAGGGTAATAGTATGCAAGATCCCTGTTAGGCTCAGCATCGGGATGACCAGCCTTGTTGGTATCGAACACCGAAATAGGCCAGAGCCAGCTTGAGAACCAGGTGTCGAGCACGTCCTCGTCCTGCCTCAGGTCGTCAGCTGTGAGTGAAGGGTCAATCTGCCGTGCAGCCTTGAGAGCCTCCTCCGGAGTGCTTTCCACAACATACTTTCCGTCAGGAAGATAATATGCAGGTATTCTCTGTCCCCACCAGAGCTGGCGGCTTATGCACCAGTCGCGGACAGTCTCCATCCAGTGGCGGTAAGTGTTTCTGTATTTGTCTGGTATGAGCTTCACCTTGCCGCTTTCCACACTCTCGAGAGCATCTTTTGCCAGCACCTCCATCTTGAGGAACCACTGTGCGGAAAGTTTCGGCTCTATAACCGCGTTTGTACGCTCCGAATAGCCTATCGGGGAAGTATAGTCCTCCACCTTCTCGATGTGGCCGTTGTCCTGGAGCATCTTCGCGATTTTCTTCCTCGCCTCGAAACGGTCCTCTCCCACAAGAATCTGTGCATCCTCGGTGAGACGGCCGTGGTCGTCGATTATGTCGAGCACGGGAAGGTTGTGGCGGAGGCCTATTTCATAGTCGTTCACGTCGTGTGCTGGAGTCACCTTGAGGCAGCCTGTACCGAAATCCATCTCGACATAACTATCCTCTATGATAGGTATCTCCTTGTTGATGAGAGGGATGAGCACCTTTTTTCCCTTCAGCCAGTGATGACGTTCGTCGGCGGGATTGACGCAGACGGCTGCATCAGCCATGATGGTTTCCGGACGAGTGGTAGCAACGACTATGTACTTGTCAGTAGCCTTGCCGTTACCGTCAGAGATGAAATACCTCATGTGGTAGAACTTGCTCGCAGTATCACGGTGGATTACCTCCTCGTCGCTCACTGCGGTAAGGCCCACGGGATCCCAGTTCACCATCCTGACGCCCTTGTAGATATATCCCTTCTTATAGAAATATACAAAAGTATTTATGACAGCCTCGCTCAGGTCCGGATCCATCGTGAATTTCGTGCGGTCCCAGTCACAGCTGGCTCCAAGCTTGCGAAGCTGGCTGAGGATGATGCCTCCGTGCTTCTCCTTCCACTCCCAGGCATGCTTGAGGAACTCCTCGCGGGTAAGGTCTTCCTTGCTTATACCTTCAGCCTTCAGCTTGGCCACCACCTTGCTCTCCGTAGCTATGGAAGCATGGTCGGTGCCGGGCACCCAGCAGGCGTTCTTCCCGTCCATGCGGGCCTTGCGTATGAGTACGTCGTTGAGAGTGTTGTTGAGCACATGGCCCATATGGAGTATACCCGTCACGTTAGGTGGGGGTATGACTATCGTGTATGGTTCCCTTTCGTCAGGTTCAGAGTGGAAGAACCTGTTTTTGAGCCAGTAGGCATACCACTTGTCCTCTGTCTCCGAAGGATTGTATTTTGCTGCCAGTTCCATTTTAAATTACATTAATACGCAGCCCTTTCTTTTTGACATTCAGGGTCTTGCGTCTTGGTTCCGCTAATATGTCCCTAAAAATAAAGTCCGACTACGGTTCTTGATGGACCATAATCGGACAAATATAGTGATTTTTCAGGAATTATCCTTTACGGGATGGGGCCAGAAACTCTCCCAGACCCGAATAAACAAGGTGTACGGGCAGTCCCATGATGGTGAAATACGAGCCCCGTATGCCTTCTATGCCCACATAGCCAATCCATTCCTGTATGCCGTAGGCCCCAGCCTTGTCGTAAGGCTTGCAGCTATCCACATAATAGTCTATTTCCTCGTCCGTCAAGACCTTGAAGCGCACTACGGCGGTGTCGGAGAGGGTAAGTTCATGTGTGCAGTCACGGAAGGTGACAGCGGTTATGACCTTGTGCTCCCTTCCGGAAAGATGACGTAGCATGTCGACCGCATCCTCCCTGCCGTGAGGCTTGCCCATCACCCTTTCGCCGCAGAGCACGAGAGTATCTGAGGTGAGAAGTATCTCATCTTCAGTAAGTTGCCTGTGAAAACCATGAGATTTTCCCTTCGAGAGGAATGAGGGGATATCCTCGTGCCGGAGGGTTTCCGGATACACTTCATCGAAGCTGTTCCCCGTTTCTACGGTAAAAACGACATCGAGCCCCGAGAGCAGTTCCCTTCTTCGGGGCGAGCCGCTTGCGAGGATGAGCTTCCTTCCTTTGAGCAGGTCCATGTCTACAGAAGTTTCTTGACCAGACCGAAGAGCCTGTAAGGCATGTAGCGGAAAGGCAGGTCAAGGCTTCGGGGCGAGCTGACGACAGAGCGTGTGTGGGTGAATGCGTCGAAACTCAGCTTGTTGTGGTAATGGCCCATGCCCGAGTTGCCCACTCCTCCGAAAGGTATGTGGTCATTGGCGATATGCATGATCACGTCGTTGATGCAGCCTCCGCCGGAGCTAGTCCTGCGTATCGCCTCCCATGCGTCAGCCTCATTGCCGAAATAGTAGAAAGAAAGTGGCTTCTCTCTTGAGGTAACAAAATCCACAACCTTGTCTACAAATGACTTGCATCCGTCATCACCAAGACATATCATAGGGAATACAGGTCCGAATATCTCTTCGTTCATGACAGGAGAATCCTCCTCCACATCAATCAGCAGGGTAGGTTCTATGATCAGTTTCGAGCGGTCGCTCCTGCCTCCGTACACCACGGTTCCGTTCTCCATATAGGACACCACCCTGTCGAAGGCATTCCCGCTCACCATATGAACATAGTGCTTGCTGTCGAAGATGTCCTTGCCGTGCAGCGACTTCACCTGCTTGCCAAACTCCTTGATGAAGGCATCGCGCACGCTCTCATGAATCAGAATGTAATCTGGCGCTATGCAGGTCTGTCCGCTGTTCAGGGTCTTGCCCCATGCCAGTCTCTTCGCGGCAGTCTTTATGTCTGCCGTCCTGTCTATGATACACGGGCTCTTTCCCCCGAGTTCCAGCACACAGGGCGTGAGGTTTTTCGCTGCCGATGCCATCACCGTCCTTGCGAGTGCCGGGCTTCCCGTGAAGAAAATCAGATCCCAGCGGCAGTCGAAAAGTTTGGCGTTGACTTCCCTATTGCCCTGTACTACGGCAACATACTTCTCCTCAAAAGTGTCCTTCACCATCATTTCAATCACAGTGGACACATGAGGGACGTAGGGCGAAGGCTTGAGCACGGACGTACATCCGGCGGAAATAGCCCCGACGAGAGGATTGAGCAGCAACTGGACAGGATAATTCCACGGGGACACTATAAGGGCAGTACCCAGAGGTTCCTTGACCACATAGCTTCTTGATGGAAAGATACTTATCGTAGACCTTTCCCTCTTCCTTGCGGCCCATTTCGCCACCATCTTCAGATGAGTCTTGATTTCCGACCTGACGAGGCCGATTTCAGTCATGTAGGCCTCTTCGTAAGACTTGTGAAGGTCCGTCCACAAGGCATCCGCCAGTTCCTTCTCCCATTTGTCGAGTGCCTTGAGGAAGTTTCCCAGCTGACGCTTCCTGAACTTGACGTCAAGGGTCTCCCCTTCCTTGAAATATGCCTTCTGGGCTGCCACAATGGCATCTATCCTTTCCTTAGGCGTGTTTTCCAAAGTCATCTTGAATTAATACTTATAAGAATTCGTGTACTGTTCAACGTCCAGGGCCCAGTCGCCCCTTGCCTTCATGACCATCTCCACGATCTGGCGGACGAAACCCCTGCCTCCGGGACATGGAGAAACATAGTCGGCTATTGCAAGCACGTCCGCTGCGGCGTCTGAAGGGCATGCGCCTATGCCGCAGGCAAGCATGGGAGGGATATCCGGAAGGTCGTCCCCGCAGAAAAGTACCTCCTCCGGCTTCAGTCCATACTTGTTTATAAAGGTATTGAAGTCTTCAATCTTCGCCATTGACGAGAGAAACACATTCTCCGGCTCCACTCCGCACATGACCGCACGGTGACGTATTCCGTCTGCATGGCCTCCGGAAATGACCGCAAGGATATAACCGTGCATCTTAGCCATCCTGAGTCCGAAGCAATCCTTGGCATCGAATATCCTGTAAAGCCCGCCGTCGTCGGTAGCGAGTATGCCTCCATCAGTCATGACGCCGTCAACATCGAAGGCGAAAGCCTTGATGTTCATGATTTTCTCCTTGAGTGTCATGACCGCTGGCCTCCGTTGCCCTGACCGAAACCGCCCATGTGGAAAGTGCCCCCCTGCTGCGGCGGAGGAGTGCCTGCCGGCGGAGCGACCACTATTATGCCGTTGTTGGTTTCGTATCTGCTCACATTATCCTGAAGTGCCATAAGCAGGCGCTTTGCATGCTCAGGGGTCATTATGATGCGGCTCTGGACCTGTGGCTTGGGCAGACCCGGAAGCATTGATGCGAAATCCAGGACGAATTCGCTCTGGGAGTGGGTGATTATCGCAAGATTGGCGTATGTCCCCTTAGCCACTTCAGGCTGAAGGTCTATGCTGATCTGCTGGTTGTTTTCCTTTTCCATATCATTTCATTTGACCGCAAAATTAGTCAAAATTGCTTACTTTTGCTCATCTTTATCCATACTCCGCGATATCTTCGCAGCGAGCCATTGTGGACAATTTCCTCGACACGTCTGGTTTAAATCCCCTCCTTCAATCGAAAATTCTGCAGGTAGTCAACGAGTGAGGGTACGGGAGCAGATGATGTCTTCGGAAGGAATCTTCCTCCAGTCGAAAATATCCAGAAGTTCGCCGGCGGACACGGCCTCTTCGCGATCAATGAGATTTGCGGCGTATGCGAGGTGGCCGATAATCCTGGCTGCGCTGTAGTTTTTCCGCAATTCGCCCATATCCAGACTCTTGTCGCGCTTGCACAGGCGCCGTCCGTCTTCGCTGCACAGCAGCGGAAGGTGTATGAACTCAGGTTCGCTGTAATTGAGAAGCCTGTACATGTAGATCTGCTGAGGCGAAGAGAGCAGAAGGTCACGGCCGCGGACCACCTCCGTAACGCCCATGAGGGCATCGTCGACAACCACAGCAAGCTGGTACGCCCATGCCCCGTCGCCCCTCCGTACGACAAAGTCGCCGCAGTGACGTGCAAGATTGACGGTCTGACTGCCGTAGTGTCCGTCTGTGAATGTGATGGTCTCGTCCGGAACATATAACCTTGATGCAGCCTGACGTCCGGCCACTGTAGAAAGAGCGTCAAGAGCATTTTCCCCCGCTGAAGGTCCGACAGCAAGGCGGGAAGAAGCCCCCCCGAGCCTCACGGGCCTGCATGTGCCCTGATAAACGATACGGCCGTCACTTTCGTGAGGCGCCTGGGTTGCCATGATATCAGCACGCGTGCAATGGCATGGATACACAAGTCCCTTTGCCTCGAGTTTTTGCAGAGCCTCGGCATATATTTCCCCCCGCTCGCTCTGAAGATAAGGGCCGCAGGCTCCGCGCCCCTCCAAGCCTCCTTCGTCCCATTCAAGCCCGAGCCAGCTCAGGTCGTCCTCCAGCATCTCGGCATACTCCCGACGCGAACGTCCCGTGTCCAGATCCTCTATGCGGAGC
>JABUTS010000081.1 GCA_021443565.1 Bacteroidales bacterium | reverse complement strand
TCGGGACCTTCAGCGGCCATGCCCTCTCCAGAGGCCTGGAAGGCCGATTTCGTTAAGCCATCATTCAGTTAGTTCCCAAATACCGGCCAATACGGGAACTAACTTTCGGAAGTTCAGCAGCCATACCCTCTCCAGAGGCCTGGAAGGCTGTTTCTGAAAGACGTCGTTCGGTATCAGGCGATCACCGCTGCCGGCAAAAGAGCCGGCCGGAAGTTGGCGGTTCATGTTCACTTGCGGTGTATGAGGCTGGGCAGTGTGGATATCTCGCCGGATACTAGTTCCGCGAAGCGGCCCGCAGGAAATGGTGAAAAGCGGAGGAAAACGGAATTTTAAGTTAAGGGTGTGAGGATATGTATATACAAAAAAATGAGTTGCGCCGCTCACGCGGGGCCACTCATACTAACCACATAATTAATAACACTAAAACTAATAACCAATAAGTTGTGAACACATTAGCATTCTGATCAACTCGGGTGCAAAGGTAATGCTATTTTTATAATCTGCAAATAAATTGTAATTATTTTTCAAGATTTCCGAGCTAAAATATTTTAGCACCAGCGTAAATTGCTGAAAGGATATTCTTTATAAATATTGACTAAGCTTACAAACTCATAATTGATTTATGCTAAAAGACAAGTTAGATACTTAATACTGCCTAAAAGATCATTTGTTAAAATATTTTAACACAAAACTGTAAGCAAATTTCCTTAATTTAGTTATAGTCCGTAAGTATTTAATATAGGAAAAATTAATATATTTGTGCAAACAATATATCTGAAGATGAGACATATTTATCCACTACTTATTGCATTGTCTATTTTCTCCTTTGATGCGGGAGCTCAGAAGTATTCAAAACTGCTGAAAAAGGCCTCTGGTCTTGAAATCGTATACGGCAGTTCATCTATGGGGCACTACTCCCCTGTCAAAACCCTTGTTACCGTATCCGGAAACCGCCAGAGGATTTCACGCATCGCTCCAGACGACGTGGCAGGTAATGGCCCGAAATTCCCGCAGGAAACTACATACACCGACTTCACGTCCTGCGACATATTCCAGACTGCCCTTCTCCCCGACAGTTCGCTCGTAACTTCAATCAAACATTTCACATACGGCGAAAACCTTCAGCCCGCCGGCGACACCACCCATCTCGGACTTCCGTGCCATATACTCAAAACCTCGATCAATTCGAACTGGATAGAAATCTGGTACACTGACGCACTCGGAAACTTCAAGGCAACGCCTCAGCCGGGTATGGGCATCCCTGAAGGCGTGGTTCTCCGGGTTTCAAGAAACGGGAGTTACATAACAGAAGCCGAGAGCATTTCCTTCCCGGTTGAACCTGTAGAGTTGTTTCCTTCGGGATGGGGCACGGAAATGGATCCCAACCTGTACAGATTCACGCTGAATAACTGCAACGTCATCACCGTACCGGTATTCGATCATGCTTCCGTAAGATTCTCCGGCGAAAAGGCCCCGGAAACATGGGAGGAGGGCATAACATACAATACGGGCGGCGGTACAATAGTGTTGCGCAAGGTCAGCCTTCCTGAAATCAGCGGAGGCTATGACATCTTTGCCGAACTCAGGCAGTTCTCCAAGGGCGATGCCTACGACCGCACAGGGTCTGTATTCGTGATTCCTACCGACAAGGAGCTGTCCTTCCTCGATGCCCTGAAAGACCTGGCGTCTGTCCCGGGCTTCGATGCAGCCGACGGCCGCCACTACCCTGCCCTGGTTTCCACGCCGGAATACGCCGCGCCTGTGGAACTGATGCGTTTCTTTACCGGATTCGGCGTGCGCCAGTTCAACCACAACGTCTTACCCGGCCAGAAGTGGGTCGACGAGGTGTTGTACAAGACCGACATAACAAGCCTCGGCTCGTTTCTGCACGGAGATGTGTGGATCGGGGCATACATAGGCAATTGGGACGCAAACGGCCATGACATTTCGCTTCAGCTCAAATACTACCCGGAAGGCACGGAGCGCTATATGAAGGCTCTGCCTTTGTTCAACACGGTCAACCTGATGGAACAGGCCGGGCAGCAGTACCCCGTTTTCCTCGGCAACGACGTGCTCAGGGCAAGATTCATCCTCGATGAGGACGTGAAGGATGCGCAGCTTCTCTACATCACCACAGGCCACGGCGGTTGGGGCGGAGGAGACGAGTTCAACAAGAAGGTCAACACCATAAGCCTTGACGGAGAGAAGGTCATATCCTTCATTCCATGGTGCGAAGACTGCGCGACCTATCGCAACAACAGCCCATGTTCCGGAAATTTCAGCAACGGCGAAAGTTCTTCGGATCTCAGCCGCAGCAACTGGTGTCCCGGCAAAGTGACAACTCCGGAATACATACCTCTCGGCGATCTCAAGGCGGGTGAGCATGAAATCACCGTCCACATACCCCAGGGCGCGCCGGAAGGAGGTAGCATAAGCTACTGGTGCCTATCGGGCACACTCATTTACAGATAGAACTCAAACGGTCATAAAAACGAAAAACGAGTCTGACCGCCACGAAAAGTCAAGGAGAGGGTGACTAAAAAGTCAGAACATCCCGCTGAGAAATCAATATTCGGAAGCGGACTGACTACCACTCAAAAACAATTAAAAGGAGGCTGGCCAAATATGGCCAGCCTCCTTTTATATTCTATTGAAGGGCGGGATTCCTCCAGCAATTGCCTGTACGTCCCTCGCGCAGGGAGCTGCAGGGTCGGTAGCAGCCAGGCCTTGAGAAAAAATTTGCAGATTAAACAAAAGTGCCTATATTTGCATTCCCGACGACGGGATATGGTGCTTTGGCCGAGAGGTTAGGCACAGGTCTGCAAAACCTGCTAGAGCGGTTCGATTCCGCTAGGCACCTCAGAAAGCTCGACTCAACCGTCGGGCTTTGCTTTTTTAGGTTTCCCGGAAATGATGAATATAAGTTTTGCAAGTAATCATTAACCATTGATTCACAAACTTGCAGAACTCCAGCGATGAATAACGTTTAACGCCATGATAACAAAAGTGACAGACAAGATCAGGTACATAGGTTGCGACGATGCTGCCATGGAACTTTTTGAAAGCCAGTATGATTGTCCGGAGGGGATGTGCTACAATTCATACCTCATCCTTGACAGGAAAATTGCCGTGATTGATTCGGTGGACCCTAGGTGCGGAGAAGAGTGGCTTGCAAAAATCGAGAATGAGCTTCAGGGCCGCACTCCCGACTATCTTGTCCAGCACCACATGGAACCCGACCACTCCGGATGCGTAAAAATGCTGCTCGACAAATATCCTCAGTCCACGCTCGTATGCTCTGCGATTGCAGCGAAATACCTCCCTCAGTTCTTTGAGGACTTCGACATGAGCCGTGTGCAGATCGTCAAGGAGGGTGACAGCCTTGACCTTGGAGAGCACAGCCTCAGTTTCATTGCCGCGAACTTCGTTCACTGGCCGGAGGTTCTCATGAGCTATTGCCCTCAGGCAAAACTGCTTTTCAGTGCAGACGGCTTCGGCAAATTCGGCGTGTACGATGCCGACGAGGACGACTGGGCATGCGAGGCGCGCCGCTACTATTTCAACATCTGCGGCAAATACGGCCCGCAGGTCGCGAAAGTTCTCGAAAAGGCGGCAGCTTTGGGAGAAGGCGCAATAGAGACCATCTGCCCTCTGCATGGTCCGGTTCTCAGCGGTGAGAAACTTGCCGAAGCGCTCAGGCTTTACACCATCTGGTCGCATTATGACGTTGAGACCCAGGGTATATTCATAGCCCATGCGAGCATACACGGAGGTACTGCCGCAGCAGCTGAAAAGATGCGCAGCCTGCTGCTTGAGGCCGGTTGTCCCAAGGTTGCCGTCAGCGACCTTTGCCGTGAGGACATGGCGGAAGCCATCGAAGACGCATTCCGTTACGGCACCATACTCTGCTGCGCTTCGTCATACGACGGAGACGTCTTCCCTCCTATGCACTATTTCCTTCACAAGCTTTCCATCAAGGGTTACCAGAAACGCCGCATCGGCCTCCTCGAGAATGGCACCTGGGCTCCGAGTGCAGCCCGTGCAATGAAGACCATCATAGAAAAGATGAAGGACGTAGAGGTGGTAGAACCTGTGGTTACAATCAAGAGCCGCATGCACGAGGATGATCTGCCGAAGATGCAGGAACTGGCCGCCGCCCTTCTGAAATAAGGATAAGTCAACTATCAAGATTAGCAGACCCTTCGTACTGAAGCCTACAGGCTTACCGGCGGAGGGTCTTTTCAATGTGCTGGAGCACGAGCCCGGCAAGAGTGAAGCCGAAAATGGCTGTTATATGGCAGAGGCTGCCGTTAATTACGGCCTTGTAGTCGCAGGTCTCGTCGGTTGAAGCAAGGTTTTCGCGCACTTCCTCGCTATAAACGCAGCTTACCTTTTTCGCGAGGGTGAGTTTGTTGCGGCGCATGCGCTTACGCATGATTGCACCGAGGGTACATCCGCGCACGTCCCAGAATTCAGCGACCCGTATGCGTGTAGGGTCGATTTTGAGGGCGGCGCCCATGGACGAGTATACTTCGGCCTTCCCTGCGCGAGTCGCGTTCATGAGCAGATGAATCTTGTCCTTGAGCGAGTCTATGCAGTCAATGACGTAGTCGTATTCCTCAAGGTGGAACTCTCCGTTTATATCATCGCTGTAAAAAGCCTTGATGGCGCTTATGTCGGCATCGGGATTGATTTCCAGCAGGTGTTCCTTCATGGCTTCGGTCTTGGCGCGACCTATGTTCGGGACTGTAGCCATCAGCTGGCGGTTTATGTTGGATACACTGCAGTCATCGCTGTCAACTATCGTGAGCCTGCTAACTCCCGAGCGGACCAGTCCTTCGGCGCACCATGAACCCACACCGCCCAGACCGAAGAGTATCACCTTCTTCTGTGCGAATGCTTCCATTACCTCGGGACCGAGCAGACGCTCCGCCCTGTCGAATATGCCTACCGGTTTTGCCATATTTTTACAAATTTATTAACTTTTTTACTAATTTTGCGCCCCGAATAAATCCTTAATAAACAAACACATCATGAAACAAACATTTATCATTGCTTCTGTGATTCTCGCTGTCTGCCTTTCGGCCTGCAACAAGAACGATATGGCAGAAGTCAACTGCCCGGAAACAAGCTCAGAGCAGTCGTTCAAGGTTATCGACGAGTCTGAAGTCACTGCACAGGAACTTTATGACATGACCCTCGGCACATTGAAGAATGAATTTGACGCACAGGTATTCAATGGCGTCGACAATGCATTCAAGCAGGCAAGCAAAGAGGACCCTGCAACAAAGGCTCTCGCACCGCTTCTCTACAAGACCGTACGCATCGAGTACACGACTCTTGACCAGGACCTCGTCCCTGTCACCGCTTCCGCACTCATAGTTTACCCTCTCCTCCGCAAGATGAACAAGGTCATGCTCATCAACCACGGCACCCAGATAGGCATCGCCATGATTCCGACCCAGTACACTTCAGTTGAAGCAGCCATGGCAGCCACGGGAGCGCTCTGCATCCTCCCGGACTACATTGGTCTTGGTTCAAGCTCAAACCACCCGGACCTTTATCTCAACCACGAGGTTCACGGCCGCACCAGCGTTGACGCCCTCCTCGCCCTCCTCGACTATGCCAAGGCAAAGAAGCTCAATCTCGACAGCAACTACAAGTCATATATCGTAGGTTACTCACAGGGCGGCTCAGTTTCACTCGCATCGCTTCGCGAGGTTCAGAACCGCGACCAGGCAACACAGGCCAGAATCAAACTTGAAAAGGTATACTGCGGTGACGGACCTTATGACCTCCGCCGCACTTTCGAGACCTATGTGGAAGACTTCAATAACGGCAAGGAACTCGGACTCGGCTCTGTCATTCCTCTCGTTATCAACAGCATGTTCAACAGCTATCCAAGCGAGGTTGCTGACCTCAGGTACGAGGACTTCTTCACCGAGTGGGCACTCTCCACAGGCGTTCCTCAGGCTGTCAGGAACAACGACGAGAATCTCATAGACATGCTCGTCAAGTTCAACGGCAAGAATCTTGACCAGATTCTCAACATGGAATATACCAAGGCAAATCCAGACCACCTCGACCTCCTTCTTGAGCTCATGGACCGCCAGAACCTCTGCCACGACTGGCAGCCTCAGTACTCACTGAAACTCCTCCACGGCAATCCTGACGGTGTCGTTCCTTTCTCAAACTTCGAGGAAGCCGTTGCCGGCCTCAGCAACGACAAGGTCGAAACCAAGGTTGTCGACATCAACACAAACATCCTCAGCAGCCCTCTTCTCCAGCACGTTTACGGCATGCTCGTGATGGTGGAGGAAGTCCTCGCATGGAATTTCTAGGACATATTCCACACGAATAATAAAGAAGGCGGCCAAATCGGTCGCCTTCTTCAATTTGTTTCGGAGATCTTTAGAACCTGTACCTTACGCCGAGAGCAGCACTGCTCCATGATGCACCGTAGCCGAGGAAATCCCACATAGGCCTCCAGTCAAGAGACAGGGTGAGAGGAATGTTGAAATTGTATTCGATACCGATCTGGCCGCCGAGACCAACTCCAAGGTGGCTGCCTTCCTTCTCGTCATCCTTCGCATATTTGAAGACACCTAACTGAGCGCCGGGGCCCGCATAGAAGTTGAAACCGCCGTCGTTGACGATTATGAAATCATAAACGCCTGATACCACAATGTTCTTGTAGCCGCCGAGTCCGAGGTCGAATTCAAGAAAATTGTTTCCTCCTGCTGTAATCTGGTAAGAAAGTTCTGCGTCACCGCCGAGACGGAGACCGAGAGTGCGTGACTGAGCCGAAGCTGCAGCTGAGAACGCGAGCACTGCAAGTGCGATTGCAAAAAACTTTTTCATTTTCGTATGGTTTTAAACATGTTTTCTGGAACCAAGAAAAAAGGACAAGGGTCAAAATTTCAGTGTTCCTTACCAATATTTTGCGAAGTTAAAACTATTGCGCATATTTGCCAAGTTTATAAACGATGAAATAAGCATAATATGGAAAACAAGAGAATCGTCTTTGCAGACTGGCTCAGGGTTGTTGCCTGCTTTCTGGTGATGCTGGTTCATGCTTCCGAAAACTTCTATGCAGCTGACTCTTCCGGACTTGCCGGGAACGTTTCCATGCTCGCAAACGAATCAAACCGCTTTTGGGTAGCCTTCTACGATGGTTTTGTGGGCAGGACCTGCGTACCTCTGTTCATGATAATATCCGCCTTCCTGCTTGTACCGATGAAGCCGGGCGTGACGATGTCGCAGTTCTATAAGAGAAGGTTCACGAGAATCCTTCCACCAATGTTCATATTCATGTTCATTTACTGCCTGCTCCCTCTTGCATGGGGAGGAATGAGCTGGGAACAAAGCGTTGCAGACCTTAAAAACCTGCCGTGGAACTTCCCGTCCATGGCCGGCCATCTCTGGTTCATGTACCCTCTAATAAGCATATACCTCATCATTCCGGTAGTATCGCCATGGCTTGAGAAGGCGACTGCAAAGGACGAACGCATCTTCCTCGCCATCTTCGCCGTTTCCAGCTTCATACCATTTCTCCGCCGTTTCGTGAGCACCGAACTCTGGGGAGAATGTTTCTGGAACGGTTTCAGCGCCCTCTGGTATTGTTCCGGTTATCTCGGCTACCTCGTACTCGCCCACTACATCCGCACCCACCTCGACTGGTCCAGAAGCAGAAGGCTCAGAATCGGCGCGTTGGCCTTCATCGCAGGAGCAGCCTTCACGGGCTGGTCATTCTGGTTCAAGGGCATTCCCGGAGTGCTCATAGAGACACCGATGCTGGAATGGGCGTGGGAATTCTGCACCCCTAACGTGCTGCTTGCGACCTTCGGCGCTTTCCTGATGTTCACCTGCATCGAAAAAGAAAGCGCACCGAACATAGTCACGGAGACCTCAAGGCTCAGCTATGGTATGTATCTCATGCACCTGCTGTACCTTGGTCCTATTGCGAGACTGGTAATAGGCGGGAATGTCGCAGAGCCTATTGTGCCGGTTTGGGCTGCCATTCCCCTGATAGCAATAACAACTTATATCTGCTGCGCCATCACAGCGAAACTCATTTCACTGCTTCCTGGCAGCAAGTGGGTTATAGGGGCGTAAAGAAGTTGAATCAAAACAAAGGGGTGACCGGATTTCCAGGCCACCCCTTTGTTTTTCCAGACTGTCCCCCGTGTTTTATTTCATTCTGGAAGAGAGAAAGCGGCGGACAGGAAGGTCGTAGAACCTGAGAGCCAGCCATGCGGCGGCGATGCAGAATACCACAGCGCCTGCAGCGACATACCATACGTCTGCCATTGTGCAGTTCACATTCGGGAAACCAATGTACCTGTAGAAAAGATACATGACCGGGTAATGTATTGCGTAGAGAGGATAACTGAGGTCTCCCAGCAGCCTTGCCGTCTTTTCCTTTGCAGCTGACATCTGCGCTTCAGAGCCTTCTGCAGCCATCCAGAGTATGGCCGGGAATACGAAAAATATCAGTGCGGTGACGTACAGCCCGTTTATCCAAAGTGAATTTTCGGTGCCGACGAAAGGCATGGGAAGCAGGACCAGAAGCATAAGCGAGCAAAGCAAGAAGGCATTATTCCTGATTCCTGAGCCGAATACAAAGCCTCTTTCTTCAGCACGGCGCTTCATATATATCCGTGCCAGCAGCATTCCCGCACAATAAGGGAAGAGCATTCTTACAAGTCCGCCCCAGAAGTCTGGCAGAGTCCATCCTATGCCGAGATAGCCCGTGCTGATGACAATATATCCGAGAGTCACGCCAAGCACAGCGGTAACTGCCGCCAATATCCTGGTCGGGAGCTTATGCAGCAGAAAAACATAGATCAGGTTGCCGATGTACTCAAAAAACAGAGACCAGTGAGGACCGTTGAGAGGGAAAAGCTCGCCGAAGCCCCTGACGTCGCAGGCCTTGCCGGGAATGCATGGAAGCATGAACATGTTCAGCAGCATGGCCACCATCACCCATTTCACCGGCTGCACGTCTCCGTCCCAGTTATGACGGCCTGCAATGAAGAAAGATACCACTCCGAAGAGCACGCCCATCACCACCATGGGGTGAAGGCGTATGAGCCTGCGCTTGATGAAGCGTCCGGTGGTCATTGTTCCGTTCCTAAGCCTGTCATCGTAGGCATAGCCTATCACGAAACCCGACAGTATGAAAAAGAAGTCGACGGCAAGGTAGCCGTGGTTACATTGCTGGGATACCACAGAAGTCGCGAAACCCTCGAAGCAGTGGTACCAGATTACAATCAAAGCAGCCACACCCCTGAGTGCGTCAAGCAGCAGAAAGTGCTGTTTGGAGTCCTTGAATGATGAGTTCATATTGCATTTTTACATTATGTCGCCGGTAGGTCTTGCTGCAGCCGGAAGTTCGCTGACGTCTTCATCCGCTTCCCCGCAAAGTTCCGGAACGGGATTCCTGTCGCTTTGCCGTGCACCTAACTTTATAAGTTTGCCCGCAGTCTGCACTATGCTCTGACCCTGTGGCACAAGTTTCCTGCCGCCCTCCTCGTATGCCTTCTGCGCATTGTCCAGCGCCTTCCCAATGTTCTCGTATTTGCGCATGAACTGGCCTACACGGTCTATCATTTCGTTCGCCAGCTCATACACCTTCTCGTGATTCTGGGCCTGGGCAATCTGAATCCAGGTGAGATTTATGATTTTAAGCGCGGCGAAAAGAGTCTGTTCGTCAGCAATGAACACGTTCATGTCCATAGCCTTGCGCCATAGGTCGGGCTTGCTGCCCAACGCAGTCCACAGAGCGCCGGAGTGAGGAACGAACATTATGACATAGTCCATCTTGAGCTTGGGCGGACGGATATGGCTCGAATAATCCTTCGCAGCCAACTCTTTGACATGCTTCCAGAGACTTTCCACGTGGGCTGCCAGCGCAGCGCTCCTTGCCGCCTCGTCAGTTGCGTTCACATAGTCGATGAATGCGGTAAGTGACACCTTCGAATCTATTATCACCTCCCTCTTAGAATCAAGGTGCATGATTACGTCCGGCCTCATTATCCTGCCCTCGCCATTTCTCACAGGCGCACCGCCTTCGTCGGAGATGGTCTCCTGGACATGGTAGTGCACGCCCCTGGTAAGGCCCTGATGCTGGAGCATTTCGTCAAGCACGGTCTCGCCCCAGTCACCCTGGACCTTGCTTCCGTGTTTGAGAGCCTTTGCAAGTTCGTCGGCACTCCTGCGCGCCGCCTCACTCTGGGTCATCATGTGCTCTATGCCGGACTTCATCTCCGCGCTCATCCTTGTATGCTCCAAAGTGGAGTCATGCATGGTCTTTTTCATGGCCTCAATGGTCTCCTTCAACGGATTGACAATCTGGCCTATGTTCTCGCTGCTGGATTGGGCGAATTCGCTCTGACGCTGGCGAAGCATATCCTCGGTCGCGTTCTTCATCTGAGCCGAAACCTTGCCAATAGTCTCGTCAAAGCGTTCCTGCTGGGCCTGGAGGGCATTTTCGTGCAGGCGCTCAAGCTCGCGTCTATGCTCCTTCTCCCGCCTGGAGTTTGCACGCATCAGTAGCGCGGACACCAATCCGGCGCAAATCGCACCCGCTGCGAACGATAGCGCTACTCCGATAATTATCACACTGTCCATAATTGTCGGCATGGCATTCAATTTCAATGATGCAAATTTAACGAATAAGCCTTAAATTTGCAATATATGACGGATATACTATCGGAAACCAATACCTATATTTCAATGAATAAATCACTAAAGACACTTTTCGCGGTTGCAGCACTATGCTTTTGCGCATCTGCTTCCGGAGCAGGCATCCCGCGTCCGGAGTACCCCCGCCCTCAATTCGAGCGTGCAGATTGGGTAAACCTCAACGGTACATGGACCTACACCTTTGACTTCGGCACCACAGGCCAGCAGAGGGGCTGGACCGAAAGCAAGGGCTTCGACGGCAAAATCAACGTCCCTTTCTGCCCTGAAAGCAAGCTCTCCGGCGTGGAATACACCGACTTCATCCCATGCATCTGGTATCAGCGCACAATTGAAGTTCCAGCCTCATGGGATGGCAGGAACATATTGCTCAACTTCGGCGCAGTCGATTACGAAGCTCTCGTATACATTGACGGCAAATTCGCCGGCACACACAAAGGCACCGGCTCTTCCTTCAGCCTCGACATCACGAAATTCGTGAAGCCCGGCAGCAGCGCCAACCTCGTGATCTGCGTGAACGACAACCTCAGAGGCGGCCTCCAGCCAGGCGGCAAGCAGAGCAAGGACCTCTATTCCAGCGGCTGCATGTACACCCGCGTAACCGGGATATGGCAGACCGTATGGATGGAAGCAGTGGCAGAACAGGGTCTGGAAAGGGTTTTCGCAACTCCTGACATAGACCAGCATCAGCTCGTGATCCGTCCCGAATTCCGCCTCGAAAACATTGCAAACACTCTCACTGTGGAGATGTATGAAGGAGCAAAGATGGTTGCAAGCAGGACTGTCAAGGCTGTCAATGGTGCAAGCATCGTGCTCAGCCTTAAGAAAATGAGGCTCTGGAGCCCAGAGGACCCTTTCCTTTACGACCTCAAATATATCGTGAAGGATGCTTCCGGCAAGGTGATTGACGAGGTGAAAAGCTACGCCGGCATGCGCAAGGTATCCCTTTCAGACGGCTACTTCCATCTCAACAACAAGCCTTTCTTCCAGAAACTCGTGCTCGACCAGGGCTTCTACCCTGACGGCGTGTGGACGGCACCTTCCGATGATGCTCTCAAGCAGGACATAGAACTCTCCATAGCAGCAGGTTTCAACGGCGCAAGACTCCACCAGAAGGCCTTCGAGGAGAGATATTACTACTGGGCCGACAAACTCGGCTACCTTACCTGGGGTGAACAGGCAAGCTGGGGGCTCGACGTCAACAGTGACCTCGCTGCACGCAACTTCATCAGCGAGTGGGTGGAACTCGTCACCCGCGACCGCAACCACCCTTCCATTGTCACATGGACACCTTTCAACGAGACATGGGACGCGCGCCCTGGAGTTTACCAGCGCTTCATCAGGGACATTTACGACATCACCAAGGCTATCGACCCTACCCGTCCGGTGAATGACGCGAGTGGTGACAGCCATGTCAAGACCGACATCTGGAGCGTGCATGACTACACGCGCGAACACGACAAACTCGTTGAAAATCACACCTTCAAAACGGGTGCGCAGCCTTATCGCAACAAGAACGCGGGCTTCCTCGCCAAATACGAGGGCCAGCCTTATATGATAGACGAATTCGGCGGTCTCCCATGGATCAGACTTGAAGAAAGGGGCAGCAGCTGGGGCTACGGCAAGAACATTGACACCCTTGAGGAATTCTACAATGCCCTTGAGGGAGAAATCGACGCCATACTCAAGTGCAAGCATGTGGTTGGCATCTGCTACACCCAGATAACCGATGTAGAGCAGGAAAAGAACGGTATCTACTACTACGACCGCAGCAGCAAGTTCGACAATGCCCGCATCAAGTCAATTTT
>JABUTS010000009.1 GCA_021443565.1 Bacteroidales bacterium | reverse complement strand
TTTCTTTATCTATTGTTATCAAACAAAGTTCCCATATTTGCACCATACATTTATAACTTTCTGATATTCAATCTTCCTGATCTTCGAGGAGGTGAACTGCTTTAGAGCAACTTCCCGGCGGCTTCTTCCATCACCTCCACGACGCTGTCGCACCAGCTGTCGAATTCCGGGTCAGGCTTCTGGTATTCCGGGTGTGCGAGGATGTACTCCACCGTGCTGCGTAGGCCCTCAGCCATGCTTATCTCCGTATGAAAGCCCGGCACCGCGTTCTTGAGCTTGCTGTTGTCATACATCACCGCGACGGCCTTGTCTCCGTTGAGGCAGCCGTTGAGGTCGTACTGCCTGCCTGCGGACGCGAGCAGGTCGGTGGGCACGTGGCACGGTCTGTATTCCACTCCAAGCGCCTCTGCCACAGTTCCGTATATCTGGTCCCAGGTCATTGTCTCGTCAGAGGTGATCTGGTATGCGTTGCCTATGGCGTGAGGGTTGCCCATCAGGCCGACGAAGGCCCTCGCGAAGTCGCTGCTGTGGGTGAGGGTCCATGTGGACGAGCCGTCGCCGTGGACTATGACCTTCTTGCCTGCGAGCATCCTGCGCGCCACCTCCCACGAGCCTATCGCACCGTGGACTGCTGTCGGGAGCTTGCGCTCGTCAAAGGTGTGGCCGGGACGTATGATGGTCACGGGATAGCCCTCGCTGCGGTACTTCCCCATCAGGAAGTCCTCACAGGCTATCTTGTCGCGGGAGTACTGCCAGAAAGGATTGGCGAGCGGGGTGGCCTCGTTGACCACAAGGTTGAGACTCGGTTTCTGGTAGGCGGATGCGGTGCTTATGAACATATACTGTTTCGTGCGCCCTGCGAAGAGGCGGAAATCCCTCTCGACGTGGGCGGGAACGAAGCCTATGAATTCGCACACGCAGTCGAAACTCATGCCTTCGAGTTTTACAGCCACGTCAGCCTCGTCGCTGATGTCGGCCTTTATCACTTTCACGCCTTCCGGAACGGCGTCGGGGCGGTTGCCTCTGTTGATCAGGTAAAGTTCCCAGCCGGGAGTCCGGGCCACAAGGCGGGTTATGTAGCTGCTGATGGTGCCTGTGCCGCCGATGAAGAGTGCTTTTTTCATGTCACGGTTTGTTCAATAGCGCAAATTTATCAAAATTTGCAGATATAAATAAGAGATTGAGTACCTGCCGGCGGCGGGCATAATTCAAAATGGAAACATTCAGCAACGACGGTAGATTCAGAGGCGTGCTGCACGAAGGCACGAGAATATTCAGGGGTATAGTCTTCGCACGATACGGGCGCTTCGCACCGGCTGTCATGCAGGAGCCGGAAGGCATGGTGGACGCTGTTGACTACGGCTGCGTCTGTCCCCAACGCTCAAGCAGGCTCGCGTCCGCAATGGGAGACGACCTCGGAGTTGTCATGGAGGAGGGCCGGCTGTGCCTGAGCGTATATGCTCCAGAGAAGGCTGAAAACCTGCCTGTGATGGTCTGGATACATGGCGGAGCCTTCCTGACGGGGGGCAGCGAGGAGAAACGCTACAGTTGTGAGAGGCTGGTGCGCACGGGAAATGTCGTCGTGGTAAAGATTTCCTACCGTCTCGGAGCCCTGGGCTATCTTTACATGCCGGAACGGGGGGCGGTCAATCTCGGTCTCCAGGATCAGGAACTCGCGCTTGAATGGGTTAGAATGCATGTCGCCTCCTTTGGAGGCAATCCAGAGGACGTGACGCTTTTCGGCCAGTCGGCAGGAGCCCTTTCAATAGCCGCGCTCATAGCCCGTAGCGGGGACAATCCTCCATTCCGCAAGGCCGTGCTCCAGAGTGCTCCGCTCGGCATCACCATAACTCCCGCGCAGGCATCGGACATAACCGACCGTTTTCTCAAAGCCCTGGGCAAGGACCCGATGGAAGCCCGTCTGGACGAGTTGCTTGATGCACAGGAAACCATGAAGGGCGCCCGCATCGGCCTCACTTTCATGCCTGTGATGGAGAATATTACAGACATCGGTGCGGCTGCCAGTAACGGGTTGAAGATAGTGGCAGGCTATACGAAGGACGATGCCTCGCCCTTTCTCAAGGGCTCCCTCGGCTCCCTGCTGGGCACTGCCTTCGGCCGCATGATGGTAAGGCTGGTAACCCGTTTCATATTCGCCAACCCCGTCCGCTCATACGTCCGGAAACTCAAGGCAAACGGGGCGGAGGCCTCCCTGTACTATTATGACTGGGCTCCGAAAGGCAACCCGCTGGGGTCCTGCCACTGCATGGAACTCCCCTTCCTTCTCGGCGAGTACGAGGACTGGTGCGACTCGGCCATGCTGAAAGGCATGACACGCGATGAGTTCGAGACTAACAGCCGTCTTTTCCTCACCGCGTGGACACGTTTTGCCTCCGAGGGCGTATTTCCTGAAATCTGATATCCTCCGGCCTTGTCTGGTTAGGCAGGGGCCCGGAATCAATACTCGTCCCAGGCCTTTATCTGTATGTCGTCCACGCTCATGGACGTGAATGCGCGTATGAAAGCGGTTGCCAGACGCGCATTGGTGAAGAGCGGGATGTTGAAGTCAATCGCGGCGCGCCTGATGAGGTAGCCGTTGTTGAGCTCGGAGCTGGTGAAGTTCTTAGGAATGTTTATGACCATGTCAACCTTCCTGTCCTGGATGAGTTCCAGAGCCTCCGGGTAGGTAGCCTTGAGTTCGGAATCCGAGGCTTCTGAAGGCCACAGGGCCCTCTTGCATTCTATGCCGTTCTCGACGCAGTACCTGTAAGAGCCGGCGGTTGCGTAGAGTTCATATCCGTTCTCGGCGAGGAGCCTGCTGGCGTTCAGCAGGTCGGCTTTTTGGAGGGCGTCTCCCGTGGAGATCAATATACGCTTCTGAGGTACGGTGTTGCCCACTGAGAGCACGGATTTGAACAGAGCCTCGTTGAGGTCGTCGCCTATGCAGCCCACTTCTCCAGTAGAGGACATGTCCACTCCGAGCATAGGGTCCGCCTCCTCCAGTCTTGCGAAGGAGAACTGTGAGGATTTGACACCCACATAATCAAGGTCGAAGGCATTCTTGTGCGGAGCTTCTGGATGCTGGCCGAGCATGACCTTGGTGGCCAGTTCTATGAAGTCTATCTTCAGCACCTTGGACACGAACGGGAAGCTTCGCGAAGCACGCAGGTTGCATTCTATCACCTTGATTTCGTTCTCCTTGGCCAGGAACTGAATGTTGAACGGGCCGCAGATATGGAGGGCACCGGCAATGAGTCTGGCTATCTTCTTTATCCTGCGCACGGTCTCGACATAGAGCTTCTGCGGAGGGAACTGTATGGTGGCGTCTCCCGAGTGCACACCGGCATATTCTATATGTTCCGAGATGGCATAGGCCAGAATCTCACCCTCGTCAGCAACTGCGTCGAACTCTATCTCCTTGCAGCGCGTCATGAACTTGCTCACCACAACAGGATGCTCCTGCGACACGTCGGCGGCAAGTGAGAGGAAACGCCTGAGCTGGTCGTTGTCATGACACACGTTCATGGCAGCGCCCGAAAGCACATACGACGGCCTCACGAGTACGGGGAAGCCCACCCTCTCGATGAAACGGCCTATCTCGTCGAAGGAACTCAGCTCGCTCCACTCCGGCTGGTCTATCCCGAGAGCATCAACTATGCTGGAAAACTTGTTGCGGTCCTCTGCCTTGTCGATGTTCTCTGCTGCCGTTCCGAGCAAAGGAACTCCTGAATTGGATAGCTTGAGAGCCAGGTTGTTGGGTATCTGGCCTCCTACCGACACCACGACTCCGTGCGGAGTCTCGAGATCAATTATGTCCATCACTCTCTCGTAGGTGAGTTCGTCGAAGTAGAGGCGGTCGCACATGTCGTAGTCGGTGGATACGGTCTCAGGATTGTAGTTTATCAGCACTCCCCTGTAGCCCTCCTTCATCATGGTCTGGAGACAGGTCACGGAGCACCAGTCGAACTCGACGGAACTGCCTATGCGGTAGGCACCCGAGCCGAGCACTATGACTGACTTGCGGTCGTTCTCATAGTCTATGTCGTTGAACGAGCCGTTGTAGGTAAGGTACAGGTAGTTGGTCTTTGCGGGGAACTCCGCCGCGAGGGTGTCTATCTGCTTGACTACAGGCACTATGCCCAGGCTTTTCCTGTGCTTTCTCACCTTTTCGAGGTTTGCCCGCGACGAACCGTAGTCCTTGAAGACAGCCCTCTGAATCTGGAAGTCGGAGAAACCCTGGCGCTTCGCGAGCGAGAGCAGTGAAGCCGGCATCTTCTCCAGCGAGTCGTACTCGTGCATGTCGCCGAAGGTTTTCACTATGTTGGCAAGCTTGCCAAGAAACCAGCGGTCTATCTTTGTGAGCCCATGTATCTTTTCAACACTCCATCCGGCACGCAGGGCCTTGGATATCACGAAGATACGGTTGTCGGTCGGCACCTTGAGTGCCTCCTCTATGTCATCTACCTTGAATTCCTTGTTGCCCACGAAGCCGTGCGCGCCCTGACCTATCATCCTCAGGCCCTTCTGTATCGCCTCCTCGAAGGTCCTGCCTATGGACATGACTTCTCCGACGCTCTTCATGCTGGAGCCTATCTTATGGGACACGCCGTGGAACTTGGAGAGGTCCCAGCGCGGAATCTTGCACACTATGTAGTCAAGCGCCGGCTCGAAGAAGGCCGGAGTGTCCTTTGTGACTGAGTTGGCGAGTTCGAAGAGACCATAGCCGAGCCCGAGTTTCGCCGCCACGAAGGCGAGAGGATAGCCAGTCGCCTTTGATGCTAGCGCGGACGAGCGGGACAGACGAGCGTTCACCTCGATGACGCGGTAGTCCATGGAGTCGGGGTCGTATGCGTACTGGACGTTGCACTCGCCAACTATGCCTATGTGGCGTATTATCCTGATGGACAGTTCGCGGAGGTAGTAGTAGTCCTTGTTGCTGAGGGTCTGTGAAGGTGCGACAACTATGCTCTCGCCCGTATGGATGCCGAGAGGGTCGAAGTTCTCCATGTTGCAGACGGTGATGCAGTTGTCATAGCGGTCGCGCACAACCTCGTACTCTATCTCCTTCCATCCCTTGAGGGACTTTTCCACAAGCACCTGGGGAGAGAAGGCGAAGGCTTTGCCGCAGAGTTCCTCAAGCTGCTCCTCGTTGTCGCAGAAGCCCGAGCCGAGTCCTCCGAGCGCATAGGCGGCGCGAACTATGAGGGGATAGCCCAGTTCTCGTGCTGCTGCTTTCGCCTCCTCCATGGACTCTGCAGGGTGCGACTTGATGGTCTGCACACCTATCTCGTCGAGCTTCCTGATGAAGAGGTCGCGGTCTTCAGTGTCCATGATGGCCTGAACCGGGGTACCGAGCACCTTCACTCCGTATTTGTCAAGTGTCCCGGCCTTGTAAAGTTCCACGCCGCAGTTTAGGGCGGTCTGGCCGCCGAACGAGAGCAGTATGCCCTCAGGCTTCTCCTTGGCTATCACCTTCTCCACGAAGTAAGGTGTCACGGGCAGGAAGTAAATCTTGTCCGCAACGCCCTCGGAGGTCTGAACCGTGGCTATGTTGGGATTGATGAGCACGGTCTGAATGCCTTCCTCGCGAAGGGCCTTGAGCGCCTGGCTGCCGGAGTAGTCGAACTCTCCGGCCTGACCTATCTTCAGTGCTCCGGAGCCGAGTATGAGCACCTTGTGTATGTTGCTGTCTTTCATTTGCTAAAGCATGCTTATGAATTCATCGAAGAGGAACTGGGTGTCGGTAGGGCCGCTGGATGCCTCCGGGTGGAACTGCACCGAGCGGAAAGGCAGGCTCTTGTGGCGTATGCCCTCGTTGGTGCCGTCGTTCATGTTCACGAACCATGGTTCCCAGTCCTTCCCGAGACGGGTGTCGTCTACGGCGAAGCCGTGGTTCTGGGAGGTTATGAAGCAGCGCCCGGTACCTATCATGCGTGCAGGCTGGTTGTGGCTTCGGTGGCCGTATTTGAGTTTGAAGGTAGAGGCTCCCGCGGCCATCGAGAGCAGCTGGTTGCCCATGCATATTCCGAAGATGGGCTTGCCCGCCTTCATAGCCTTGCGTATGTTGGCCACCGTCACGTTGCAGAATGCAGGGTTGCCGGGACCGTTGGAAATGAACAGGCCGTCATACTCGAGGGTGTTGAAATCATAGTCCCAGGGGACTCTCACGACCCTCACTCCCCTCTCGACGAAGCAGCGGAGTATGTTGTGCTTCACTCCGCAGTCCACGAGCACGACGGTCTTCTCGCCCGAACCGTACTCTATGACTCGGTCGGTGCTCACTATGGCTATCTGATTCTCGAGGTTAGGGTCAGCCACCGGAAAATCCTTCTCCACGCCCTCAGGCACTATCATGCCGAGCATCGATCCCTTTTCGCGGAGAATTTTGGTAAGTTCCCTGGTGTCTATTCCGTAGATGCCGGGTATCTTCTGCTCCTTTAGCCAGCTGTCGAGGCTCTTGACTGCGTTCCAGTGGCTGAAGTTCTCGGAATAGTCGGAGATTATCAGACCGCGCACCCATATCTTCTCTGACTCGAAGTTGATGGATATGCCATTCTCGTCCGCGCCTTCCTCCGGCACCCCGTAGTTGCCTATGAGAGGGTAGGTCACACACAGAATCTGGCCGCTGTATGAAGGGTCGGTGAGGCTTTCGGGATATCCTACCATGGCCGTGGAGAAGACCACCTCTCCATCGCACGGTCCGTCATAGCCAAACGACCATCCTTCGAGAACGGTGCCGTCGGCGAGCCTGATCTGGGCTTTCTTTTTTTCAGTCATATAAATGTCTATTTTTCAGATGATTCTATCGCCGCCTTCACGAAGGACATGAAGAGAGGATGTGGCTTCAGCACCGTGCTCCTGTACTCGGGATGGAATTGTGCTGCAATATACCACTTTAATCCCGGAATTTCGACTATCTCCACGAGATCGGCTTTCGGATTTATGCCTGTGCATTTCATGCCGGCGGCCTCGAATTCCTCCCGGTAGGCATTGTTGAACTCGTACCTGTGGCGGTGACGCTCCGAGATTTCGGGGCAACCGTACACCCCGGCTGCGAGGGAGCCTTCCTTCAGCCGGCAAGGGTAAGCGCCCAGACGCATGGTTCCACCCATGCGGGTTATGTTCTTCTGCTCTTCCATAATGTCTATCACATTATGGGTGGTGGCCGGGTTTATCTCGGAACTGTCGGCGTCTGCGTATCCAAGCACGTTGCGGGCGAACTCCACCACCATCATCTGCATTCCGAAGCAGATGCCGAAGGTCGGAATATCGCGGGTTCTGCCGTACCATGCAGCCACGACCTTGCCTTCAGTACCCCTCTGGCCGAAGCCAGGGCAGATGACCATGCCGGAGATTCCGGCGAGTTTCTCCTCCACGTTTTCCATGGTCAGGAATTCCGAGTTCACGAATCTTATCTCCACCTTCCTGTCGTTGTAGACTCCTGCATGCTGAAGGCTCTCCCTTATGCTTTTGTATGCGTCCTGGAGCTCGTACTTGCCCACGAGGGCTATCTTCACGGTGCTCACGGCTGAGGCTCTCCTTGCAAGGAAGTCCTTCCAGCCCTTCAAGGCAGGCTTCTCTTCCGCTGGCAGACCAAGTTTGCGCAGTATGGCCCTGTCCAGACCCTGATCCTGCATAGCCACGGGCACCTCGTAAATCGACGGAAGGTCCTCGCTCTGGACCACACAGTCCCTGTCCACGTTGCAGAACGATGCCACCTTGTGCATCAGTTCGTCCCCAAGGTGCTTCTCTGTGCGGAGGACCAGTATGTCGGGTTGTAGGCCTAGCCCCTGCATTTCCTTGACAGAGTGCTGGGTCGGCTTGGTCTTGAGCTCGTCTGCGGCCTTAAGGTAAGGTATATATGTGAGGTGGAGGCAGACCACGTTGCCGGGGTTCTCCCAGCGCATCTGGCGTATGGCCTCGAGGAAAGGCATGGACTCTATGTCTCCTATGGTGCCGCCTATCTCGGTTATGATGAAGTCGTACTTCTCAGGGTCGTCTTCACGGCGTATGCGCCTCTTTATCTCATCAGTGATGTGAGGCACAACCTGTATGGTCTTGCCGAGATAGTCGCCTCTCCTCTCTTTCTCTATCACGGTGCTGTAGATGCGCCCCGTCGTGACTGAGTTGCCGCGTGTGGTGCGTATGTTGGTGAAACGCTCGTAGTGGCCGAGGTCAAGGTCGGTCTCCATACCGTCCTCGGTGACATAGCACTCACCGTGCTCGTAGGGGTTTAACGTGCCGGGGTCGACGTTGATGTACGGGTCGAATTTCTGTATGGTTATGCTGTAGCCGTGAGCCTGCAGCAACTTGCCTATTGAGGACGAAATGATGCCCTTGCCGAGTGAGGACACAACTCCTCCCGTTACGAAAATATACTTCATGATTTCTGCTTTGCTATCTTGCTTCCACATGTCCTTCATACCAGTTGACGAAGGCCCTGTTCACCATTCTCACTCCGCCCGGCGTCGGGTAGTCGCCGGAGAAGTACCAGTCTCCAGGATGGTCCGGAATGGCCTTGTGCAAGCCTTCCAGACTCTGGTAAATTATCCTCACCTCTGCCCTTGTGCCCTCCGGTGTGAGCATGCGGGCTATCTCTTCCGACACTTCCTCGTCCGTGAACGGCTCGTATATGGCCTTCACATGGTTGGCCATATACGAGCCCGACCGCCCTTCCAGGGCCTTGCAGCGGGCATATACCCCGTCTATCACCGAATCCATACCCCTGCTGCGAAGCAGGCTCACAGCCGCCCTGAAGGCAGCAAATTCCCCGAGACGGGACATGTCTATGCCGTAATAGTCGGGATAGCGCACCTGCGGGGAGGAAGACACGACCACTATCCTTCCCGGGGACAGGCGGTCGAGCATCCTGAGTATGGACTGTTTCAGGGTTGTGCCCCTGACTATGCTGTCATCTATCACCACGAGCTTGTCGCCCGGCTTTACCTGACCATAGGTCACGTCATATACGTGGGCGGCGAGATCGTCGCGCGAAGCTCCTTCGGCGATGAAGGTGCGCAGCTTTATGTCCTTGATCACTATCTTTTCGCTGCGGACCTCGGGATTCACCATCCTCAAGCCTTCGACCATGCCGAAGAAGGCGGTCTCTGCGGTGTTGGGGATATATGAAATTATGGTGTTGGCGAGGTCTCCGTCCACGGCGTCCACTATCTGGGGCACCAGTTCCCGGCCGAGCTGCTTGCGCTCTTCGTATATGTCCATGTCTGAGCCTCTGGAGAAATATATTCTCTCGAAGGAACATTTCGCGTTGGAGAGAGGCTTCAGCACCTGACTGAGGCTTATGTCTCCGTCCCTGTCGACGGTCAGTGCCTGACCCGGCTCCAGTTCATGCACCTTCCCGGCCTCCACATTGAGGGTTGTCTGGATTACCGGCCTCTCAGATGCCACCACGACTATCTCGTCGTCGCTGTACCAGAATGCCGGACGTATTCCGTGAGGGTCGCGCAAGGTGAAGATTTCCCCGCTGCCCAGGGCTCCGCAGATCACGTAGCCTCCGTCCCACAGCGGTGCACAGCCGCTGAGCATGGATGCCGTGTCCACGCTGCCAGCCTCATGGCCTATCTCTACGCAGTCAAGGGTGTGGCCCAGCTGCTCCAGCAGGAGAAAGGTGTCGCTGTATATGCGCGGGTGCTGACCCTGTGACACGAGCTGTCCGAAGATTTCCTCGACATTGGTCATGTTGAAGTTGCCGCACAACAGCAGGTTGCGGCTGCGCCAGTTGTTGCGCCTGAGGAAAGGATGGACATAGCTCAGACCAGAACGGCCCGTAGTGCTGTAGCGCAGATGACCCATGTATACTTCTCCGAGGAAGGGCACCTGCCCGCCTTCCGCCTTGGCCTGGATTATTCCGGAGTGTGCCTTGCCGAATATTTCCTGAATCGCCCCCGACCCGAGGGCCCTTTCGCGGAATATGAATTCCTCGCCCGGTGCGCTGCCGAGGCTGACGCAGCCCATGCCGGCAGCCTCCTGGCCCCTGTTATGCTGCTTCTCCATCAAGAGGTAGAGCTTGTCCAGCCCGTAGAAGACGGTGCCGTATTTCTCGCTGTAGTATTCCAGCGGCTTGAGCAGCCTCACCATCGCCACTCCGCACTCATGCTTCAACGTTTCCATGCAGCTATCCTCTCCATCGCTTCTTCACAGTCTTCCCTTCTTCCGAAGGCCGTGAGCCTCACGAAACCTTCGCCCGAAGGACCGAAACCAACACCCGGCGTAGTCACTATGCTCAGTTCTTCAAGCAGCAGGTCGAAGAACTCCCACGAACCCCTGCCGTCGGGAGTCTTCAGCCATATGTAAGGGGCGTCTTCTCCTCCCCTTACCTGATATCCGAGGGCTTCGAGACGGCCTTTCATCATGTCCGAATTGCCCATGTAGTAGTCTATGGTGCTGCGCACCTGTTCCCTGCCCTCGGGACTGTATATGGCCTCTGCGGCACGCTGTGTGACGTACGGGGTGCCGTTGAACTTGGTGCACTGCCTGCGGTTCCACAGCCTGTTAAGCGAGACCGTCCTTCCGTCGGAACTTGTTGCCGTCAATTCCTTCGGGACTATGGTGCATCCGCAGCGCTGGCCGGTGAAGCCCGCTGTCTTGGAGTAACTCCTGAGTTCTATCGCGCATTCCTTCGCGCCCTCGATTTCATAGATGCTGTGAGGGATGTCATCGTGGCGGATATAGGCTTCGTAGGCAGCATCATAGATGATGAGGCTCTTCTCCCTTCGTGCGTAGTCCACCCATTTCTTCAGTTCTTCCCTACTGATTACCAGGCCGGTAGGGTTGTTGGGGTAGCAGAGGTAGATTATGTCTATGTGGCCCTGCGGAAGCTGGGGCACGAAGCCGTTGGCCTCGTTCACGGGCAGATAGCTGATGCGGGGACCGCGTCCACCCATCACGTTGCTGTCCACATATACGGGGTAGACTGGGTCCGTCATGCCCACGCTGCAGCCGGCTCCCAATATGTCACCTATGTTGCCGCAGTCGCTCTTGGCGCCGTCGCTGATGAATATCTCGTCGGTGCCGAGCATGACCCCGCGCGGTGCGAAGTCGTATTCTGCTATGGCCTTCCGAAGGAACTCATAGCCCTGCTCGGGCCCGTATCCGCGGAAGGTTTCCGCATGTCCCATCTCGTCCACCGCCTTGTGCATGGCCTCTATGCAGGCCTGCGGAAGAGGTCTGGTCACATCGCCTATGCCCAGGCTTATCACCTTGCGCTCCGGATGTGCCGACTTGTACTCTCTTACCTTTCCCGCTATAGTCGAGAACAGGTAGCTGTCGTTCAGTTCGAGAAAATGTTCGTTGATCAGTGACATGTTCCTATATGTTTAACTGTCCTTCAAAACTTGTCTCGGCCGGGCCTGTCATGTACACGTGCCCGTCACCCTCGTCCCAGCATATATCCAGCGCTCCACCATCCATCAACACCCTGGACTCCCTGCCTGCCAGCCCCTTGACGCACGCGGCAACCGCAGTCGCGCATGCTCCGGTGCCGCACGCCCGGGTTACGCCGGATCCGCGTTCCCACACCCTCATTCTCAGACTGCCGTCAGGCAGTTTCTGTACGAACTCGATGTTGGCGCGCTCCGGGAACAGTGGGTGGAACTCCAGTTCCGGCCCCGCCTTCTCCACGTCCACTGCTTCGATATTGTCTACGAAGATGACACAGTGCGGGTTGCCCATGCTGACGAAGATGCCTTCGTATTCCCTGCCGCCTCCAATCAGCAGCATGCCATTCAGCGTGCCGTCGGGGCTGACCACCTGCTCCCTGCTCTCCAGCGCCGGGGTCCCCATATCCACGGTCGCTCCCACCGCCCTGCCGTCCTCCAGCTGCAGGCGTATCACCTTTACCCCGGCGAGGGTCTCAAGGGTGATTTCCGTCTTGTCTGTCAACCCCTTGTCGTGTACGAACTTTCCAACGCAGCGGCTGCCGTTGCCGCACATCATGGCCTCGCTGCCGTCGGCGTTGAAGATGCGCATGCGGAAGTCCGCCCTGTCGCTGCGGCTTATGAGTATGAGGCCGTCGCTGCCTATGCCCGTGTGCTGCTTGCTCCATTTTAAGGAGAAGGCGGCCGGGTCTTCTATATCAAAACGGTCGGCATCTACATAAATATAGTCATTGCCAAGCCCGTGCATCTTTGTGAATTCTATCATTTTCATTGCTGGTATGCCTGTCCGACACATTACCGTTTCGATTTGAGATAGTTGTCAATTTCCGCTGCCACCTTTCTGCCTGAGGCAAGAGCCCTGACCACAAGGCTTGCACCGCTTTCGGCATCGCCCGCCAGGAATACGTTTTCAGCAAAAGCGGGATGCTGCGGCTTGAGAAAGCCCATTGCAAGCAGAACCATGTCGCACTCAAGAATCTCCTTCTTGCCGTCAAGCTTCATTATTGGGCGCCCTCCTTCCGGATTCGGCTCCCAGATGACTCCTTCCACCTCCACTCCCGTGAGCCTGCCGTCGCTGCCTATGAACCTGTTGGTATTCAGGAGCCAGCGGCGGGTGCAGCCTTCCTTGTGTGA
>JABUTS010000188.1 GCA_021443565.1 Bacteroidales bacterium | reverse complement strand
ACGACGACGGTCTTGCCCGCCACGATGAGGTTGGTGGTACGGTTGATGCCGTTCCAGACAGACTGGCCCGTGCCGTAGCGGTTGTCGAACAGATGCTTGCAGTCGGCATTGTTTACCAGCATCATGGGGAATCCGAGGGTGCCGGCCTTGTTCATCCGGATGAGTCTGAGAATGCCCGTTGTGGTTTCCTCGCAGCCCCCGAGCACGTTGGGAATGAGTTCGGGATAGTTGGAGTGAATCATGTTGACAAGGTCTCCACCATCGTCGATGATGATGTTGGGACCGTATGATATGACTTTGCTTATGTGCCTGTCGTATTCTTCAGCAGTTGCGTCGTACCATGCAAAGACGTTGAGTCCTTCATGGACGAGGGCTGCTGCGACGTCGTCCTGGGTAGAAAGGGGGTTGCTGCCCGTTATGTACATATCCGCTCCGCCTGCTGCAAGCACCTTGCAGAGGTAGGCTGTCTTTGCCTCCAGATGGACGGAGAGGGCTATCTTGAGGCCCTTAAATGGTTGCTCGAGCCTAAATTCCCTTTCCAGTGCGTTCAAAAGGGGCATGTGATCCTTGACCCATTCAATTTTTAGGCATCCGCTCTCCCAAAGGGCGGCATTTCTGATTTCACTTGCCATGCGTGTGTTTTTAGAAAAATTTCCTTTCGTCCTTGTACAGGGCGAGGAAGATGAATATCATTGCCGTGAATGCCCATAGCGACGAGCCTCCGTAGCTTACCAGAGGCAGGGGGATGCCTATGACCGGCACGAGTCCTATTGTCATTCCGACATTTATGAAAAGATGCATGAATATGCAGCTTGCAGTGCAGTATCCGTATATTCTCGTGAAAGATTCTCTGCTGCGTTCGGAGTCCCTTATGATTCTCCATATCAGGGCGACATAAAGGCCTATCACGATAAGACAGCCGATGAAGCCCCATTCTTCACCCACGGTGCAGAAGATGAAATCCGTGCTCTGCTCCGGCACGAAGCCATATACCGTCTGGGTGCCCTCCAGATAGCCTTTCCCGTGCAGGCCTCCGGAACCTATGGCAATCATCGACTGGTTCACGTTGTATCCCACTCCCATAGGGTCTTCTTTCATGTGCAGCAGCACCTCGATTCTTTTTCTCTGGTGGTCCTGAAGTATGCTGTTGAACGCGAAATTGGTGGAGAATACCAGCATGATGCCGGCGAAGAAGGTAACCGCAAGCCCCCAGTGGAATGCACGCCCCTTGCGGAATGCGTTCCAAAGGAAATAAGCCCCGACTCCCAGACATGCGGCTCCGATGAAGTAGACCGGCTTGAATGTCAGCGCAAGGGCGCCCTCTTCAAGGTCTTGGGTGAGACTGTTGTAAACGGCGTGCGCAACGAAGCCGAAAATGAGAGCAGGCAGCCATGTTGTCACCCATCGGTTTGTCTTGCCTTCCATTGCCAGGGAGCAGAAGCTGGTGGTTGTGATGAGAATGAGAAGTGAAACGGTGACCGAACTTGTCAGGGTGACGATGAACAGCAGGATTGCCAGTCCTGCCAGCGCTATGACCCATCCGCTGAGGCCCTCCCTGTACATGGCGAAGATGAAGCCGCAGTAGACAAGGGCGGATCCGGTTTCCTTTTCTCCGAAGACTAGAATGGCCATTGGCACGAGTATGATGACGGCGGTGACTAAAAGGTTGCCGAACCTGGAAATCCTGAATCCCTGACGCCCCATTATGGCCGCCAGCATCAGTGACGTGGATATTTTCGATATTTCCGCTGGTTGGAACTTCACGGAACCGAACTCGAACCAGGAGTTGGAACCCTTGGTTTCCGTTCCCAGAAAAATCACGGCAACAAGCATGAAAAGCACTAGGAGGTAGACGGGGGCGGAAACGGGCTCGTATATTTTGGGGCTGATCAGGAAGAGCAGGACGGCTCCCAAAAAGAAGGCAGTAAGTATCCAGATGACCTGCTTGCCACAGCGGCTTTGCCAGTCCAGTATGCCTGCGGGATCCTCCGCCTGGACGGATGAGTAGATGTTTATCAAGCCGATGAAGACCAGTGCGAGGTATATGAAGATTATGGTCCAGTCGACGCGCTGGCCCAGGCTTCTTCCCTTATGTCCCGAAAGTCTTCCCATGCTATTTCTTCCTTACCTTTACCCTGTCGAGCAGATATGCCGTCCTCATCCTGTAGTCAAGGTCGGTTCTTTCCACCTCTCCGTTGAGGTACTTTTCAACCATCAGCGAGGCTATAGGTGCGGCGTATGTTGCACCGAAGCCACCATTTTCTATGTATGCGGCTATGGCAATCTTCGGATTGTCCATTGGCGCGAAGCACATGAAGACAGAGTGGTCCGAGCCATGCGGATTCTGGGCCGTGCCCGTCTTTCCGCAGATGTCAAGGCCTTCCACTGCCGCTATGCTGGCTGTTCCGCCTGAGCCGAAACCCGAATTGACTGCCTTCCACATGCCTCTTACGACCTTGGGGAAGTGCAGGGTGTCGACCATTGTGTAGTTTTTCTCGTAGTATTTCGGGTCTATCTCCACACCTTCCGATTCCCTGATGATGTGGGGAGTCTTGTACCATCCCCTGTTCGCTATGGTCGCGCAGAAGTTGGCAAGGTGCATGGGTGTGCACAGGATCTCGCCCTGTCCTATGGAAAGGGATATGACCGTCAGCGAGTTCCAGTGCTTCTTACCGTAGCGCTTGTTGTAATAGGAGCCATCCGGTATGAAGCCGCTGAGTTCTGACGGGAAGTCGCTGCCGAGCTTCCTGCCGAAGCCGAAGCTGGAAACGTATTCCTTCCATTTGTCCAGGGCCTCATCCACACCCTTGTACTTCTTGTTGTCAAGCAGGCTTCTCAGCACGTAGCAATAATAGCCGTTGCATGACATCATGATGGATTCCTCCATGTTGAGAGGGGAGCGGTGGGCGTGACATCCGAGCTTCCTGTTGCCGAAATGGTAGCCCATGCTGCATGGATATGCGGTCTGGGGAGTGAGCACTCCCTCCTGAAGGCCGATCAGGCAGTTGACCACCTTGAAGCACGAGCCCGGAGGATATGAAGCCTGCACGGCCCTGTTATACAGAGGCTTGTATGGATTTTCCGCTATGTCGTTGTAGTGTTTGCCTATGTCGGCAAGCACATCCACGTCTATGCCGGGACTGGAAACGAGAGCGAGAATCTCACCGGTGGACGGCTCTATGGCAACCACGCTGCCCACTTTGTTCCTCATCAGCTCCTGGCCGTATTTCTGGAGCTCTGCGTCAATGGTGGTGGTGATGTCTCGTCCCGGAACGGCCTCGACGTCTTCTGCACCATCCTTGTACCGGCTCACCCTTTTGTTATGGACGTTCCTGAGGTAGATCTGGTATCCTTTGATGCCCTTGAGGTCTGCCTCCCTTGCTGCTTCTATGCCGGTTTTTCCTGCATAGTCGCCACTGCTGTATCCCTGGCCGGTGTGTTTGTCGAGGAAGTTCTGGTCAACCTCGGAAACATAGCCGAGAAGATTTCCTCCGGCGTTGAAAGGGTACTGGCGTATGCTTCGGGCCTGACCGAAGAAGCCGGGGAACTGGTGCTCGAGCTCCTTGAAACGCAGATAGCGTTCCGGGCTCATCTGCTTGATCATCACCTGGCTCTGGTATCCTATCTTCCTGCGGTTCAGTTGGTATTCGTTCATCTTTGAGCGGATGAGCTCCGGCTCGACCTGAAGCGCCTGGGCAAGCTGGACTGTGTCGAACTCTCCGACTTCCCTCGGGGTCACCATCAGATCGTACGCGACTTCGTTTCCTGCAAGTATGTTCCCGTTGCGGTCATGGATGACGCCTCTGGTCGGGTAAATGGTGGCGGGCACCATCGCGTTCTTGATGGAATCCGTCTTGTACCTGTCCTCGATGATCTGGATATAGAACAGCTTGCCGACAAGTAATGCGGCGGCAGCCACCAGGCCTATCAGCAGTTTGTTCTTTCTGTCAAGTATCATCTTCTTCCGTCAGGTGTGAGGACATGGGCGGCTACGAGGCCGAGTAGGGTGTTGAGAGTCGTGGACACGACGAAGCGCACGAGGTTGTAGAAAAAACTGCGCGTTCCGGCGCTGTCTGCCCATATGTAAATCAGCATGAATAGCGCGGAGCACAGGAAAATGGCGAAGGCAATGCTGGCGAAACCGTTTTTCCTGAAGTTGAAATCCTCATTTCTCTCCGGGTAGTCGGAACCGAAGATTCTTGCTACCAAAGGCCGGCGTATGAGGGCGACGGGGAGAAGGGCTGCCATGTTGAGTCCCCATGTGCCTTCGGCGAGAACGTCAACGGTAAGGGCGAGAAGGGCAGCCGTGAGGAGCGCGCGGGGACAATGCCTGTCCATTGGAAGACAAAGCATCATCGTAGGCAGGAGCGAAAGCGTCACGAAAGGTCCGAAGTTCAGGAAATTCGTGATTACCAGCTGGATTGCCGCGAGAATCAGGAAGAGTACCGTGAAATTCTGTTCTGTCTTCATTGATTTTCGAGTTCTTCAAGTTCTTTCCTGTTGGTGTTGCTTACCACCGTCACGAATCTGAGCGAGCGGAAATCTTCAAAGAGAGAGACCTCAATATTTTTGGTGGAGCCGTTCACAATTTTGCTGTCTCCTGCAGTTCCTATGGGAATGTCGGGAGGAAAAATTGATGAGAACCCGCTGGTCAGTATGGTGTCTCCCGGTTCCACGCTCAGGTGGATAGGTATTTCCTTGAGCACGGCTCCGTTGGTCGCAATTCCGTCCCAGGAGAGAGGGCCTATCGCTCCATCCTTGCCTGCGCGCACGCTGACCGCGACCTCGGTGTTGTTGAAGGTCAGGGCGTATGAATAATGCCTGCTGACAGCTTCCACTATGCCCACGGCCCCCTGGCGGGTAATCACGCCCGAATTTACCACAACCCCGTCGTCGGAACCCTTGGAAAGAATCATGTAGTTTCTCTGTTTGCCGAAACTCATCTTTGCGACTTCCGCCGGGATGTAGTGGATGTCGTTTATCACCTCCTCCTGGCGGGCAGGGCCGAGCATATCCTCGTAGACGGCAATCAGCCTTGACAGCCTCTCGTTCTCCTGGGCCAGCTCATGATTTTTCTTCTCGAGACTGAAGTAGTCGCGTATGGATTCGGTCTTTCCCCAGACGTTGGCTTGGATGCCGTGCACTATGGAAGAAAACCACATTCTCTGGAGCTCGGTATTGTGGAATAACATAGTCAATGCAGCTATCTCAAGACTGATGAAGATGGCCGCACTGACGATGATTGCACTTGTACTTTTCCTCTTTCCAGGCATTTTACCTCATGAGGAACTGATAGTTGGCTGTATTCTTGAGAGCGATGCAAGTGCCTCTTGCCACTGCCCTGAGCGGGTCCTTTGCCACATGGAAAGGAATGTTCACCTTCTCGCTGAGACGTTTGTCCAGGCCTCTGAGAAGGGCGCCGCCCCCGGAGAGATAGATGCCGTTCTCGACTATGTCGGCATAGAGCTCCGGAGGAGTGTCCTCAAGAACCCTGAGTATGGCGTTCTCAATCTTTGCCACCGACTTGTCAAGGCAGTGTGCAATCTCCTGATAGGTGATGGTCGCCTCCACCGGATGGGCTGTCATGAGGTTCGGGCCTTTAACTATGATTGGCTCCGGTTCCTCGTCAAGATTAGGGATGACGGCTCCGACTGCGATTTTTATCTTTTCAGCGGTTATCTCGCCCACCTTGATATTGTGCTGCTGCTTGAGATATTCCTGGATGTCCGAAGTGAATACGTCACCCGCCGTGTCTATGCTGGCCTGAGTGACTATGCCTCCGAGCGATATGACAGCAACCTCCGCAGTGCCGCCTCCGATGTCGCAGACCATGTTTCCCTTAGGTGCCTCCACATCGAGCCCTATGCCGAGTGCGGCAGCCATAGGCTCGAATATCAGGTACACATCGCGGCCTCCCGCGTGCTCTGTAGAGTCGCGGACTGCACGGATTTCTACTTCCGTACTGCCGGAAGGGATGCCTACCACAATCTTGAGGTTAGGGGTGAAAAGCGAACGGTGCTTGCTGTTCACCTGCTTGATGAAGCCCTTTATCATGAGTTCGGCGGCATAGAAATCTGCAATCACGCCGTCCTTGAGAGGGCGTATGGTCTTGATGCCAGGATTGGTTCTCTCATGCATCATCTTGGCCTTCTGTCCGAGTGCAATCATCTTGTTCGTGGCGATTTCTATCGCCACTATCGAAGGCTCGTCAAGTACTATCTGGTCGTTCTGGAATATGACCGTGTTGGCAGTGCCGAGGTCAATTGCCATCTCCTGTGTCAGAAATGATAATCCCATATTTTTCGTTTCAAATTTTCTTAAAATACAAAGTGCGTAAAGATACAAACAAAAAACGGTATGTGATGGGTTTTTTCGGCCGGTTTAGTAAATTTGTGCAACAATTTTTTCAGGTGCCCGCATGGACAGAAAAAAGTACCTCATAATCATTTCCGACCTTTCCTCTCCCGCCTCGGGGCTGGCCCGTCTGCCCATGCTTGGTCAGCGCGCGGTTCTCCATGTCGCGATGGAGATTTTCATAAGGGCCGCGAATGGAATCACAGTCATCGCCGTGCTTCCCAAGAGCATGATGGAGGAGTGGAGACAGTACTGCTACAGGAAAAACTTCATCTATCCCCAGATAATTGTTCCAAGCGGCATAACCCGCTTTCATTCAATATCAAACGCCCTTGCGAAAATACCTGACAACGCCCTCGTCGCCGTCCATGACGGCAATCGTCCCCTCTTGTCCCGCACTCTTGTGGAATCCTGCTTCGAGAAGGCCTCACGCTTTCCTGCAGTGGTTCCCGTCATCCCTCCTTCCGGACCTTTGAAACTGGCTGCGGGAAAGATGGCAGATGACGGAAGCAAATATTATGAACCGGTGCGGGGAACCCTGCCGGACCAGAGCCTGTTTTACTGCACGCAGACTCCCCAGGTCTTTCACTCCGAACTGCTGAAAAAGGCTTTTGCACGGGCATACGACACTTCCTTCACGGACGCGGCTGCGGTCGTGTCGACGGTGAATTCCGTGGCTTTCATTGACGGGGAGAGACGCAACTTCGCCATTCTCACGGGTGATGACCTCCGTATGGCTGCCGCGCTGGCGGATGCCTGATTACTTCTTCTTTACCGACAGGGTTTCCGCGTAGCTTACATTTTCGTAGTCCTTAACCCAGATCTGCCTTTCTATGGCTTGATCAAGAGATATCTGGGTTTCAGTGGACTGAACGTAAGGTATCTTCTGGACCGTGTTCAGAAGAATCTGCATAAGATGGTCGTAATCAAAGCAATAGAGCTTCAGAAGCAAGGTGTAGCGCCCGGTTACGAAATGGCACTCCACAATCTCGGAAATCTTCTTGAACGAATCCACCACCTCGGCGTATTTGTTGGCTTCCGAAAGCGATACGCTGACAAAGGCGCAGACGTTGAGCCCGAGTGCCTGAGGTTTGACCAGAAGACGGGATCCCGTAATCACGCCGTTAGCCTCCAACCTTTTTACTCTCTGGTGGATAGCCGCTCCGGAAACTCCGCATTCCCTGGCAATTTCAAGGAAAGGCATGCGGGCGTTCTTGACGAGGAAAGAAAGGATTTTCTGGTCGGTCTGGTCAATCTGGTAGGAGGTCATACTTAAGATTCTTTACTTGTGTGTCGCAAAAGTATAAAAAATTATCTTTTTCCGCCCCTGAAACTTACTTTTTTTCTCTGTGTCGGTGACGATTCTTCTATTATTTTCCTGCAATCCTCTTCGGAGAGGGTAGCGGCGTCAGTTCCCTTCGGAATCCTGTAGTTGTTGCCGGCGTGCTTGATATAAGGCCCGTACGAGCCTTCGATGACCCTGATGTCAGAGGCCTCGAAGAAGGCAATGTCCGGCTTGGAGGCATTGGTTTGGGCCTTTTGAACAAGGCTGATGCACTCGTCAAGACTTATGTTGACGGGATTGCTGCCCTTTGGAAGGGAAACGTTGAGGGAACCGTATTTGATGTATGCTCCGAAACGGCCCTTGGTCACTATGATGTCGGTGCCGTCAAGCGAGCCCAGATTTCTCGGAAGTTCGAAGAGTTTCACGGCCTCTTCCAGGGTGATGCTTTCTATGAGCTGGCCGGGTGCCAGGCTGGCATAAGCCTTGTTTTCGCCCTCGCCCTTCTGGACATAAGGACCATACTGACCGTAGCGGGCGACATAGAGGCTGCCGTCGGCGTCCCTGCCTATTTCCCTCTCGACCCTGCTGTATTCGCCGTTGTGCAGATTATCTTCTATGCTGGTGTGGAACGGTCCGTAAAAGCCATCTATCAGGGAGTTCCACTGGAGTTCACCCCCGGCTATCCTGTCGAATTCCTGCTCCACGTTGGCGGTGAAGCCGTAGTCGAGTATGTTGCCGAAATGGTCCACAAGATAGTCGGTGACTATCATGCCTATTTCCTGCGGAATGAGTTTCCCCTTCTCCGCACCCCAGGTCTCGGTTTTCCTTGACGAGGTGACGGTTCCCTTCTTTAGCACGAGGTTGACAACTTCCAGTTTTTCGCCTTCCTTGTCGCCCTTGACTATGTAGTTTCTGCCCTTCAGGAGGGTGTTTATGATGGATGCCCATGTGGACGGGCGGCCTATTTCAAGTTCTTCGAGCTTCTTGACGAGAGTTCCTTCCGAGTAGCGTGGAGGTGCAGAGGTGAATTTGCCATCCGCGCTGACCTGCAGGCATTCGAGAGCATCTCCGGCGTTGAGGGCTGGGAGGAGAGCCTCCGTGTCCTGCGATTCGTCATCCGTGTCCATGTAAACCTTGAGGAAGCCGTCGAAGAGCACCTCGGAAGCCTGTGAGCTGAAGAGCTCAGTCCCATGGTTGTGCGATACCTTCATGCTGGTATTCAGGACCTTGGCGTCTGCCATCTGAGAGGCTATGGCCTTCTTCCATATCAGAGTATAGAGTTTTTTCTCCTGGGCGCTACCTTCGATGGAAGTCCTGTCCATATAGGTCGGACGTATGGCTTCGTGAGCTTCCTGCGCTCCGGCAGCCTTGGTCTTGTACTGTCTTGTCCTGGAGTATTCCTTGCCGAATGTTTCGGTGATATACTTCTTTGCCGCTCCCAATGCAAGGGTGGAAAGGTTCACCGAGTCCGTACGCATGTAGGTGATGAGGCCCTTCTCGTAAAGGCTCTGGGCTATGCTCATGGTCTGACTGACTGAGAAGTGCAGTTTGCGGGCGGCCTCCTGCTGGAGGGTGGAAGTGGTGAACGGAGCGGCTGGGGAGCGGGTCCCCTCCTTCTTTTCTATGCTCTCCACCTTGAACGCCGCACCCGCAAGCCTGTTGAGAAGTTCCTCTGCCTGGGCGAGTTCCTTCAGCTTTCCGTCCAGACCGGCCTTCACGTTCACACCCTTGGCTGCGCCATCGGGATGGAAGACGGCATCTACCTTATAATAGGGCTCCTTCTCGAAGGTCATGATTTCCCTCTCCCTGTCTACAATGAGCCTGAGTGCCACGGACTGCACTCTGCCGGCAGAAAGCTTTGGCTGGATTTTCCTCCAGAGCACGGGCGAAAGTTCGAAGCCTACAAGCCTGTCGAGCACTCTGCGGGCCTGCTGGGCGTCAACAAGCTTCATGTCTATGTCGCGGGGGTTGGCGATGGCGTTGATTATGGCCTCCTTGGTGATTTCGTGGAAGACGATGCGCCTGGTATTCTCCTTCTTGAGGCCGAGAGTTTCGAAAAGGTGCCATGAAATGGCCTCTCCCTCGCGGTCCTCATCGGAAGCAAGCCACACGGTCTGTGCCTTCGAAGCGAGCGCTTTCAGTTCCTTTACGGTCTTTTTCTTGTCGGCGGGAATCACGTATTCCGGCTTGAAACCGTTTTTAATGTCTATGCTGAGAGCATTTTCCTGGAGATCCCTGATGTGTCCAAAACTGGATTTCACTACGTATCCCTCACCAAGAAATTTCTGGATGGTCCCTACTTTTCCAGGAGACTCGACGATTACCAGATTTCCTTCCATTTCAAACTCGTTTAGTTAGTCTACACACCTCTTTCGCAAGTATTTCATGCCGTTCAATGAGATGCTACATTCCATTCGGGCTTGCAAAGTAAGGTACAATCTCCCGATATTTCCAAATTTTGTTTCTAATTTTGCATCTTCCATGTAAATGCTACAACGACATGACGGACCTTACAAGAAAAAAGATAGTCAAGTGGTTCTGGATACTTTTCACAGTTCCCTTCATATTGGTTTTCAGCCTCCTGACGGCGGTATGGCTCTTTGCTGACATCCCCTCTTTCGAGGAACTCGAAAATCCCCGCAGCAACCTTGCCACCCAGATCATAGCCGAAGGCGGAGAGGTTCTCTGCACCTTCCATATAGAGAACCGTTCCTTCGTCACCTTCGAGGAGCTGCCGGAAGCCCTTGTCCATGCTGCCATAGCTACCGAGGACGTGAGGTTCTATGACCATTCGGGAATAGATTTCCGCTCGCTGGCCAGGGTGCTCGTGAAGACCCTTCTGATGAGCAACTCGGCCCAGGGCGGCGGCAGCACCATCACCCAGCAGCTCGCGAAGACCCTGTATCCCCGCGAGGATATGAGCAGCAGCATACCGGGTGTGTACCATGTCAGAATGGTATGGGTGAAACTCAAGGAGTGGATCACGGCAGTGAAACTGGAGCGCAACTACACCAAGGACGAGATCATGACCATGTACATGAACCAGATTTTCTTCGGCAGCGGCGCAAGCGGCATCAAGGCGGCATCCCGCACCTTCTACGGCAAGACTCCGCAGGAACTGGGGCCGGAGGAGTGTGCAATGCTCGTGGGAATGGTCAACAAGCCGACCCGCTACAACCCTCACATAAACCCCGACAAGGCCATAGTCCGCAGAAATTTCGTGCTTGGACAGATGACCAAGGCGGGATACTTGTCAAAACAGGTGAGAGACTCTCTCCAGCAGCTTCCGGTCGAGGTTCCGGAATATCAGGTCCAGGACCACAATGCCGGCTATGCCCTCTATTACAGGGACATGCTCCGCAATTACATGAGGAACGAGAAGCCTCGCCGCTCCGCTTTCTCCACCGAGGAGGAATACCAGGCCGAGCTCTATCTCTGGGAAAACGACGACCTCTACGGATGGCTCAACAAGAACGCCAAGGCTGACGGGACAAGCTATGACATAGACCGCGACGGACTCCGCATCCATACCACCATCAACTTCAAGATGCAGAAGTATGCCGAGGAGGCGGTGGCGGAACATCTCGGCAAGGACCTCCAGCCTTCTTTCTGGAGAGACCTCAAATCCAAGGTCAACCAGCCGTTCTCCAACGACATAGAGCCGTCTGTCATCAATACGGTTATGAAGCAGGCGAGACGCAACAGCGACCGCTACCGCAACATGAAGAAGGCGGGCATTGGCGATTCGGACATCATGGCTAGCTTTGACCAGCCTGCCCAGATGAGGCTTTTCGCATGGAACGGCAAGGGCTACGTGGACACGACCATGACCCCGAACGATTCCATACGCTACTGCAAGGCTCACATCAGGGTGGCGTTCATGGCCATGGAGCCGGGTACGGGACGCGTGAAGGCCTATGTCGGCGGCCCCAACTACCGTTTCTTCAAGTTCGACAACATCAGCCAGAGCAAGCGCCAGGTCGGTTCGACCGTCAAGCCTTTCCTCTACACCCTCGCGATGCAGGAGGGCCTCTCGCCTTGTACGAAGGTTGTCAACCTGCCTCAAACCATAGACGGATGGACGCCGCGAAGCACGGACAAGCCTGAATGGATAGGAAAGACAGTCACTCTTAAATGGGGGCTTACCATGTCCAGTAACAACATCTCGACCTACCTTATGAAGCAGTACGGGCCTCAGGCCATGGTCAAGCAGATGCGCAACATGGGCGTGACCAGCTACCTCGACCCTGTCCCTTCACTCTGTGTGGGCGCCGCCGAGGTTTCCCTCAAGGAGATGGTGGCGGCGTACAACATCTTCCCGTCCCACGGAGTCTATGTTTCCCCACTCATGGTAACCAGGATAGAGGACAGCAACGGCAACCTTCTCTCAAGCTTCACGAACGTGAAGAAGGAGGTGGCGATAAGCGAGGCAACATCCTGCCAGATGGTCAACCTCATGCAGAGCGTGGTCAACAACGGAACGGGCGGCCGTCTCAGGGGCAAGTATGCCCTCCGCAACGAGATTGCCGGCAAGACTGGTACCACCAACGACAACTCCGACGGCTGGTTCATTGGCTATACCCCTAAAATCACGGCAGGCGTATGGGCGGGTGCCGAAGACCGCCAGATTCATTTCCAGAGCATAGCGCTCGGCCAGGGCTCCAACATGGCCCTTCCGGTATGGGCTCTCTTCATGAAGAAAGTTCTTGCAGACGGAACGCTGGGCATAAGCAATGATGACCATTTCACTGTTCCCGAAGGCTTGAGCCTTGATGCCGGCTGCCTTGACGTGTCAAGTATGCCGGCGATGGGAGACGATTATTTTGATTAACGGAACTATGGCAAAATACAGTTCAGTAGCAGTTATTTACGGCAGCGATTCTTCCGAGTGGGAGGTATCGTGCCGCAGCGGGGTGTTCACAGCCTCGAAGATAGATCCCTCCGTATATTCGGTTTATGAGATTTTCGCGCGCTTCGCGAAATGGGAGCTTGCCGCCTTCACCCCGAAG
>JABUTS010000134.1 GCA_021443565.1 Bacteroidales bacterium | reverse complement strand
GATTAAATATTCTCAGTGTGCTACATCGCTCTTTATGAATATGCGATCCTCGGGATGTAAATTTCAGTGCAATGAGCAGAGGCATTTCCTTGTAAATATCTCAAAATCATTTGTATATTATCTATAATAATATGAAAAATACAAAACAGCTAAAATACGAAGAATTATACCTGAAAATTTCATCAGTTATTGAGAATGAAATAGATATGATTGCAAAAATGGCGAATGTATCAGCTCTTGTTCATCAAGGTTTTGGATTCTGGTGGACGGGTTTTTACAGAGTTTCAGGAGAAGAATTGATACTCGGACCTTTTCAGGGCCCTGTCGCTTGCATGCACATTCCTTATGGAAGGGGAGTGTGCGGAACTGCGTGGAAGCGCCGGGAGACTGTTGTTGTCCCCGACGTGGCAAAGTTTCCGGGCCATATAGCCTGCAGCAGTGCAAGCCGCAGCGAGATAGTCGTTCCTGTGTTCGATGGGGGAGAGGTAATGGCTGTGCTGGATATAGACAGCACGGAACTGTCGACCTTCGACGAGGTCGACGCGCGGAATCTTGAAAAGATTGTTCAACTGATTACGGCCTCACCCGCATGACCGTCCTTTTCAGGCTTGGCTAATGTCGACTATTCTGCAGCCTCACCCGCCTGATTTCCCGTCTCAGTAGGCTACCCTGAGGACTATTCTGCAGAGAGTATTTTGAATCCTTCCTTCTCGAGGGCGGAGATGATGTCCGCTATGTGCTTGCCGTCCCTTGTTTCCATCGAGATTCTCAGTACACAATCGTTAACTTCTATCTGGGAATTGGTTCTCTCGTGAAGGACGGCGGTTACATTGGCACCCATGTCTGCGATTATCTTGCTGACTATCACCAACTGGCCCGGTCTGTCCATGAGTTCCACAGCGAGGGTGCATAGTCGTCCGGACTTCTGGAGACCACGGTTAATGATGCGGTTGAAGATGGTCACGTCGATGTTTCCTCCACTTACCACGCACGCTACCTTCTTACCTTCCACCGGAAGTTTCCCGAACATTGCGGCAGCCACTGACACTGCTCCGGCACCTTCTGCCACAAGCTTGTATTTTTCGAGGAGGTGGAGTATGGCTGCGCATATCTCGTCATCACTTACCGTCACAATCTGGTCCACATACCTGCTGCACAAAGAGTAGGTCAGTTCCCCCGGCTGCTTGACTGCTATGCCGTCGGCAATGGTGGAGACACTCCTTAGAGCCACGCGACCATTCTCCTCCATGCTGCGTAGCATGCTCGGAGCTCCTGTGGCCTGTACTCCATATACCTTGATGTCCGGGTTGACCATCTTGGCGGCATAAGCTATTCCGCTGATGAGACCGCCACCGCCCACAGGAACTATGATGGCATCTACATCAGGCATTTCACTTAGTATCTCAAGGCCTATGGTCCCTTGTCCCGCAATCACGAGGGGGTCGTCGAAAGGGTGTATGAAGGTGTAGCCCTTCTCGTATCTGAGTTCCATCGCCCTGCGGTATGCATCATCATATACCCCCGGCACGAGGCAGATCTCCGCTCCGTAGCTTCTGGTTGCCTCTACCTTGGATATGGGCGCACCGGCAGGCAGGCAGATTGTAGCCTTGATTCCATTGGCAGCAGCGGCGAGAGCCACTCCCTGGGCATGATTGCCGGCGGAACTTGCGATGACGCCTCTTGCCTTCTCCTCTTCCGAGAGTTGGGAAATCATGTATGTTGCGCCTCTCACCTTGAAAGAGCCGGTCACCTGGAGGTTCTCGGGCTTGATGAAAATGCTGCAGTCATTGCTGACCGAAGGCGCTTCTATAAGATGGGTAGGGCGCAGCAGTGACTTGAGCACCTGCGCAGCCTTGTATATTTCGTTGAGTGACAGCTCTCTTGGCATATTGTAGTCTTGGTTCCGGCGACTTTTGGACGCCGATTTTTTCAGGACTGCAAATTTAGGAACGAAGAAAGAAAATGTTGCTACATTTTTGGGAGATATTTTGAATTTTTGAATGGGGAGATTGAGCGCCCGGCGACATATGGAAAATGCAATACGCCCGGAATCGAACGGAAATTTCTATATTTGCATGTTGCTGCGCGGATCGCAAGGGCCTGCGCAACGGCTCCGTACATGTCCGATTATATAGAAATACTGCGGGAATGGGAACGCAAAGTGGCGAATCCGGCGATATATGAGTCGCTGGATGTGCTGTTGCCTTCATACGCGTTCAAGCGCGTGGGAGCGCGCGGACCCAGAGACCACTGGGCGAGCCGCATGAAGATTGACCATTCGCCGTCCCGAAGCGCAAATCCCGAGAAGACCGTGGTGTACCCTCAGGACTTCAGGCTCCGTGAGCAGGGGGAGTGGGACAACCCTTTGAGAGTGGTGGATGCCATAGCTGCGGAACACGGCCTGAACGGCGTGTACGACGTATATTCGTGGGTTTCAGCCAGACTTGCCCTGGATATGCCGCGTCCTGATTCAGAGGAAACTGCAGTAAGGGCTCGTGCCCATGTAAGGCGCGCAAGCCTTCTTGAAGACCTGACAGAGTATTTCCGGTGGCATTTGTGGAACAACGCGAATTCACGCAAGGCGCAGACTGTGAGAGCATATCTGAAGCGTGCGAGAGGGTTTAGCGAAGACCAGGCTCGGGAGATCGGCTTCGGCTTTGTTCCTTCATGGGATGCGGTAGAGCGCCATTTCGTCGTTGACAGGAAATATTCCAGGGAGGAACTTGAAGCAGCCTGCCGCGTGAGAAATGACGAGGGAAAGACTTCGGTAGGACATAAGCATATCCTGTCGATTCCTTATATGTGCGCGGGGGAGACAAAGGGCTTCCTGTTCAGGGCCATAGATTCTTCCGTGCAGCCCAAATACCTGGCCAACACCGGATTGGACCGTAAAAGCTGCTTCTTCAACATGCCGGTTTCCGCCAGTGACATTATCATAGTGGAGGGGGAGATAGATGCCTTGACACTGGCATCAAGAGGCTTCGCCGGGGTTGTGGCTATAGGAGGATCGGAGATTTCGGGGGAGAGGCGCCGCCAGTTCGAGGACGCGTTGAGAAGGGGAGTGCGCCGAGTTGCGCTCTGCCTTGATCTCGACTGGAAAGAGAAAGGGGATGCTGCAGCTCCGGACTATGGCAGCCGTCATGCCCACATAATGAAGTCCATCCACACCATAAAGGACATAGACCCCGGATTCGAGGATATTTATGTCGCGGAGCTCCCGCGCCCGGGCGATCCCGATGAGTTTATCCGCAGCGAGGGCGCGGACGCCTTCACTGCCGTTCTGGCAGCATCCAAGCCTTATTGGAAGTATCTGTGCGACTACATGGAGACGCACAGATAGTCTCACTTATTTCATTATTTCTGCTATTTCAGCAAGTTCCTCGGGGCTGAGGGCTGCTGCCGAAACAGCTTTCAGGTTGGTTTCCAGCTGCCTGACCGACGATGCACCGACGATGAGGCTTGTCACTCTCGGGTCGCTATGCACCCAGGTGAGAGCCATCTCCGCCAGCGTCTGGCCGCGCCTTAGAGCCATCTCGTTGAGCCTTCGGACTTTGGCGAGGCTTTCCTCTGTGAGGAGCTCGCTCCTGCTGAGACGTCCATGACCTGCGCGTGAGTCGGCAGGGATGTCATGCAGATAGCGGTCGGTGAGTATGCCCTGGCACAGGGGACTGAAGGCGATGAAGCCCACTCCGTTCCCGGCGCATGCTTCAAGCACTCCTCCCGGCTCTGCGTGGAAGCGGTCGATGATGTTGTACTTCCCCTGATATATGAGGCATGGAACATCCCTTTCCGCCAGATAGGCGAAGGCCTTGCGTGATTCGTCCGCAGGCCAGTTGCTGATGCCTGCATAAAGCGCTTTGCCGCTGCGGACTATGTCCACCAGGGCCTGGAGAGTCTCCTCTATAGGTGTCTGAGGGTCGAAGCGGTGGCTGTAAAACAGGTCCACATAATCGAGGTGCATGCGCATAAGACTCTGGTCAAGGCTGGATATAAGATATTTGCGTGAACCCCAGTTGCCGTATGGCCCGGGCCACATGTCGTATCCCGCCTTCGAAGAGATGAAGAGCTCATTACGGAGAGAACGGAAACACTTGTCCATCATGTGTCCGAAGGTTTCCTCAGCGCTTCCGTAAGGTGGGCCGTAGTTGTTTGCAAGGTCGAAGTGGCAGACCCCATGGTCAAAGGCATGGCGGGCAATAGCCTCGCAATTCTCGTAACTGTCCACCCCGCCGAAGTTATGCCAGAATCCCAGCGAAATCTTCGGCAGGACGACTCCGCTTTTCCCGCATCTGCGGTATTCCATCCCGTTCTCATACCTGTTCGAGAGAGGATGATATATTTCCTTTGTCATTGTTTGAGACTCTTATACTTGCAAAATTACTATAAATTAAGGAGAATAATGACTAACTTCGCCGTCCCGTAAAGTAACTTAAACCACATATAAATGATGAAAAGAACACTATTGACCGTAATGGCCGTGCTGGCGGGAGCTCTTGCTCTTGGCGCAGCGGAGAAGAATCATGAACTCAGGTCTCCAGATGGAAAGATATGCGCGGTGGTGCATACAGGCGAGACTTTGTCCTACGAACTGAGCCGTGAGGGCTGCACTGTGCTCGGACGCAGCGAGATAGCCCTGAACATAGAAGGCGGTGTCATCTATGGAGGTGCCGCCAAACTCCAGAAGGCTGTTCGCAGCAGCGTGCGAGAAACCATAGAGAGCGGGCTGTACAAAAGAGCATCCATAGACAACAACTACAATGAACTTACACTGACATTCAAGGACTTCCAGCTTGTTTTCAGGGCTTACGACCAGGGTGTGGCATACCGCTTCGTGACCCGCTCGAAAAACGATTTCAAGGTCCTGTCCGAGAAGGCAGAATTCAACTTTACCGCTGACAGGAAGGCGTGGGTGCCTTATGTAAGGCAGGCAGAGAACCAGTTCTACAATTCCTTCGAGAACTATTACAGAGTCATGAATATCTCTTCATGGGAAAAGAACAGGCTTGCTTTCCTGCCGGTGCTCGTGGAGGGTGAGGGTGGCTTGAAGGTCTGCATTACCGAGGCTGACCTCTTCGAATACCCGGGCATGTACCTGTCCAATAATGAAGGCGGCAGTGTACTCAAGGGTGTCTATGCCCCCGTGCCGGATACCTGGGAGCAGGGTGGTCACAATATGCTTGAGAAAATTGTCCTGACACGCAAGGAATGCATAGCCGAGTGCACTCCGTCAACAATTTTCCCTTGGAGAATCGTCTCAGTGGCAGTCGAGGACAAGGATCTGCTCGAGAACGACATGGTATTCTGCGTTTCCAAAGCTCCGGAGGCCCGCGACTGGTCGTGGGTGAAGCCGGGCAAGGTCGCATGGGACTGGTGGAATGACTGGAACATACGCGGAGTGGACTTCGAGGCCGGAATCAACAACGCCACCTATAAATATTATATAGACTTTGCGGCGGACAACGGCATTGAGTACGTCATTCTCGACGAGGGCTGGGCTGTGAACAGGCAGGCTGACCTCTTTCAGGTAGTGCCTGAAATCGACCTCCAGATGCTGTGCGACTACGGCGCCGAAAAGGGCGTGGGGATCATACTCTGGGCAGGCTACTGGGCCTTTGACAGGGATATGGAAAAGATTTGCGAGCACTACTCCAAGATGGGTGTGAAGGGCTTCAAGGTGGATTTTATGGACGCTGACGACCAGCAGATGGCGGCGTTTCACCACAGGTCAGCCCAGATGGCCGCAAAATACGGGCTCATGTTGGATTTCCACGGTACATACAAGCCTACCGGTCTCCACAGGACTTACCCTAACGTCATAAACTTCGAGGGTGTGAATGGCCTCGAGCAGCTCAAATGGGCTCAGCAGGGTACCGATCAGGTGACATACGACGTTACCATTCCTTTCGTCCGAATGGTCGCAGGACCGATGGATTATACGCAGGGAGCCATGCGCAACGCCACCTGGCACAACTATCGCCCGGTAAATTCAGAGCCTATGAGCCAGGGTACACGCTGCCGCCAGCTTGCCGAGTACATGGTATTCACAGCGCCGCTGAGCATGCTGTGCGACGCGCCTTCCAACTATCTCGCCGAGGATGAGTGCAGGAAGTTCATAGCCGAGGTCCCAACTGTATGGGACGAGACCGTAGCGCTTGAGTCGAAGGTTGGCGAATATGTCGCTGTGGCTCGCCGCAGCGGCTCGACTTGGTATATAGGCGCAATGACTGACTGGACTGCCCGCGACATGGAACTCGACCTCTCTTTCATAGGCAGGTCAGGACTCAAGGGAGTGGCGTTCAGCGACGGAGCAAATGCACACAGATGTGCCAGCGACTTCACACTCAAGGATATAACGGTTCCTGAGAATGGCAAGCTGAAGATTCATCTCGCACCTGGCGGCGGCTTCGCTGCAGTGCTTGAGTAAAAATAAGGGGTGGCCGGAACGGCCACCCCTTTGTTGTCCTATTTGCTGCTTATGTACTCTGCGTAGTCGTCATAGACGAGAGGGCTGGTCTGCATGGTTCCGTCTTCCTTGCGCCCCAGGAATCGTGCCGAATACAGGGCTCCGAGTTCCCAGAATGTGGTGTTGTTGTTTATCACGACGTCACTCTCGACTGCAGAGAAACGGGCCGTCACGAAACTTACCTTGTATTTGTCGAAAGACTGGGAGAAACTCCTGAACCAGTTGTGTGGATATCCGGATACGCTCTTGAAGTGGTTGGCGAACTCGTCCCGGTTGATGGCATTCCCGGCTATCGCTTTCTTTGCGGTGTCGTCAAGCCATCCGGACTGGGTGTTGTTTTTAAGTATCTTGCCGAGTTTCCATACCATTGATATTTCAGAGCACATAATCTTCTTCGTGACCTTGTACCTGCCGCGGACAAGATTGAGGCTGTTTTCGCACTCGTCCACACTCTCTGCATGGATGTGCAGGTCGATTCCGTCTATATTCTTGTTGGAATTCACCACGTTGACTATGGAAGGGATGAGAGGATTGGTTTCGTGTAAAACGGAGAAACGGTTAAGGGCTCCGGCGTAGACCTCGAAACTCCATCCCTTGCTCTTCTTCCATTCTGCAACCTTGTTGGCGAAGGCGTTAAGGAAATCTGCATAGTTCTGAATATTGGATTCCTTCTCACCATTTTCCCACATCGGCTCGTTTCCCAGCACCAGCACGCTTATTTTCTCACCGAGAGACTCTGTGTTCAAAATCATCTCCACGCAGTCGAAAATGTACTGTACACCTGCGCTACCCTTTCCCGGCACCTCTCCCGGCAGATTCTCGAAAACCGTCTTGATGGATAGTACAAGTTTCGCCGATGGAACTTCATCCCTGATTTTTGCGAATTTCTTCATAAGGTCAGAAGCCTCCACAGCGTAAGTCTTCACCCCTGTGATACCGTTGGCGTCGCGTTTGAGCCATGGGGTGATGTTGATGAATGAACGGATGTATGGTATCTTCTCTGCCTTGAGTTCCTTATATACGCCTTCTATCTGCTCGATGTTCTCGTTGAAATTGCCGCCCACTGCTGTGTGAATGGTTTCTGTACCGGGTTTCTGTTGTCCGCCCCCATCGACTGCATCATCGGGAAGTACGACTGATTTGGATTCTGGCGAGCACGCAAGACCGATTGCGACCCCTGCTGCAATTGAAAGAAGTTTTCTCAAAGACATAGACTTATATTTATATATAATTATATAAAATCTTCGATTCCCAGTTGAACGCAATTTCTCAGTCCTCGAGCAGGAAAGGCTTGAAACTGAATTCGCTCTCGGATATATCCTTGCCGTACTGGAAAAATGTGAATTCTCCCGTACTGCAAAGTTCGTCCTTACCGTTGAAAAGTTCAATTCGCAGGACTACATAACTCCGTAAATCTTTTATATGGCTGACTTTCAACGTTATGGTGCCGTCGCATACTCTCACTGGCTTGTGGAATTTCACTTCCAGTTTTGAGGTCACGCCAGCTATCTGGCGGTTATAACTTACCCACCATCCAGCCGCCTCATCCATCATCGTCGTCTGTATGCCTCCGTGCACGACACCCTTCCAGCCTTCATAGTTTGTTCCCGGTTCCCAACGGCCCATCACCGTTTCGCCTTCTGCCCAGAACTGCAGATGCAGTCCTATGGGATTGTCGGGGGAGCAGCCGAAACAGTTATATTCTTCCTGCCCGACCCATGGATTCAGAATTCTCTTATACATCTTGTTCACATGTTTGGTGTTAATCTCCGAAAGATAGGAATTTTTTCAGGAGTTCCTATCTTTGCGTATGGAACAAATTCGGCGCAGCTTAGTGGCTGGGCTGTGATAAGTTCCTTAAAAATAATGGATTTATGCCCAAATTACTATACTTTCACGGTTTCGCCTCATCGGGGGCAAGCGGCACCGCCCAGCTCCTGAGACGGGTACTCCCGGAATGCGAAATAGTTGCTCCCGACATCCCTCTGGATCCGCGCGAGGCCCTGCCTTTTCTCCATGAACTTTGCGAAAATGAGCAGCCGGACCTTATCGTAGGCAGCAGCATGGGTGGTATGTACGCCCAGCAGATGTTCGGCTTCAGACGCCTTGTCATAAACCCTGCGTTTTGGATGTCCCGTATGAGCAAGGTGCTGAAACTCGGCACGTTCACCTATCTCAACAAGAGAAAGGACAAGAAGATGCAGGACAGGGTCACCAAGGAAATCATGAACGCGTTCCGCGAGATGGAAGACCATCAGTTCGAAGGGTTGGGGGAGGAAGATGTGCCGAACTGCCGCGCCATGTTCGCTCGTCATGATCCCCTTGCACACGGCTATGATACGTTTACAGCTCATTATCCGCCAGAGCAGGCGGAGTGGTTCGAGGGAGAGCACCGCGTCAACGACGACATCATGAAACAATCGATTCTTCCCCGCATCATTGATATGTTGGCGTAGTCTGAATGCGCATACACAAGTGCTGCATGGCAGCAAGGGAGGCGCTGGCATGCTGACGCTCTCCCGGCTTGCATTCGCATTGGAGAAAATCGTATATTCGCAACACTATGCATCCGAAGTATATCATAGCTGGAGATCCCCGGACAGGGGAGGGCTATTTCAGAATGGGTATGGTCATCAACCACAAGGATCTTATCGTCGGGTACGAGAAGGTCTGGGGAGGTGGCTGGTGGGCTCGCAACGATGAAACCAAGACCATTACCTTATATGGAAGATCCATTGATTTCGGTCCGGCTGATTTCCGCCACCTCAAACTGATTGACAGAGAATGGAAGGACTACACCTTCATATTTACCCCAATTCAGGATCTCCCCGGGAACGTGCTTGACCTTTCGGATGTCAAGTGGGTATAGGGATTATATCCGCAAGACCTTCTATGGTTTCTCATTTTCCGGGATTGCCGTCATCATGTTGTGAGGTCATGCGGCCGGACCTCAGCCTAAACCTTCTTTGATAATCAAAAGCGCATCTCCAGGTTTCAGGTGCAACGTACCATTTGGAATAATATGCTGACCGTTACGGCGCACCATCATCACGAGCTGGCCTTTTGGCAGATGCATATCGCGCAACGTATCACCTTCTGCCAAATGCGAAGGTGTCACAATTATGGTTTCAAGCGAGGTGTTTGCTGACTCTGCAATCTCCACGCCGAAGTCAGTCTCATCTATTGGTGGCTCCTCGGTGAGTTTCAACCGTTTTGACAATGCTATGATTGTCGTTCCCTGGACAAGCAGAGAGAGCAGAGTGACGAAAAAAACTATGTTGAAAATCTGAGAAGACCCCTCTACATTTGCAAGTACGGGATAGGTTGCAAAGATGATAGGAACGGCGCCTCGCAAGCCAACCCACGACACGAAGACACGAGCGCGTGAAGAAAGTTTGCGGAAAGGAAGAAGACACAGAAATACACTTGCAGGACGACCAACAATAATCATGAATGCACCGATGATAAGTGACACTGCAACCACATCAACCATCTCATGAGGATTAACCAAGAGTCCGAGCATAAGGAACATCCCGATTTGTGCCAGCCAACTCATCCCACCCACGAAACGTGATATTCCACGGTGATACGGCAGGTCAGAATTGCCGAGCACAATACCACATATATATACTGCAAGATAGCCATTGCCCTTGAGCATATCTGCCACAGCAAAAGTAAGGAATGCACTTCCTATGGCGAGAATAGATACCATGGAAGATGCCTGGTCCTCATCTGGGGCAGAAGCATTTCCTGCCTTCAGTGACTTCCCAATGACTGGCACAGATTCAAGACCCTCTTGTATCGCATCTAACTTATCCTCAATATAAGAACCGCGCTTGATGGATGTGTAGAACCCATGTATATATCCATTGATGAGCCAAACCATCCCCTTGCCCAAGCCATAGCCTATCGCTCCGCCAACCACGAATTGCAGTCCGAGTTGTAACATGATATCATGAACCTTCAATCCATTGCCTAATGTGATAGTCTCTATGAGTACGAGGGTGAGCATATAAGCCATCGGGTCATTTGAACCGCTTTCAAGTTCGAGCATAGGACGTAAATTCTCTTTAAGTCCCACTTTCTGGGATCCAAGGATTCCAAACACTGAAGCAGAGTCTGTAGAAGACATAGTGGCGGCGAGCAACAATGACGGGAGAAAAGCGAAATGGATATTTGTCCATGACATTCCTGACAGCCACCACACAAATAGTCCTGTCAGCAATGCCGTCAATAAAACACCTGCTGTAGAGAGTACCAAACCTTGAGTCAAGACGGGACGGATATTGGAGAACTTTGTATCTAATCCACCCGAGAACAGGATAATGCACAGTGCTATCATTCCAACAAACTGCGCGGTCTCCATATCCTCAAAGATAATGCCGAGTCCATCTACTCCGAAGCCTATACCCACAAGAAGGAATATGAGCAAAAGTGGCAAACCAAAGCGGTAGCTCATCTTGCCCAACAAGACTCCCGAAATAAGAACTATAGAACCCGTGAAAAGGATACTGCCTGATGTAAGCCATTCTAATTCAATCCCCATAAGCCAAAATGTATGCTAAATAAAACAGAAAACTCAAGTTTCTTATGAAGATAGGCAAATAGTTTCGGAGTTGCACAATTTTTTCAAGCAAAATGGCTAATGTGGTGAATATCTTTGCCGTCCCTCTTTTGTGTCCTGGATATCATTCCATACCGCCGAAGCCTCCGTTTCTTTCCATTCTCCGGGAAAATTGATTCCATATACCCCGGAAACTGCCTTTTTCCCCAGTAGGAGGGATAAAAAAAGAGGCGGAGCGCATCAATTTGCGCCCCGCCCCATGATCTGATTAGCTTTTTCAGGTTAATTTATCATGTGAGTGCTATTTCTCGAGGGTGATTTTGTCGACACCGAAGAATACACCGTCTATGCCCGGATAAGCCTTGCGGGCAACTATGGTCAGGGTGTTGGCGCCCTTGACTATTCTGACAGGGTCGTAGCTGTTTTCAACTGCACGGACTTCCTTGCTGTAGAAATTCCTGTTATGCTCAATCGTGCGTCCGTTGAGAATAACGTCGCAGCAGCCGTAGTCGAAGGATTCTGCGAAGCGTATGGTCGGCTTGTATGTGCCCTCAAACGGAGAATCGAAGGTGATGGTCATCTTCGAACCGGCCGGAGCGTGGCTCCAGAAGGCCTGCCCGCCGTTGCTCCAGATGTGGCCGAAGGCACCCTGTGCCTCGTACTTGCCGGCGGTGATGCTGACCGGAAGGAACTCAGTCTCGATTTCCATCTTGTTCTCGTCCAGGACGACGAAGTCCAGAGGAGACGTCGCCACCGAAGCCTTCGCGCCTTCGATGTCCTCTCCGAATGCGCACTTCGTACCCGGCATGGTATAGTGGAACGTAGAAACGGAGTGGTTCATGGTTGAGGTGTTCCAGTGCCAAAGTTCCATGTCGAATACAAGCTTGCTGGTGAATGGGATGCCGTCGAGACCTCTGTGACGGGTATTTGTGGTATAGCCGACGGAGATGTCACCGCTGCCGTCAGGCTGGGCTATATATGGGTGCCCGATGAACGTTTCGCTGCGGCACCATGCGTAGCCGTAATAGTCTTCGGAGCCTGTGCCGAAGTGGTCGGGGAAGGTCGCTCCGTCAACATATACCTTCTCGTCGCCTTCTCCCCACCAGCCGGCATTGGTGTCGAAGAGCGTCACGCCGTCGCCGACATATACACCCTTGCCGTCGAGGGTTGTGTAGTTGATGTCAAACTGGCTTCCGCTTGCGCCGGTTACAGGATTGATGCGGGTGTTGACTGCGGTGTACTGGTGCCAGTCCGCTCCGAAATGCATCGTTTTGCCCGTCCACTTGCGCGGGGCTGTGCATACTGTTGCGTCGGAGAGTTCCACGGTTTGCCCGCCGAGGTTCTCGATTGTGAGTTCAGCCTCGCTCTTGAAAGGCATTACCCAGTAACATTCCATCAGGCCGTCGGCAGTGCAGCGAACATTCCACATATCGACCTCAAGAGGTTTGTAGCCTGTGCGGAAGAGTTCGCCTACAGGGATCCATACCGTCTGCTCGCCGTCGAAGTTGATTTTCATGATGGTCGAGCGGAGAGCCTGGCAGATGTCATCCGCAGAGAGCTTGAGGGCTATCTTTCTGATTGCCGCCGGGCCGTTAAATGTCACGGAGTGACTTTCTCCCGGGTTGAGCGTACATCCCATGTCGGTACATGATTCATAGTTCACGCAAGCGGCGGGGTCGTCGAGTTTTGCGGCCGTCTCAGCTGCAAGGGAGGCATATTTCGCAACTTCATCCATTGAGAAGCTAACGACTTTTGTCCCTTTTTCGTAGCTGCGGAAATTGATGTTGTAGTAAACTGCCTCCGGACCGCGGGCTACACCATTCTCGACATGGAGTGATTCCGTCTCATAGCTTATGCGGCAGCTTTTGGCATAGGTGATAGGGTAGTACAGGTCATGGCCGCGGTTCTCGTAAGGTGAGAGCTCGGAAACTGACGCCGCAAGAGGTTTTGGGGCGATGATATTGCCGCTGAGAAGATCCATGGCAACGCCGCTCAGCGTCGGTTCACTTGCACCGTCGATATATATCCTCACGGTGCCGAGACCGCTCTTCGGGCCTGCAAAAGTCATCCACCAGCGGGTGATTGCGCCCGGCCCTTTCTGGTCGAACATAATGTATTCCGTTCTGCCGGACAGGGTGTCTATATCGTAAAACTGCGAGCAGTCTGCATTTGCGAACCAGTTCTCGCCGTCTTTTTCTGTGGAGGCACGGTCATAACTGCTGGCCTGTCCGAGTTTGAAGGCTGGAGACGGGTATTCCGCGATTGCGTCCCTGTCGGTCATTTCTTCAAGCAGTGATCCGATGGTCACGGTCCTGGTGGTGCAGCCTGAGAGGATTGTTCCAGCGACGGCTGCCAGTATCATCATTCTTTTCATAATCAGTTATTCAGGTATGAATGGCATATGCACCTGCATGGTGCAGAAACCTATTGATAAGCAACTGCCTTTAATTGATGACCCGTAAACCGTCG
>JABUTS010000016.1 GCA_021443565.1 Bacteroidales bacterium | reverse complement strand
GCTCACAATTCTTTGAATATTAGCAAGTTTTATACTTGCTAAACTTGAGTAAAAAAAGAGGCTGGCCAGTGCTTTCTGGTCAGCCTCTTGATTTTTGTACCCCCGCGCGGAATCGAACCGCGATCATCGGAACCGGAATCCGAGATTCTATCCATTAAACTACGGGGGCCCGTATTTATTCAAGTGCGGAGAAGCCGTCGATCTCAATGCCTTCGACTCCTGCCGATATTTTCTTTACAAGTCCCTGAAGGACCGTGCCCGGGCCGACTTCGGTGAATTTCACCGCTCCGTCTGCCAGCATGTTCTTGATGCTCTGGGTCCAGCGTACCGGACTGGTGAGCTGCTTCAGGAGGTTTTCCTTGATTACGGCCGGGTCAGTTGACGCCTTTGCCGTAACGTTTTGGTATACAGGGCATACTGGGGTGCTGAACACTGCCTTTTCTATGCCTTCCGCCAGTTCCGCTCTTGCCGGCTCCATCAGAGGGGAGTGGAACGCTCCGCCGACTTGAAGCACGAGGGCCCTTTTCGCGCCCGCCTCCTTCAGTTTGGCGCAGGCTTCCTCAACAGCTTCCGTCTCGCCTGAAATCACCACCTGGCCGTCGCAGTTGTAGTTGGCCGGAACGACCAGCCCGCTGCAGCCCGAGCAGATTTCTTCCACTGTCGCATCCGGCAGCGCTATGATGGCCGCCATGGTCGAAGGCTTGATTTCGCATGCCTTCTGCATCGCCGTCGCGCGTATGCTGACGAGTCTCAGCGCGTCTTCGAAGGCCATTGCGCCCGATGCGGCAAGGGCTGAAAATTCTCCGAGCGAATGGCCCGCAACCATGTCAGGCTTGATGGCGAGACATCTTGCAAGCACCGTCGAGTGGAGGAATATCGCAGGCTGGGTGACCTTTGTCTGCCTGAGGTCTTCAGCCGTCCCTTCAAACATTATGTCCGTAATCCTGAATCCAAGGATTTCATTTGCCTTTTCGAGCAGTTCCCTGGCTTGAGGAACCTTCTCGTAGAGGTCTTTTGCCATTCCCGGGAACTGTGCTCCCTGGCCTGGAAAGATGTAAGCGTGTGTGACAGGTGTACTCATAATTTCTGCAAATTTATAAAATTTTAGGGATTTATTGGTAAATTTGAATTCGCAAAACCGAAAGCAATAGTTCCAAGTATATGAAAACGACAATAACCACGGCAGCGATCGCGCTCGCAATCGCATTTGGCGGACTGACAGTCTCTGCCCAGCCTAAAAACCCTAAAGGTGCCCCCAAGGGCCCCAAGCAGGAATTTGTAAGAACAGGGGAGAAGACAAGGCCAGGTGATAAGTCAAAGGATTGGGCAGGCCTCGCATGCTATGAGGAGCAGAATGTTGCCCACCTCAGCAAGCCGGGTAAATACCAGCGCCCTCTTGCAGTGCTCATGGGTGATTCAATCACCTGGGGCTGGTACTCCATGGATCAGGATTTCTTTACCGCGAACAACCTCATAGGTCGCGGCATCAGCGGCCAGACCACCAGCGAGATGCTGGTCAGGTTCCGTCCCGACGTCATAGAACTGCATCCTAAATATGCAGTCATCATGGCCGGCACCAACGACCTCGCACACAACAACGGCGACATCACCATAGACAATATCTTCCGCAACATCATTTCTATGGCAGAGCTCGCCAATGCCGCCAGGATCAAGCCGGTTCTCTGCTCCATTCCTCCTGCATCTCAGTTCGGGTGGAGGCCTCAGTTAGGCGACCGTTCAGGCGACATCGTCCGTCTCAACAACATGATTAAGGAGTACTGCAAGGCCCACCGTTATATCTATGTCGACTACCATTCTGCAATCAAGGACGGCAAGAACGGTCTCAAGGCTGAGTTCGCAAACGACGCGGTTCATCCTAACCTCAAGGGCTACAAGGCTATGGAGCCACTTTTAATGAAGGTTCTCAAGTAAAATCCCGTTCCCCAGCTGGAATTCATAGCTGCCGTCAGGCGCTATCGCGGCACTGTGACATACTGGAGGCGTGCGCCATCGCGGCGAGCGGCACAAAGACATGCCGCTGCCAGGCGCCATCGCAGCGAAACATAAGGGCTGACCAGATTTTGGCCAGCCCTTATTATTGATTGACGGGAGTATGGGGCGGCAACTAAGCCTCGGCCTCCTCAACTGCCTTGAAATACTTGTATGAGTTGAGCTTGAGCTCGCCGGCTGCAGCCTCGTCGATGAGGACTATGCCGTTCTGATGGAGCTGGAGGCCGGAGAGGGTGACATAATGCGAGAGCGGCCCTTCGATAGCCGCCTGTATCGCCTTGGCCTTCTTGGAGCCGAAACCTTCGATGAGGACTTCCTTCGAGCTGAGCACGGTGGCCACGCCTACGGTCATGGCCTGCTTAGGCACCTTGTTGTAGTCGTTGTCGAAGAAACGTGAGTTGACCACGCGGGTGTCGTGGGTGAGGGTGACAACCCTGGCGCGTGACTCGAGCGGTGAGAAAGGCTCGTTGAAGGCGAGGTGCCCGTCTTCGCCGACTCCGCCGAGGAAGAGGTCTATGCCGCCTGCAGCCACGATAGCCTCCTCGTATTCAGCGCATTCTTTCGCGAGGTCTTCAGCGTTGCCGTTGAGGATGTGGATGTTTTCCTTCGGCACGTCCACATGGTTGAAGAAGTTATGGTACATGAACGAGTGGTAGCTCTCGGGATGTGACTCCGGAAGACCGACATATTCGTCCATGTTGAAAGTGATTACGTTCTTGAATGAAATTTCACCGGCCTTGTGCATTCTGATGAGCTCTGCATAGGTCCCCAGAGGGGTGGAACCGGTAGGAAGTCCGAGCACGAAAGGCTTGTCGGTGACGGCAGCCTTTGCCTTGATCCTGGATACGATGTAGTGCGCTGCCCAGATGGAAGCCTCTGCCTGGGTGTCGCGGATGATTACTTTCATTTTAGTATGATTTACAATTTGATGACAAAGATAATATAAAATTTTAGAATCGGACTATCTGAGTTTTGTAGCCGGAACGCCCTCGAAAGTTATCCTGACGGGGGCTATGGTGCCGTCCGCGTTGAATTCCAGCCTGTCTATGCATACGACCCTGTCGTTCCCGTCTGTCGCACCTAAAGGATGGCGATGGTAGACTATGTAGTACTCATCCTTCCCCGCGGCCTTCACGACGGAATGATGGCCGGCTCCCGTTCCGACCTCAGGGTCGCTCTGGAGTATCTTGCCTATCCTGTTGAAAGGGCCGAAAGGGCTGTCCGCCATGGCGTAGGCGACGCAGTATGAACCGTCGCCCCAGCCACCCTCGCTCCACATGAAGTAATATGTGCCGTCCCTCTTGAGCATGAACGGACCTTCAACGTAGTGCTCCGGAGTGATTTCCTTGTACATCTCCCCGTCCTCGAACGGGATTAGGCTGACCATGTCCTCTCCGAGCCGGACCATGTTGCAGTGCCCCCAACCGCCGTAGTACATGTACCTTTCGCCGTCATCGTCAATGAAAACGAACTGGTCTATAGGCTGTGCTCCGTTGATTATATGGCCTATGAGCGGGCCCCCTATCGCGTCCTTGAACGGTCCCGCAGGGTTGTCGGCAGTTGCTACCCCTATGCCGCCGATCTCGCCTTCATGCACGTCGTTCGCGCCGAAATAGAAATAGTAAGTTCCGTCCTTTTCCACCACCGATGGTGCCCAGAGAGCCATGTGCAGCCAGCTGATGTTGTCGATGGAGAGCACCCGCTCGTGTTTTGTCCAGTGGACGAGGTCGCTGGACGAGAAGGCGTCCATGAAGAGCTGCTCCTTGTAAGGGTGGGAATAAGTGGGGTATATCCAGCATTCGTCACCGAATACCACACCCTCGGGGTCGGCGTACCAGCCCTCCCAGAGAGGGTTTCCGCTGGTTTCGGATGTTTTGGGACTACAGGAAAAGAGCATTAAGCAGGTCATTCCCAAGGAGAGTGAAGCCAGGGCGGGGAATGTGGAAAGGGTGGATTTTTTCATAAAGCCGAAGGTGGTTTTTGATTTTGTAAATTTAGGGAAATATTGCTGATTTTCATCTAATTTTGTGTCGTGTCCCACATTAAGGTGCATAAACCGCAATGCTGATAGAAGAATATATCTCGTACATAAGCGTGATACGCCGTTATTCGCCTCGCACAGTGAAGGCTTATCAGGATGTGCTTCAGGGATTCGCGGAGTATTCATGTCCCGAAGACGACAGGGGGGACGAGGCTCTCCTGAAGGTATTGCGCCCTCTAATGATCAGAAACTACGAGGTACACCTGATGGACAACCGGGGCCTTTCCCCCCGCAGCGTGAATCTCCATCTTTCCGCTCTCAGCGGGCTGTGCAGATGGCTGGTGAAGCAGGGACGGCTCAAGACCAACCCCGTGAGCCAGGTGAAGAAACCGAAGGTCGAAAAGAGACTGCCGTCATTCTACAGGCGCGAGGCAATGGATGCCTACCTTGCCGCCACCGCTCCGGATGCGGGAGAGGATATGCTGCAGGTTCTTGAGGCTGACATGGCTCAGGCTACACCAGAAGCCCTTGCCCATGCAGGAAAGCTGTATGAGAAGAGGCTTTCGAGGCTTGTGGTCAATCTTCTCTACTGCACGGGAATAAGGCGTGCGGAACTCATAGGCCTGGACCTTCGGGGCTACGACCGTTCGAGGAGCGTGCTTCATGTGAGGGGCAAGGGCGACAAGATGAGGGACATACCCCTTGTGGAAAGCGCAGCCGATGAACTGGAGTTGTATCTGCGTGCGAAGTCTGCCTTCTTAGGGGAGACGGGGGAGGACGCGCTGTTGCTGACGCCTACCGGAAGACGTTTGTACCCCCAGTTCGTGGACCGGGCAGTAAAGGGTGAATTAATTGAACACGAAGGTTTTACCGGAAGACGCTCGCCTCACGTCCTGAGACACACCCTCGCCACTGAACTGATGGATGAGGGCACAGATCTCAATTCGATAAAGGAACTTCTTGGACATTCCTCCCTGGCGGCCACCCAGGTGTACACCCACAATTCAGTCTCCCGCCTGAGCAAGGTCTACATGGCGGCTCATCCCAGAGCGAAGAAGAAATAGTTCCCTCAAACCGCTTTCAGGCTCCGCCGGTCGTGCTTTTCGTCTAATTTTTATTATATTCGCCTTTTGGTGACGGAGAAGCCGGCTGAAGTTTCGCAGAGTCGCCAAGCTGCATTATCATGGCTAAAGGTTTCAAGGATACGGATTCCCTCTGCAGGGGTCTTGTTTCGGACGCGCTCAAGGGCGTGTTCCGGCCCGTCTATCTGCTTATGGGCGAGGAACCTTATTACATAGACATGGTCTGTGACGCAGTCGTGGAGAACGCCCTTGACGAGTCCGAAAGGGACTTCAACCAAACCATCTGCTTCGGCTCGGACGTTAATGCCGAGGATGTGGTAACGGCGGCCAGACGCTACCCCATGATGGCCGAGAGGCAGCTTGTAGTGGTGAAGGAAGCCCAGGTCATGAGGGATTTCGAAGCCCTTGCAGCATACTGCGAGAAGCCTCTGGATTCCACCGTGCTGGTCATCTGCCTGAAGGGTAAGAACGCGGACAGAAGGAAGGCATTGTACAAGAGCGTTTCCAAGTCCGGAGTCGTGGTGGAAAGCGCCCCTGTCAGGGATTATGAACTCCCGCAGTGGATAAGTGCCTATTACAGGGATCTGGGGCTGGACATAACCCCCGATGCAGTTGCCCTGCTCGCCGAGTCGGTGGGCTGCGACCTTGCGAAGATAAGGGTGGAGACCACCAAGATGCAGAAAAACATCCCGGAGGGCACCACGAAGATCACTGCTGCAGACATAGAAAAGAATGTGGGAATAAGCCGCCAGTGGAGCGTGTTCGAGCTCAACCTTGCATTAAGCAACAAGGATGCAGCGAAGGCGCTGAAGATAGCCAGCCACATGGGCTCGGCGCACGGCTTTGCCATGCCGGCCGCCACGGGCATGCTTTTCATCCACTTCTACAGGATACTGAAATACCATGCACTCCTGCGACGCAACCCCAATCCACCTTCGGATGAGAAGGCCCGCATACTGGGTGTCAGCCCTTATTTTTTCAGGGAATACGACCAGGCGGTGAGAAATTACCCTCTTGGCAAGGCCATGGAAATCGTGTCGTTGCTGAAGGAATACGATTTCAAGGGCAAGGGAGGCGAGTCCGGCGAGGCGACCCCGGGAGACCTGTTTGTGGAACTTGTGGCGAGAATACTTTCATAGGAACAACTGGAATAATGGAATATCTGATTCAAGCAAAAAACGTGAGCAAGACCTTCGGGGAGAAGGTGGCGCTCGACAATGTGTCCATTGACATACCGAAGGGCGGAATCTTCGGTCTGCTCGGCCCGAACGGCGCCGGCAAGACTACACTCATAAGAATAATCAACCGCATCACGATTCCTTCCGGAGGCGAGATTCTCTTTGACGGAAGGCCCATCACCCAGAGCGACGTTGAGAAGATAGGTTACCTTCCGGAGGAAAGGGGGCTTTACCGCAAGATGAAGGTGGGCGAGCAGGCCCTGTACCTCGCGCGCCTCAAGGGCATGTCCCAGAAGGACGCGATGGCTCAGCTCAAGCAATGGTTCGTGCGCTTCGGCATAGAAAGCTGGTGGAACAAGAAGGTCGACGAGCTTTCCAAGGGCATGGCCCAGAAGCTCCAGTTCATAACCACCGTCGTGCATAAGCCGAAACTGCTCATACTCGATGAACCTTTCTCCGGCTTCGACCCTGTCAACGCTCAGGTCATACGCGAGGAGATACTCCGACTCAAGGCAGAGGGCGCGACAATCATACTCTCCACCCACAACATGGAGTCCGTTGAGGAACTCTGTGACAACATTGCGCTCATCAACCGCTCCCACGTCGTTATAAGCGGCGGAGTGGACGAGATAAGGCACAAGTGGGGCAACAGCAACTACGAGCTCGTATATACGGGTGGGAAGACGGTCGAAGCGGTGGAGGGCGTGTTCTCCGTGCTTTCCGACGACAACAATGCGGGCCGGCATACGGCGGTGCTGGATGCCGCTGCGGATTCGGGAAAGGTGCTCGGTGAATTGCTGGGACAGGACTTGGCCATCAGCTCGTTCCGCGAGCTTGTGCCAAGAATGAACGATATTTTCATCAAACTTGTAAAGGAGGACTGACGATATGAATTTGCATACGACAGGGGTTATAATCGCCCGTGAATATCTTACAAGAGTAAAGAAGAAGTCTTTCCTCATAATCACCTTCGCCGCTCCCGTCCTCTTCGCAGCGATTTGCATACTTCCCACCTTGATTATGTTTCTCGCGAAGGACAAGGCGAAGAGCGTTGCCGTCGTGGACCAGTCCGGCATAGTCATGCCTAAACTCGAAGACAATAAGTCATACATATTCAAGGACTTGTCCGCCTCAAACCCCGACAGTCTGAAGGCTTCCTTTCTCGAAAGGGAAGAGGATATACTTCTCGTCATATCGCCTGTCGACACGATTTCCAGGACGGTCGCTGCCACGGCTTATTCTGAAAAGCCGCTGAGCGTGGACGCATCCGAGGCGCTCTCGTCAAGGATTTCATCGGCTGTAGAGGATTACAGGCTGAATCTCTACAATATAGACGGCTTGAAGGAAATAGTGGAAGACCTGAAGGTGGACGTGCCTCTTTCAACCTTCACCCTGAAGGAAAGCGGAGACGAGGAGCAGACCTCTTCGGAAGTTTACATGCTGGTTTCCCTCCTGCTTTCCATGGTGCTTTACATGTTCGTGACCCTTTTCTCGGCTTCTGTCATGTCAGGTGTGATAGAGGAGAAATCCAGCAGGGTGGTCGAGGTTCTCATATCCTCGGTCAAGTCCACTGAACTCATGTTCGGAAAGATACTGGGCATAGCGGGCGTGGCCCTCACCCAGTTCTTCCTCTGGATAGTCCTTACCATAGTGATAGTGGCCGGAGTGTCCGCTTTCGTAGGCTTTGACAACCTTTTCGGCTCGTCCGATCCTGCCCAGATGACGGAAATGATGGGCGGTATGGATGCCATGGGCATGGGCGGCGTTGACACTGCCGACATTATGGCAGCGTCCCAGGAAGGCGGAGGCGAGATGGGCGCTGTGCTTTCGACGCTGAAGAATCTCAACTATATGGAGATACTCATAGCCTTCATAATTTACTTCATCCTCGGCTATCTGCTTTACGCGTCCTTCTTCGCCGCGATAGGCTCTGCCGTCGAGAACGAGGCTGATACCCAGCAGCTGCAGATTCCCGTCACCATACCTATGATGATAGGTTTCTTCATATCCTTCTATGCCTTCAAGGCTCCAGACAGCGGAATCGTGTTCTGGGGCTCCATGATTCCTTTCACTTCGCCTATAGTGATGCTGGCAAGGATACCTTTCGGCGTGAAGATATGGGAACTCGTGGTGTCCATAGTCATACTTCTTCTCACCTTCATCGCGTCTGCGTGGGCTTCAGCGAAAATCTACAAGGTGGGCATACTCATGTTTGGAAAGAAAAGCACTTTCAAGGATCTCTGGAAGTGGCTCAAAATGAAATAAGTCATGAAAAGAACCGCACTCGCCGTGGCGCTGGCTCTGCTGTCCGCCGCCCCGGCCCTGGTCGCCCAGGACAAGAACTTCGAATGGAGGACCGTCGAGATGGACGGGTCCCGCACGGGAGTGGTCGCGCCTGCCGCCAATAACACGAAACAGGCTCTGGGCAGGGTAAAGGGCAGGAAATATGTCGCTCCCAACGGCCGCAGATACGGCGGAACCGTCGCTGCAGTCGCAGGCGACGTAATCAAGGTGCAGCCTGCCATGGCCTACCTCAAGGAAGTAATAGGACGTTCTGAGAAGGCGATGGTCAGAAGCTATCCAGAGAGCGGGATTTCCAACATGTTCGTGGACTGCATCATGGCTTCCACGGAGATGCACGCGGGCAAGCACGTGTCTTTCGGAGTGGGCAATTTCGGCGGCATCAGGGCAGACCTTCCAGCCGGCGACCTGCTTATGGACGACCTCGTCGCAATGTTCCCGTTCAAGAACCAGATTGTCTATCTTGAACTTAAGGGCAGCAGGATACGCGAGATACTCCAGGATATGGCTGAGACAACCTTCCAGGTGGTCGGGGGCGTGAAGGTGACGGTCAGGGACCATAAGCTCCAGAGCATCTACATAGACGGCGAGCCTCTCAAGGACGAGAAGACCTACGGCGTAGCCACCATCTCCTTCCTTCTCAACGGGGGCGACGGATTGCACATGGCAAAGGATGCCATGAATCTCACCATATTCGAGAATCTGGACATAATCGACATCATGCTGGATTATGTGCGTAACGAGACTGCGGCAGGCAGGCCGATACGCTACTACAATGATGGCAGGGTGAAAATATTGGAATAGCTATGAGAAGAATGAATTATGCGGCGCTGGCCTCTCTCGCCGGTCTGCTCGCCTTCAGCACCGGCCTTCATGCCCAGAAGAATGAACTTACCATACTTCATGTCAATGACACCCACAGCCATATCGACCCTGTGAGAGGGGGTGTTGACGACGGCAAGGGCGGAGTAATAGAGCGCGCAGCCTTCATCGACGAGGTGCGCAGGCAGGAGGGTGAGAAGAACGTCCTGCTGCTTCACGGCGGAGATTTCGACCAGGGTACTTCATATTTCACCGTTCTCAAGGGGGATATGGAGGTGAGTGTCATGAACGACCTCGCCTATGATGTCACCTCGTTCGGCAACCATGAGTTCGACAACGGTCTGGATGAGCTTGCCAGGCGTCTGAAGAATCTGAAGGTCCCGGTGGTGTGCGCCAACTACGACTTCGAAAATACCGTGATAGGACCATATGTGAAGCCTTATGTGGTTCTGGAAAGGGCCGGCATGAAGATAGGAGTCATAGGTGCCCTGACCGATGTCAGGACAGTGGTGGACAAGGACATAGCTGACAAACTCCGCTACATTGACCCTGCATCCTGCATAAATCCCATTGCAGCAAGACTGAGAAACAGCTGCGACCTCGTTATTGTGCTTTCGCATCTTGGCTTCACCGAGGATTGCGAGCTTGCGGAACAGACCAGGGATGTGGATCTCGTGATAGGCGGCCATTCCCACACAGTGCTGAAGAGCAAGGCTGAGGTGAGGAATGCTGACGGGAAGAAGGTGACCGTAGTCCAGGACGGCTGCTGGGGTCTTGAAGTCGGAGTCCTGAAATATCGTAAATAGTATCCTATGCTGGAAAGACATAAGACCATATTGGAAATACTCCAGAGCCAGGGCAGCGTGTCCGTGACCGACCTTGCTGGCCGTCTGAACGTGTCCGAGGTTACCATAAGGAAGGACCTTACGCTGCTGGAGTCGGAGAGCCTGCTTTACCGCACTCATGGGAAGGCGATCCCTATCAGCCCGTACACGGGAAACAGGCACGTGAACGAGAAGGAGCACCAGGCTGTACAGGAGAAAAGGGCCATAGGCCGTCAGGCGGCGTCTATGGTGGCCTCGAAGGATACCATACTAATTGCATCGGGAACGACCATACTGTATGCAGCGAAGGAGATGGTGGAATGCGAGGAACTGACGGTGATCACCGCCTCTGTGCCCGTGTCACAGGTGCTTTCCCAGTCCCGCTCCATAGATGTCATTCAGCTTGGCGGCCAGGTGCGCGAGAGCGCCCTTTCGGTCGTGGGACCTTTCGCCGAGAATATGCTGGGCTATTTCAATGCCAGCAAGCTATTCATAGGTGCAGACGGCGTGGACCTGGATTTCGGCATCACCACCACGAACATGATGGAGGCCAATCTGAACAGGATGATGATGGATTGTGCCCAGAAGACCATTCTTCTGGTGGACAGTTCCAAATTCGGGAAGAGAGGTTTCAGCAAGATATGCGGCATCGACAAGATTGACCAGATAATCACAGATGAAAAAATCCCGCAGAAATACCTTGAGGCTCTGCAGGAACTGGGAATAGAGGTTACTGTCGTCAAGGCTTGACGGCCGTCAGAGTATATTGAGCGACTGCTCTTTTATCTTTTCAAGCTCGTCCTTCATCAAAGTGACGAGCTTTTGTATTTCAGTGTGGTTGGCCTTGGAGCCGGTGGTGTTGATTTCCCGACCCATTTCCTGGGCTATGAAGCCGAGTTTCTTGCCCGGGAGCGGGTCTTCCCTGAGAGTTTCGAGGTAGTATGCGCAGTGCTGGCGCAGACGCACCCTTTCCTCGTTTATGTCCAGCTTCTCGAGATAGAAGATCATTTCCTGCTCCAGCCTGTCATGGTCCGGCTTCAGCTGGAGTTCCTCGAATTTCTCCATTATCCTCGTACGCACAGCCTCGCTGCGTTCCTGCTCGTATTTTTCGATTTCCCGTGAACATTCGAGTATCTTCTCCACCTTGGAGCTTACGTCGGCTGCAAGTATGGCGCCTTCGCGCGCGCGGAAATCATCTATGTCTGCCAGAGCGTCGTCTACGGCTTTTTCGACCATCGGCCAGTTGGCTTCAGTCACTATGTCCTGTTTGCGGGAGTCCACCACGTCTGGGAGCTTGAGTATGATGGACATCAGCTCTATGGCGTCGTCCTTGCCTGTGGCGATTTCGCCTGGATTGCTGTAACTGAGGGTTTTCTTTATTTCCTTGATCTGCCTGTAGTAGCTTTGGACGAGTTCGCTGTTGATCTGCTTGGCGCTGTCGGCCGCGTTGGGCTCCCAGTTGAGGTACATGTCTATGGTGCCTCTCTGGAGGGTTTCCGCAATCTTGCGCCTGACTGCGATTTCCCTGTCTTTCGGAAGGAGCTGGGACTTGATGCTGATGTCGGCGTTCTTGCCGTTGAGTGAGCGGAACTCTATCGTGAGCTTGCCGCCTTCGAGTATGGCTTCGGCCTTGCCGTAGCCAGTCATTGATTTTGCCATTGTCTTGACTTTTATGATTATGCCAGACGACCCCCATGACCCGTACGGGTGCGTTTTGTCGTCATTGCAATGCAAAAATAGCAAGAAAAACAGTATATTTGTCCGATTACATCAAGATTGTATATGGAAGAGAATACAGTAATGCAGGAAGAGCCAAGGAAGCTCAACTTTCTGGAGGAGATAATAGAAGAGGACCTTGCGTCCGGCAAACATAAGAGCATACTCACGCGTTTCCCACCGGAGCCTAACGGCTACCTCCATCTCGGACACGCAAAGAGCCTCTGCATCAACTTCGGACTTGCCATGAAGTATGGCGGTAAGACCAATCTGCGCTATGACGACACCAATCCTGCCAAGGAGGATACCGAATATGTGGATGCCATCAAGGAGGATATCAGCTGGCTCGGCTTCAAGTGGGAGAAGGAGTGCTATGCTTCCGACTATTTCGACCAGCTTTACGAGTGGGCGGAGCAGATGATTGTCAATGGTCAGGCTTATGTTGACGACCAGACCCAGGACCAGATGAGGGAGAACCGAGGCACAGTCGAGACTCCGGGTAAGGACAGCCCTTACCGCAACCGCAGCGTCGAGGAGAATCTCAGGCTTTTCCGCGAGATGAAGGCGGGCAAGTATGCTGACGGGGAGAAGGTCCTTCGCGCGAAGATAGATATGGCCCATCCCAACATGATGTTCCGTGACCCTATACTTTACCGCATCAAGCACGCTCATCATCACCGCACGGGCGACAAGTGGTGCATTTACCCTATGTACGACTATACCCACGGCCAGTGCGATTCGATTGAGAACATCACGCATTCCATCTGCACCCTCGAGTTTGACGTGCACCGTCCTCTCTACGACTGGTTCATCGAGACTCTCGGCATCTATCCTTCCCATCAGTACGAGTTTGCACGCCTCAACCTCACCTATACCCTCATGAGCAAGAGAAAACTGCTCGAACTCGTTCAGAAGGGCCTCGTGAGCGGTTGGGACGACCCTCGGATGCCGACGCTCTGCGGCGTAAGGCGCAGGGGTTATACTCCGGAGGCGCTCAGGATGTTCTGCGACAAGATAGGTGTGAGCAAGCGTGACCAGTTGATGGACATACAGTTGCTGGAATGGTGCGTAAGGCAGGACCTGAATGCGCGTTCAAACCGTTATATGGTCGTTTCGGACGACCCGATAAAACTTACTCTCACCAATTATCCTGAAGGTCAGGTGGAGTGGTTCGACTGCCCGCTCAATCCGGCAGAGCCTGAGGGCCCTTGCAGGAAGGTGCCTTTCAGCCGTAATCTTCTCATCGACAGGGCGGATTTCATGGAGGATGCTCCAAAGAAGTATTTCCGCCTGAAGCCTGACGGAGAGGTGCGTCTGAAATATACCTACATCATCAAGTGCGAAGAGATTATCAAGGATGAGACCGGAAAGGTCGTGGAGCTAAGGTGCAGCTACGATCCTGCAACTCGACCGGGGAACGGCGAGTGGCGTTCGGTCAAGGGTACTATCCATTGGGTAAGTGTGGATCATGCAAGGAAGGTGGAGCTTCGTCTTTACGACCGCCTCTTCACTCTTGCCGACATGAGTCAGGTCCCTGAGGATAAGGATTATAAGGATTTTCTCAATCCTGAGTCTCTCGTCGTCGCAGACGGATACGCCGAGCCGGCACTGCTTGAGGATAACTCCGGAATCGCCGTGCAGTTCGAGCGTACGGGCTATTTCGTCAAGGATGCGGATTCGACATCGGACAAGCCTGTGTTCAACAAGACTACGGCCTTGAAGGATTCCTTCAAATTCTAGACTATAAACTGGAAAACAGCCGCCTGCAGCACATTCCTGCGGTCGGCTTCCGCGCTTCG
>JABUTS010000094.1 GCA_021443565.1 Bacteroidales bacterium | reverse complement strand
CGCGATTGCCCGCGCCATCGTGAACCAGCCTCAGGTGCTTCTGCTCGACGAACCCCTCGCGGCTCTCGACCTGAAGATGCGCAAGGATATGCAGATAGAACTGAAGGAGATGCACAGGAAACTCGGCATCACCTTCATATATGTGACCCACGACCAGGAGGAGGCGCTTACCCTCTCCGACACCATAGTGGTCATGAACGAAGGCCGCATACAGCAAATAGGCACTCCTGCAGACATTTACAATGAGCCTAGGAACGCCTTTGTCGCAGATTTCATAGGCGAGTCCAACATACTTGACGGAGTGATGCTGGAGGACCGCAGGGTCAGCTTCATCGGCCACGAGTTCGACTGCGTGGACGAGGGCTTTGGCAATGGTGTACCCGTTGACGTAGTCGTGCGTCCGGAGGATATATACATCATCAACAATACCGCTTCCGCCCAGTTCACGGGCGTGGTCAAGTCGTCCACCTTCAAGGGTGTGCACTACGAGATGTTCGTGGAAACCGACAAGGGCTATGAGGTCATGATCCAGGACTACAACTCCTTCGAGGTGGGCAGCACCGTCGGCATGCTGGTGAAGCCTGCCGATATCCAGGTCATGAGGAAGGAACGCACGTTCAACGTGCTGGAGGGTGAAATGAACTCCGGAAACTCGGTATTCATGCTCGGCGGGGACTTCGACTGCGCCGAAACCGGTCTTGAAAAGGGGGATAGGGTGAGAGTCGAGGTGGATTTCGAACAGGTGAATCTCTGCGATGACGCTGACGAGGGTGTGGTGGCTGGAAACGTCAATTTCATCCTCTATAAGGGCAACCACTACCATCTCACCATAAGGACGGAGACTGGGGATAAGGTCTTCGTCAATACTGATGACGTCTGGGACAAGAATGACCTTGTGGGAATCAGGATTCCCGCCGAGGCCATGCGCATAACAAAGATTGACTGACGCAAAGATGGGCAAAAGATCAAGCTGGGCTCTTCCGTACCTGATTTTCATGGTGTTGTTCGTCGTGCTGCCGCTGTTGCTCATAGCGGTATATGCCTTCCAGAACGGCATGGGGGGATTCACGTTTTCCAACCTTACGGCATTTTTCACCGAACCGAAGATAGTCAACTCCTTCCTCGTTTCGCTTGAGGTCGCGCTGGAGAATACCATGATATGCGTGCTTCTCGGATACCCAGTGGCATACATACTTGCCGACAAGTCTCTGAACAGGTCGGCTGTGACCGTGGTGCTCTTCATCCTGCCCATGTGGATTAACGCGCTCATGAGAACCATGGCTACCGCCGAGATTTTCCATACCCTCGGCATACAGCTGGGCAAGGGAACCCTTCTCTTCGGCATGGCCTACGACTACCTTCCTTTCATGATATACCCCATCTACAACGTGCTCGACAAGATGGACAAGTCATATGCGGAAGCTGCCCAGGACCTTGGGGCCAAGCCTTTGCAGGTGTTCATGAAGGTGACGCTTCCCCTTTCCATGCCAGGCATAATCAGCGGCGTGCTCATGGTATTCATGCCTACGGTATCCACCTTTGCCGTCTCGGAGATACTCACGAACAATACTATCATGCTCTTCGGCTCGGTAATCCAGGAGCAGTTCTACAACATGATGTGGAACCAGGGCGCTGCCCTTGCCCTTGTCATGCTGATCATCATAGGTTTCACCACCCTGCTTCCGGGCAAGGAAAGCGGGATTGAAGAAGGAGGGCTGATATGATGGGTGTGAAAAGGATATTTGCAAAGGCTTATCTGTGGCTCATACTCATAATCCTATATGCGCCCATACTTTTCATCGCCGTATTCTCCTTCACCAAGGCTAAATCCATGGGCAACTGGACAGGCTTCACCCTGGACCTGTACAGCTCGCTTTTCACCGGCGCGACCTCCGACTCCAGGGCCATACTCGCCGCCTTGAAAAGCACTCTCATCATAGCTCTGACAGCCTCGGCGGCATCCACCGTTCTCGGCACCCTTGCGGCAATAGGCATCTTCAACCTGAAGGGCCGCAGGAAAGCCACCCTGCAGTTCCTGAACAACATCCCGATGCTCAATCCCGACATAATCACGGGCGTGTCCCTCTTCCTGCTCTTCGTGTCCCTTCATATCAGCCAGGGATACACGACCGTGATTCTGGCACATATAACTTTCTGCACGCCATACGTGGTCCTGAACGTGCTTCCCAGACTTGCCCAGATGAATCCGAACATCTATGAGGCGGCCCTGGATCTCGGCGCCACTCCATCCCAGGCTTTGTGGAAGGTGCTCGTGCCCGAACTCCGTCCAGGCATGATTTCAGGCTTCATCCTGGCCTTTACAATGAGCCTCGACGACTTCGCCGTGACTTTCTTCACGAGAGGCAACATGGGACTTGAAACCCTTTCGACCTACATCTACGCGGACGCGCGCAAGGGCGGCCTTACGCCCGAACTCAAGCCGCTGATGAATATAATCTTCCTCCTGCTGCTGGCCGGTCTCCTTCTGGTCAACGTCAGGAGCTTCAGGAAACGGAAACAACAATCAGACTGACATACAAATGAAAAGATTCTTAAGATTCATCCTTGCCGCAGCGGTTCTGCTTGCCGCTGCAAGTGCTTCTGCAAAGGACAGAAACGATGTCCTCAAGGTTTACAACTGGTCCAGCTACATCGGTGAGAACGTCATCGAGGACTTCCGGCAGTGGTACAAGGAGCAGACCGGAAAGGAAATAGAGGTGATATACCAGCTCTTCGACGTGAATGAGGCTATGCTCTCGAAAATCGAGAAAGGTCACGAGGACTACGATGTCGTATGTCCTTCCGACTATATAATTGAGCGCATGCTCAACAATGACCTCCTTCTTCCGCTCGACTTCAAGGCTCTCGAGGAAACAGGCACGCCGAACTATATCAATAACGTGTCGCCATATATCAAGGGTATGTTCTCCCGGATATGCGACAATAAAGACGCCAACGACTACTCGGTAGCCTACATGTGGGGTACCACCGGCATCATTTACAATACTGCCTACGTGACCAGGGAAGAGGCTTCAACATGGAACGTGGTACGCAACCCGAAGTTTGCGGGCAAGATTCTCATCAAGGACTCGCCGAGGGACGTTTTTTCATCCGTTCTCATATACCTGAAGCAGGACGAACTCAAGAGCGGAAAGACGACTGTCGAAGAACTTATGTTCGACTCTTCCGACGAGTCCCTCAAGGAGGTGGAGGACTTCCTTCTTGAAATGAAGCCTCTCGTGTGCGGCTTCGAGGCGGATCTCGGCAAGGAGCAGATGACCAAGAACCTTGCATGGGTGTCCCTCAACTGGAGCGGCGATGCCGTATGGGCCATTGAAGAGGCTGCGGCTGTGGGTGTCGAGCTGGATTATGTCGTTCCGGAGGAAGGCGCCAATGTCTGGTTTGATGGCTGGGTTATTCCGAAGTATGCCCGGAACGTGTCTGCAGCAACCTATTTCATCAATTTCATGTGCCGCCCGGACATCGCCATCCGCAACATGGATGAGACCGGCTATGTCGCAGCCAACGGTGCATGGGAGGTGCTGGAGTCCCAGATTGACGAAAGTCTCGAGCCTATAGACCTTTCATACTTCTTCGGTCCTGAGGCGGACAGCGTATGCGTGGATCCTATTCTCTATCCTGACATAAAGGTGATAGAACGTTGCGCCATAGAACATGACTGGGGTCAGGATACCGAGAAACTCCTTTCCATGTGGCAGAACGTGAAGGGCAGCCGCGCCGATATGTCCACCATCGTCATAATCGTTGCGTGCCTGCTTGCAATAATGTTGGCAGTCATTTCAGGCTTCAGGAAGAAGACCCGTCGTCACAGAAGGAAATAATACGGATACGGTCCATGGGGAGCCGTCCCGGCCTGAACATCCTGTGAAGGACCTGGCCGTGAGGCTTCCGGCCTTGGGGGAGGAACGGAAGCTGAAGCAATGGCAGGCGGCCCCGCATGGGCTTTTATATTGACAGATATGCGCATAGACATAGTAACAGTTGTTCCGGAGCTTCTTGAAAGCCCCCTTTCCCATTCCATAGTAGGGCGTGCAATCGCCAAGGGCATAGTTGAAATTCATGTCCACAATCTCCGCAAGTACGGCAAGGGTCCGAGGCTACAGGTGGATGACTACTGCTATGGCGGGGATGCGGGCATGGTGCTAATGGTCGAGCCTCTCTACCAGATGATTACCGACCTCAGCGCCGAGAGGGAGTATGACGAGATAATCTATATGTCCCCCGATGGTGAGGTCCTCAATCAAGGCATAGCCAACGAACTTTCCCTCAAGCAGAACATCATGCTGATCTGCGGCCACTACAAGGGCATTGACCACAGGATACGGGAACACATGGTCACGAGGGAAATTTCGGTGGGCGACTACGTGCTCAGCGGGGGGGAGATACCTGCCGCCATAGTCGCGGATTCAATTGTCCGTCTCATTCCGGGAGCTCTTACCGACGAGACTTCCGCCCTCAGCGACTGTTTCCAGGACGGAATGCTTTCAGCGCCTGTTTACTCCCGCCCTGCGGAATTCAACGGCTGGAAAGTGCCCGAGGTGCTGCTCAGTGGCAATCCCAAGCTCATAAGGGCATGGCAGGACGAACAGGCGGTGGAACGCACAAGGGCCCTGAGACCGGGGCTGCTTGACGAATAAGTATCTTTTTACCTTCTTTTTTGGTCTTTCGGCAATTTTCCTCCAAAAAGGGTTGGAGTTTCGCTTTGAATGCCTATATTTGCCTAAGCGAGAGGGTAAAACGATTTAACTTTATTAAAATCGGACTTCTTGCGCCGCATTATGTTTCAAGCTATATTAACCACTACATTGAGCCTAAATCAATAGGTAAATACACTACTAACTGACCGAAAATGGCCCGCAGTGATGCGGGCCGTTTTCATTTAATCCACCTTGCTGGATGATTATCAAAACACTTTGCTATATTTGCATGTTTATAATAACCAAATCAACATGACTGAAGATATTATCCCTGGAGTTGCAGAGCAGACTCCAGATGTAGCAGAGGCTGTAGCTGCAGCAGCTATCATCGAAACCGAACAGCAGCAGGAAACTCCGGAAGTAACCGCTGAAACGGCAGAGCCAGTAGAAACGGTTGAAGACGCGGAAGAAAAGGTGAATTATGCGGAGAAGACTCTTGCAGAACTTTCTGAACTTTTCACCGGATTGAAGGAAAAGGCTGACCAGTCCAGGCTCTTCAAGGAGGCCGAGGCAATCAAGTCGGCGTTCTACAAGAGACTTTCCAAGGAGAAGGCCGAGAATCCGGTAGAAGAGGGGACTGAAAGCCCTTTCACTGCAATTGAGCAGGCTTTCAAGAGCGTTTACGCCGAGTACAGGAAGGAGCATGCCGAGCTTACCGCAAAGATGGAGGCGGAAAGAGCCGAGAACCTGAAGCAGAAGGAAGCCGTCATCGCCGACCTCAAGGCTCTTATCGAGAAGCAGGAGGACGTGAACCAGACCTTCCCGGCTTTCCGCGAGATCCAGAACCGCTGGAGGGCCATAGGCCCGGTTCCAATGCAGAATTTCAGGGCTCTCAATGATACATACCAGCTTTATGTGGAGCAGTTCTATGACATGGTGAAGATAAACCGTGAGCTCCGCGACCTCGACTTCAGGAAGAACCTCGAAGTCAAGACTCAGATGTGCGAGGAGGCTGAGAAGCTTGCTGAGAACGATAACATAGTTGACGCATTCAAGGATCTCCAGAAGCTGCACGAGCAGTGGAAGGACTACGGCCCTGTCGCAAAACAGTACAGGGAGGAAATCTGGGATCGTTTCAAGGCTGCGACCGCTGTGATAAACAAGAAATACCAGGCTCACTTTGAGGAACTCAAGGGCCGTCAGGAGGAGAACCTCGCTGCCAAGACCCTGCTTTGCGAGAAGGTTGAGGCCATAGCGGAGCAGGAGGTGGCTTCTTCAAACGAGTGGAACGAACTCAGCAGGCAGATCGAGGATATCCAGAAGGAGTGGAAGACCATAGGCTTCGCTTCGAAGAAGGAGAATCAGAAGATTTATGACCGTTTCCGCGCGGCCTGCGACAAGTTCTTCGCACGCAAGAGGGATTTTTACACCGGTGTGAAGGACGGAATGAAGGAGAACCTCGACAAGAAGATCGCTCTCTGCGAGCAGGCTGAGGCCCTCAAGACCAGCACAGATTGGAAGGCTACGGCGGAAAAGCTCGTGGAACTCCAGAAGCAGTGGAAGGAAATAGGTGCAGTGTCTCGCAAAAAGTCCGAGGCAGTGTGGAAGCGTTTCCGTGCAGCATGCGACGAGTTCTTCGCAGAGAGGGACAAGAATGCGAAGCATGAGAACGATTTCTATGGCAACCTGAAGGCAAAGAAAGCCCTCATAGCGGAAATCGCTGCTTACGAACTCTCTGAGGACGAGGATGCAAACGTTGAGGCAATGAAGGCGTTCCAGGCAAGGTGGCAGGATATAGGCTTCGTTCCTTTCAAGGAGAAGGAGGCTGTCACCAAGGCATACCGCGACGCAATTGCGGAGAAGTTCCCTCGCAGCGGCCAGAGGAACGGCCGTGGCGGCGCTGGACGCCAGAACAATGCGCAGAGGGCTCCCAAGTCCTTGAAGGAAAAGCTCATCGCAAAGTATAATGCCCTTGAACAGGATATAGTCACCATTGAAAACAACATAGGCTTCTTCGCAAAGAGCAAGAGTTCCGCCCCTCTCATCCAGCAGATGCAGGATAAGATAGCGGCAGCGAAGGAGGAACTCGCTTCGCTCAGGCAGCAGATTCGCGCCGAGGAAGCACAGGAGCAGTCAGACAAGGAGTAGCCGATGGATAAGAATTCGATAACCGGACTGGTTCTCATAGGCGTGATCCTCTTCGGATTCAGCTGGTACCAGTCCAAACAATATGACAAACAGCTTGAATGGCAGGCGCAGGCCGACTCGCTCGCGAGAGCCCAGGCCGACTCCATGCAGCGTGTCGCCGATGCGATAGCCCTTGAAGAGGCTCTTGCAAGGCAGCGCGCTGACTCCGCCCTTCTGGCTGAACATCCCGAACTGGCGGATTCCCTCGCTGCTGCCCGCAAGGCTGCGGAGACGGAACTTTCGCAGGCTGAGCCTCTCAATGTGATTTACAGGGATTCGTCTCTCACCTCCCGCGGAAAAGCGGAGGCGAGTGTGATCGCCCTTGAAAACGACAAGGTCAAGGTGGAGTTCACCACCAGGGGAGCACAGGTCCATTCGGCTTGGGTGAAGGATTTCATGGCATACGGTGACGAGGACGCTGACGGCCTCTATCTCATAAAGCCCGAAGACAGCAGATATAGCGTGGATATCTATGCGGGCGAGGCGATCTCGACCGAGGATTTCGTGTTTGACGTCGTGGAGAGCTGCGATACTGCCCTTGTGATGAGGCTGCCTTTCAGCAACGGAGGCTACATAGAGCAGCGCTACTCTCTCGAAGAAGGCAGCTACAGCGTGAAGAACATGCTGTCCTTCGTCGGATTGAGGGAGCAGACCTACACCGCGTCCAACTTCAGCATACGCTGGAACGCGGCCATACCCCGTCTGGAGAAGGGTCTGAAGAACGAAAAGCGCTATTCAAAGCTCAACTATCATTTCCCGGACGAGAAGAAGGTCGAGAACCTTGGAATGTCCGGTCGTGACGCAAACAAGTCCATAGGCACCCAGATAGAGTGGGTGGACTTCCAGCAACAGTTCTTCTCTGCCATCCTAACGGCCGGGGACAATTTCCAGAGCGGCGATCTTGCGGTGAAGTTCACCGGTGACGATGAGGTCAGCGGGGTTCTCATGGAGTGCAGCGCCTCGATGAAACATGCCTACGAGGTGTCAGACAACGTGCAGATTCCTTTGGAATTCTACTTCGGCCCGAACCACTACAAGACTCTCAAGGCATATGATAGGAAATATGAGAAGGTGATTCCTCTCGGAGGCTCTCTCGTCGGGTGGATAAGCCGATGGATCATCATTCCTACCTTCGACCTGCTCAGCAGGTGGATTTCCAACTTCGGCGTCATCATCCTGATAATGACCATACTTCTCAAGCTCATCATTTCTCCGCTTACGATGAAGTCATACAAGTCGTCCGCGATGATGAACGTACTCAAGCCTGAGATTCAGAAGATCAACGAGAAGTATCCGAAGCAGGAGGACGCGATGAAGAAGCAGCAGGCCACAATGGACCTGTATAACAAGGCTGGTGTCAGCCCTATGGGCGGATGTCTCCCTCTACTTTTCCAGTTCCCTATACTCTGGGCAATGTTCCGCTTCTTCCCGGCATCCATAGAGCTTCGCCAGCAGCCTTTCTTATGGGCTGACGACCTCAGCGCCTACGATTCCATTCTTGACTTCGGCTTCAAGATTCCTCTTTACGGAGACCATATTTCATTGTTCGCACTGCTGATGGCAATCGTTATGTTCTTCTACTCAAAGATGAGTTCGCAGCAGATGTCCGACGACCCGAGCATGGCGGCGATGAAGTTCATGAGCGTATGGTTGATGCCTATAATGATGCTCTGCATCTGTAACGACCTTTCCAGCGCGCTCAGTTACTACTATCTGCTCTCCAACATCATAACCATGGGCCAGACCTGGTTCATCAAGAAGTTCATGATTGACGAGGACAAGATACGCGCGAAGATTGCCGCGGCTGCCAATTCCAAGGCCCCGGCCAGGAAGTCGAAGTTCCAGATGAGGCTGGAGGCCATGCAGAAGGCCCAGGAACAACAGATGAAGGAACAGCAGAAAAGAAAAAGATAAATGGCTGTAAAGGAAAGACTTGAAAGCCTGTATGCAGAACTGCCGCCAGAGATCGCTTTGGTGGCAGTTTCAAAATTCCACCCGTCTTCGGCCATAAGGGAGGCCAGGGCTGCGGGGCAGCTGGATTTCGCTGAAAGCCGTCCTCAGGAACTCAGCGCCAAGGCGGCGGAACTTGCGGACCTGAAAGATCTGCGCTGGCATTTCATAGGCCATCTCCAGACCAACAAGCTGAAGATGGTGCTTCCTTATGCACATCTGGTTCAGTCCGTAGACAGCGAACGCCTGCTGGATGCGATTCAGGACTGGGCGGCCGCAAATTCCCGCACCGTTTCAGTGCTTCTGGAATACCATGTCGCCGCAGAGGATAGCAAGCAGGGCTTCGACGAATGCGGCCTTGAACTGGTATTGGAGAAAGCGGCTGAAGGTTGCTACCCGGGAATATGCTTCAGGGGGCTTATGGCTATGGCCACCAACACGGATGAAGAGACGGTCGTGGCAGAAGATTTCGAGCGTGCTCGCAGACTCTTCCTCCGCCTCTCCACGATGGCAGGGGAGGACTTTGACCTGCTTTCAATGGGAATGTCGGGAGACTGGCGCATAGCCGTAGAGGCCGGCTCCAACATGGTCCGGATAGGCTCTTACATCTTCGGAGAACGCATATAGGTCTGCAGTTCTTCAATCATGGCTCCGGCTACCGCGGCTGAGGCTCCCCTGCCTCCAAGCGCCTCCCGAATGGCTGCATATTCAGCCAGCATTTTCTCTCTGTATGGCTGGTCCTCAACCAGCCTTTTCACTTCTTCCACGAGGGCGTCGGCACTGCAATCATCCTGGATGAGTTCGCGGAAAGCAAGGCGGTCGAGGATAAGGTTGCCGAGGCTGATGTATCTGACCTTGATGAGTTTCTTCGCTATCAGGTAGGTAAGACGGCTGGCATTGATGTAGCCCACGACCTGCGGCGTGCCAAGCAGTACGGTTTCCAGCGATGCCGTGCCTGAATTGACGACAGCCACCTCGCTGTTGCGGACTATGTTCTGGGTCTGGCCGAAGAGCACCTTGACTTCCTTGTCAGCCGGGTCCATGTACGGGGCGTAGTCGTCTATGGTGCGGGAAGGCGCTCCGGCAATCACGAACTGGTATCCTGCATAGCGGGGGAGTGCGCGGAGTTTCCTCGTGAACTCCATCAGAACCGGCATCATCTTGCTTATCTCACCGCTTCTCGAGCCGGCCAGCAGGGCTATGATCGGCCTGTTCTCCAGCCCGTTGCGCACGAGAAACTCCTCGCGGGTTTCCTTTGCCGCCTCGCTGTCATCGATGGCATCTACCAGAGGGTTGCCCCTGTATATGAAATCGACGCCCCTGGCAGTGAAATATGGTATCTCGAACGGGAATACTATGAACAGCCTGTCCACATATTCCTTCAGTTTCCTGATGCGTCCTTCGCGGGAGGCCCAGACTTTTGGGGCGATGTAGTAGAAGACCTTGAAACCTCTCTCGTGGGCAAATTCGGCTATGCGGAAATTGAATCCGGGATAATCCACGAGTATGACTGCGTCGGGGTTGAAGCGGTTTATGTCCTCCTTGCAGCTGCGAAGGTTGCGGCTCAGCCTGCCAGCGCTTTTCGCCACCTCCCAGAAGCCCATGATGGCATCGCCCTTATAATCATGCACCAGCCCGCTGCTGCCCTGGTTCGCAACCCTGACTGCATCCATAAGGCTGCCTCCCCAAAAACGGCAGTCCGCTTCGGAGTCCTGGGCATATATGCCTTTCATGAGGTTGGAGGCGTGGAGATCTCCCGATGCCTCTCCGGCTATGAGATAGTATTTCATTACCAGTTCCGGCTGAAAACTCAGAATTCCTCTTCCAGCCCGCGCAGCCTTTCCATCTCCTCGTAGTCGGTGTTGTCAAGCCTGTGGGCGGTGATGGATATGTATCCCGCCATGTTCAGCCTGTGGTCAGACCTTTCGTCGTTCCTGTCCATGTCCTGGAACTGGCCCACCATCTTGTAGAACGTCTCGCCCTCTTCAGGCTCCTGATGGGGCACTTCCGCGAAAGAGGAGAGCATTCCGCTCTTTTTCAGGAGCTTATCCACCATCTCATCATCCCACTCGACGAATTCTCTGACCCATCTCACGAGCCCCATGTGTGAGGCCCTTATGCCCTTTATCGCAGAAGCGGGAAGGTTCGGAAAATTGATGTTATAGAACAGGTCCCTTTCTCCGTAAGGCGTGCTGATCAGCTTGTCGATGATAGGGGGGAGAAGGACGGGGAAGGCACTGAAGTCGGAATCGGGCCCGAAGGCATCCAGAGAGACGCCTATGCCGCGCACGCCCCTGACTGCCGCCTCCTGCACGGCCCCGAGAGTGCCGGAATAACAGGATGCGGTGGCTGCGTTGGAGCCATGATTGATGCCGGAAACGACGAGGTCGGGCAACCTGTCGGCAAAGACCACGTTCAGCCCGAACTTGGTGCAACTTGCAGGGGTCGCGTCAAAATAGCAGCGGCGTATCGATCCGAGATCTCCGCTTGCCGGTTCGAAATCGGTTTCCTTGAATGCCAGTTTCTTGAAGCCAAGGTCCACGGCCATGGACATTCCGGATTGATGATATTTCGGAGCCACCACGGTGACGTTACCATAGTGCCTCATGATGCCTTCAAGCACCTTCAATCCTTTCGCGTCGCGTCCGTCGTCGTTTGTCAGCAGTATCTCCATAAATGATTGCTTGCCGGATGGTTACTTCTTTCGTACAGGGTCGCAGGTGAGGAGAACTCCGAGCTTGTTGAATATCTTGTTGTCCACTTCGCTGAGCATCACGGTACTGTGGACCTGAGCGCCCTTCAGCAGAGGAAGGCAGGCGAGGGCCTTACGGCAGTTCTCGTCCTTCGAGCTGAGTATCGACAGGGCCACGAGCACCTCGTCGGTGTGGAGCCTAGGGTTGCGTCCGTGAAGGAGGTTCACCTTTGTGTACTGTATGGGTTCTATCATGCTCTCCGGTATGAGCCTGATGCTGTGGTCTATTCTTGCAAGGTGCTTGGTGGCATTGAGCAGGAGCGCCGCGCTCGAGCCGAGCAGGTCCGAACTTTCGGAGGTGATTATTGTTCCGTCCTCAAATTCTATGGCTGCACATGCTTCCTTACCGCTTTCTTCCTTTCTCTTTCTTGCGGCCACTGCCGACTTGCGGTCCGTGACCTTGATGTCGCACTGCCTCATAAGCAGCGCTATCTTGTTGACTTCGCTCTCGGTGCCCTTGCCGTCTGCGAGATTGCAGAGGGACTTGTAGTAGCGACGGAGTATTTCCTTGCGCGAGGCGTCGCGGCATGCTTCGTCGTCCACTATGCAGTTGCCTGCCATGTTGACGCCCATGTCGGTAGGGGACTTGTACGGGTTCTTGCCGTATATCGCGTCGAAAATCGCGTCAAGCACGGGGAATATCTCCACGTCGCGGTTATAGTTGACACAGGTCTTGCCGTAGGCCTCGAGGTGGAACGGGTCAATCATGTTCACGTCGTTGAGGTCCGCGGTGGCAGCTTCGTAGGCTATGTTGACCGGGTGCTTTAGCGGAATGTTCCAGATAGGGAAGGTTTCGAACTTCGCATAGCCCGCTTTCACGCCGCGGCGGTTTTCCTGATACAACTGGCTGAGGCACACAGCCATCTTTCCAGACCCGGGCCCGGGAGCCGTTACCACCACGAGAGGCCTGCTGGTCTCTACATAGTCGTTTTTGCCGAAGCCTTCCTCGGAGTCAATGAGTGCGACATTGTTCGGATAGCCTTCTATGGTGTAGTGGTAGTAGACCTTGATGCCAAGCCTTTCGAGCCTCGCGCGGTATGCGTCTGCACTGCCCTGGCCGTTGTAGTGGGTGATGACTACGGAGCCGACGGTGAGGCCGACATTGATGAATTCCTTCCTGAGGCGGAGCACGTCCTCGTCATAGGTGATGCCCAGGTCGCTGCGTACCTTGTTCTTTTCGATGTCGAGGGCGCTGATGACTATGACTATTTCAGCTTCATCCTTGAGCTGGAGAAGCATCTTCAGCTTGCTGTCCGGCTGGAAGCCGGGGAGCACCCTGCTTGCGTGGTGGTCGTCAAAGAGCTTGCCGCCGAATTCCATGTACAGCTTGTCGCCGAACTGGGCCTTGCGGGCAAGTATGTGTTCAGACTGGATTTTGAGATATTTGTCGTTGTCGAACCCGTATTTCATGTCAGTTATTTTTAATACGGGATGCGAATTTAATCAAAAAATACCACTTGTCAAGCGAGATAATTCAGTATTTTTTCTTAATTTTGCGCGGATTTAGGGATGAGGGCTTCAAAGCCCGATTTTCCCGGATGAAAAACGGAAATTTTAAACCTTTATAATTTTATAAGACAATGATTAAACTTGGTATTAACGGATTCGGCCGCATCGGCCGCATGGTATTCCGTGCAGCTGTTGAGAACTTCTCACAGGACATCACAGTCGTAGGTATCAATGACCTCCTTGACGCTGACTACCTCGCATACATGCTCAAGTATGACTCAGTACATGGTCAGTTCAATCACGAGATTTCAGTAGACGGCAACTACCTCGTAGTTGACGGCAACAGGATTCAGGTTTTCGCAGAGAAGGACCCTTCTCAGATTACATGGGGTGCTCTCGGCGTTGACGTTGTCGTTGAGTCTACCGGCTTCTTCCTTACTGAGGAGCTCGCTTCAGCACACATCGCTGCTGGCGCAAAGAAGGTCATCATGTCAGCTCCTTCAAAGGACGCTACCCCAATGTTCGTATATGGCGTAAACCATACCACCTACGCTGGCCAGACCATCATCTCAAACGCTTCATGTACTACCAACTGTCTTGCACCTGTTACCAAGGTTCTCAACGACAAGTTTGGCGTCGTACGTGGCCTCATGACCACCGTTCACGCAGCTACCGCTACCCAGAAGACCGTTGACGGCCCTTCAAAGAAGGACTGGAGAGG
>JABUTS010000103.1 GCA_021443565.1 Bacteroidales bacterium | reverse complement strand
GCTGCTGCGGCTGCAATTATCTTTCTCATTCTACCAAAAATTGTTCAAACATTTTTGCGAATGTACACAAATTTTTTGACTATTAAAGTAGATATCCGGAAAATGAATGTCATCAAGATATGTCAAATACTGGTATGACGGGGATAATTTTCAAAAATTACAATCTTTAACCGCTTGGTAGTGCAAATATGATTTTTATTGATATATTTGCAGAATTGATAATATGTTCACACAAAATATGAGAAAGGCAAATTACGACAAGTTCCCCTCTACCAAGATGGAAGGAACCCTCATCCAGGGATGGGACGGGATAGTCCCGGCCATCGCCAAGGCTTCAGACGGCCCCGTTGTTGTCGAACTCTATACGGGAGTGTACGAAGAGGATGTGTTCGAGGCCTTCGGCAAGGTCTTCGACAAGGTGATAGACACCCGTGACCTTATGTTTGATGAGAACAAGGTCCTGGAGATGACCGCGCCCTTCATGACCGATGATGTGCTTTTCGGCTATGTCACCAATCTGCGCATGCCTGACTTTTTCGACATGACCAAGGTTGAGGCTGCACGGAAGGGACTTGCCGGGAAAGTTGCCGTCATAGGCTGCGGCGCATCTCTGGTCATGCCCGAGACGGAGACTCTCGTATTTGTGGATATGGCCCGCTGGGAAATCCAGCAGCGTTTCCGCCGTCACGAAGTCAAGGCCCTCGGAGTGGACAATCGCGAAGATCCCGTTTCCATACAATATAAGAGAGGACTCTTCATCGACTGGCGTGTCCTCGACATTCACAAGGATGCCCTCATGGACCGCGTAGACTGGTGGATAGATACCAACGACCGCCAGAATCCGAAGATGACGGACGGAAGTACGTTCAGGAGAGGTATGGAAATTACCGCCCGCAACCCGTTCAGGGTTGTTCCTTTCTTCGACCCGGCTCCGTGGGGAGGCCAGTGGATGAAGGAGGTGTGCGACCTCGACCGCAGCAAGTCAAACTACGGATGGTGCTTCGACTGTGTCCCTGAGGAGAACAGTCTGCTTCTTGAAATCAACGGGGTGCGTTTCGAACTCCCTTCGGTGGACCTTGTGCTCTCGCAGAGCCGTCAGCTTCTCGGAGAGCCCGTGGAGGCGCGCTTTGGCAAGGATTTTCCCATACGTTTCGACTTTCTGGACACAATAGGCGGAGGAAATCTCAGCCTCCAGGTTCATCCTACAGCACAGTTCATACGCGAGAACATGGGCATGCCTTATACCCAGGACGAGAGCTACTACCTTCTCGACGCTGCCGAGGACGCCGTCGTCTATCTCGGTGTGAAGAAGGGCGTGGACAAGGATGCCATGCTCGCAGACCTCAGGGCGGCCCAAAGGGGCGAAATCGTGTTCGACGCTGAAAAGTACGTGAACAAGATTCCGGCAAGGAAACATGACCATTACCTGATTCCGGGCGGCACCATTCACTGCTCGGGGGCGGGAAGCATGGTGCTTGAGATAAGCGCCACTCCCAACATATTCACTTTCAAGCTGTGGGACTGGCAGAGACTCGGTCTCGACGGCAAGCCGAGGCCAATAAATGTTGAGAGAGGCAGCCATGTGATTCAGTGGCACAGGGATACCGACTATGTCTTCGCGCACCTGAAGAACCGTTTCGTTTCTACGGCAGAGGGAGACGGCTGGAATGAAGTCAGCACCGGCCTTCACAAGAACGAGTTCATCGAGACCCGCCGCACCGCCTTCACCAAGGCAGTGCCTTTCAATACCGGTGAGAGCGTGAACGTGTTCAATCTCGTGGAAGGAGAGGAGGCTGTGGTGGAGAGCCCTACAGGGGCATTCGAGCCTTTTGTGGTGCACTATGCCGAGACCTTCATCATTCCTGCCGGGATAGGCGACTACACCATACGTCCTTTCGGCCTTTCCGAGGGAAAGGAGTGCATGGTTATCAGGGCGTATGTGAGATTCAGACCATAACCAATCACCAATAACCTAAAAATCGTAATGTTACAGATCAGACAAACACTGAACAGAAGCTTCGGCGCCGTCATAAAGGCAGCCGCGGCTCTGCTGTGCGTCTTCGGGCTTTCAATGTCCGTCCATGCACAGAATAGCGTCACTGTCGGAGGTACGGTCACCGACGAGGCCGGCCTTCCCGTCATAGGCGCTACCGTCGTAGTCGGCAATACCACAAACGGTACTGCGGCCGACATCGACGGAAAATACAGCATCAGCGTGGCTCCGGGATCCGTGCTCAACTTTTCTTCCATAGGATACAAGAGCGTATCCGTCAAGGTGGGTACAGGCTCCGTCATCAATGTGGTGCTTCAGGAAGACTTCGCTGCTCTCGAGGCTACGGTCGTAGTCGGCTACAGCACCCAGAAGGCAGCCAGCCTTACGGGAGCAGTCGCTTCCGTGGATATGGACGAAGTCCTCGGCAAGCCTACCGCAAATGTGGTGGAGGCTCTCCAGGGTACGACTCCGGGCCTCATCATCGAGCAGAGCAACTCTGCTCCGGGCAGCCGCCCGAGCATCAACATCCGTGGTCTCAACACCATGAATGACAACAACCCCCTCATCATCATCGACGGCATAGTGGGTGACATCCAGAACGTGGCGGCGGGCGACATAGAGTCCATCTCCGTGCTCAAGGATGCAGCCTCGGCTTCCATCTACGGTTCAAGGGCATCCAACGGTGTCATCCTCATCACGACAAAGAAGGGCAAGGCCGGCAATCAGGAAATCAGCTATGATTTCACCTACGGCATTCAGCAGGCAACCTGCCTCCCTCAGATCGTTGATTCGTGGATTTACGCCGAGATGCGCAACGAGGCTCTCGTGAACTCCGGTCAGGCCACGGCTTTCACCCCGGAGCAGATTGCAGGCTACCGTAACGGCGGCACCAACTGCAACTGGATGAAGGAAATCTACCGCGACGCGCCTATGATGAACCACAACATCTCAGCCACCGGCGGCAACGATCGCACCTCTTACATGATTTCCGGCAGCTACTTCGACCAGGACAACATGTTCAACGCGGACGGTCTCGGAATGAAGCGCTACATGGGCCGAATGAACATCACCCACAAGCTCTTTGACAACTTCAAGGTTGCTGCTACGGCTTCGTATACCAACAACGACATCACCGACCATGCTTACTGGACGGAGTGGATCATAGAGCAGGCGACCCGTATGCCTTCGATTTATGAAATCAAGAACGCTGACGGTACCTACACCTACCCATCAGGCTCGAACTCCAACTCTCTCGAGCGTCTCCAGCAGGGCGGTTACAGAAGGAGTCTGGGCGATGACATCAATGGTACCATCTCGGCCGACTGGGAGATTCTCAAGGGGCTTCACCTCAAGGCACTCGCCGGCGGCAAACTCAACATCAGCTCCACCCACGAGAACCGCAAGGCAAGCTCAAGCCCTCTCTCAGGCGACAAGGAGAACCATATCTCCGAGAATATGCACCGTACTACGGACATCACTACAAACGTGACCCTTTCATACGGACATTCCTTCGGCGACCATAACCTCGACCTGCTCGGAGGCTACTCTTACGAGGGCGAACGCTACAAATGGTTCACCACCCAGAGGGTCAATGACGAATACTCATACGACATCCTGGGTTCAAACCAGACAGGCGACAAGATCAGCAACAGCGGCAGCGGCAACGCATGGGCGCTCTACTCCGTATTCGCAAGACTCAACTATAACTATAAGGAAAAATACCTTCTCGAGGTGAATGTGCGAGACGATATCTCGTCAAAGTTCCAGGAAGGCAACAGGGCTGCGGTTTTCCCTTCATTCTCCCTCGGTTGGAGAATCTCACAGGAGCCTTTCTGGCAGAACCTCGTGGACTATGTGCCAAGCCTCAAGCTTCGCGGCTCATGGGGACTCGTGGGTAACGACCGCATTGGCCTATATCAGTACATGGCCAATGTGGGACAGAGCACCGGCTATACCTTCAACGACCAGTATGTCAACACTGCATGGTTCGGTTCCTCAAACCCTGACCTCAAGTGGGAAACCACAAGAATGGTGGACCTCGGCGTCGATGTTTCCCTGCTTTCTAAGGGTAATCTCAACCTCTCATTCGACTTCTTCAACAACATGACCCGCGACATTCTCGTGACTCTTCCGGTAGCCGGCGTATTCGGCGGCGGAGAGCCTATCCAGAATGCCGGCAAGGTGAAGACCTGGGGATGGGAGTTCAACGCCAGCTATGTACTCCAAACCGGTGCTCTCCGCCAGACCTTCGGCGCAAACCTCTCTGACAGCCAGAACATGGTTGTGGACACCCGTGGTACCGAGACCATCGCAGGCTATGACATCTACACCATCATCAAGGAAGGATATCCTCTCTGGTCTTACTACGCATACCGCAACGACGGAATCTTCCAGAACGAGGCGGAAATTGCAAATCATGCCCACCTTCAGGGCATTACCCCTAAGCCGGGTGACCTCAAGTACATAGACAAGGACGGTGACGGCTATGTCACCGAGGATAATGACCGTTTCGTCGTAGGCAACCGCTATCCCCGCTACACCTTCGGAATCAACTACTCCCTCGAGTGGAAGGGACTTGACTTCTCAATGTTCTGGCAGGGCGTAGGCAAGAGGGCCGTATGGCTTCGCGGCGAATCTGTGGAGGCTTTCCACAACAACAACGAGGGTCCTGTATTCGCATATCACCTCGACCGCTGGACCGTAAACAATCCTGCAGCAAGCTACCCTCGCCTCACAGTCGGCTCGGAGTCCGCAAACAATGCGGCCAAGTCCGACTTCTGGATTGAGAACGCCCGCTACATCCGTCTCAAGAATATCCAGCTCGGATATACTCTTCCTGTCAAGTTCACACGCAAGGCTTCCATCAACCGTCTCCGCCTGTATGCAACATGCGAGAACGCTCTGACCTTCAGCTCGATGAAGGGCGGATGGGACCCTGAGGTCAGCGACGGTTCAGGCCGTATCTACCCGGTGACCAGAACTATCTCCATGGGTTTGAACGTCACATTTAATCCTAAGAAGAACTAATGAAAAAGATCATATATTTCATTGCCGCAGGTCTTGCCATGAGCCTCAGCTCATGCGTTTCGCTTGACACTCCTCCTATGGACAGCGATACCGACCTCACCTTCTGGACCAAGCCTTCAGCTGCCGAGCAGACTGTGAATTCATGCTATCAGTACATGGAGGATGCAGGTACCGTGCTTTACGCGGACGCCGCTTCCGACAACGCATACTGCAAGGTTCAGAACATCATACAGGCCATCGGAAACGGTTCATACTCGACCGGTGACAGCTACATCAAGAGCTACTGGGACAACCGCTACACTGGAATCAAGCTCTGCAACCGCCTTACCGACAACATCGACAAGATCGTCGGCATGGAGGAAGGGCTCCGCAACCGCTGCATAGGCGAGGCAAAGTGCATCAGGGCTTACCATTATTTCCAGCTTGTCAGCCGTTTCGGTGATGTTCCATACTTCACATCCGTGCTCCCTATTGCCGACGCCGGCACCATAGCACGCACTCCTAAGGCTGAGGTGATCAAGAACATACTCCAGGAACTCGACGAGGCTGCTGCCGTACTTCCGGCATCATATTCCGGCGATGACCAGGGCCGTTTCACCAAGTGGGCTGCAATAGCGCTCAAGGCAAGAATCCAGCTCTATGAAGGCAACTGGGCAGAGGTTGAAACCCTCACGAACGATATTATAAACAGCGGAGCTTTCAAGCTTTTCGGCTCATACGAAGGACTGTTCGAGAGCGTGAACAAGCGCAACCAGGAGGTGATACTCGACGTTGAATATGCTCCTATGCTTCGTGAACAGAGCCTCCAGTACAACTTCATACCTCCTACACTCGGCGGCTACGCCCAGCTCGTGCCTCTCCAGGAACTTGTCGACAGCTACATCATGCTTAACGGCAAGTCCATAAGCGAGTCTGGCTCCGGCTTTGACTCCGGCAACGAGTTCGCAGACCGCGACCCTCGCCTTGCTGCCACCATCTGCTACACCGGCAACAGCTACAATCTCGCCGGCGGAAAGACCCAGACTATAGACTGCAGCAGGAACGCCAGCCCTGACGGACTCGGCTTCTCTTCAAACTGCTCTCCTTCAGGCTACTATTTCAAGAAATATTGGGATAAGGATTTCAACACCAACAATAATCTTGCTTCCGGTATGAACATCTACCTCATCCGCTATGCAGACGTGCTCCTGATGAACGCAGAGGCCGCAGCGGAGCAGGGCAAACTTACCAACGCCGTATGGAGCAAGACCATACGTCCTATCCGTGAGCGTGCGGGCTTCACAGAGGCTTCCGCCCTCGACTTCCCTTCAGCTTCCGGAAGCGAACTCATCAACATAGTACGCAACGAGCGTCGCTGCGAGCTTGCATTCGAAGGTCTCCGTATGGGTGACATATACAGGTGGAAGACTGCCGAGAAGGTGCTCAGCGGCTGGTGCCACGGAGCATGGACAGGCGAGACAGTGAACGCCGACAACGGATATATCCAGGTGGAGAGGCGCCAGTTCGATGCGTCAAGACACTACCTCTGGGCCATCCCTCAGCAGGAGCGCGACCTCAATTCGGCACTTACCCAGAATCCTAACTGGTAAAAAAAGAAGATGATGAAAAGATTATTTACAGTTCTCGCTGCAGCGGCAGCCCTTGCCGCCTGCACCAAGACATACGAATTCAACGCGGACTTCACCGTTCCGACCAGTCTCAACGGCCCTGATGCCGTGGCTCTGGACATCACCTCTTCGGAGACGGTAGTGCTTTCATGGGAGGGTGGCTCGGCTGCCGACGGCGGCATAGTCCTCTACACCGTCCTTTTCGACAAGGAAGGCGGCAACTTCTCTGAGCCTGTGGCCGTCAAGCCAAGCGACCTCGGTGCAGGCAGCACTCTCACCCTCTCCCATGCGGAACTCAACGCAATTGCGCGCTCTGCGGGCATCAAGACTGAATCAACGGGCAAACTCATCTGGACTGTCACCGCAAGCCGCGGAGGTGAGATACGGCCTGTGGACCTCAGCAGAACCCTCTCTGTAACCCGTGGAGAAGGTATAGACAACTTCCCTAAGACCCTATTCCTCAAGGGCGCAGGCTCTGTGGGTGTGGGCGAGAAGGAAGGACGCGCCTTCCGCATCGTGGAAGACGGCGTATACCAGATTTACACCAAGCTCGCCAACGGCCCGATATACTTCGAGAGCGAGCCTGAGACTGCGTCCACCTACTATCACAGGGATGGCAAGCTCCTGGAGGGCAACGGCAACTCAAGCGTGGAAACTTCCGGCGTGGGCCAGGTTGCCCGCATCACCGTCAACTTCAACACCCTCAAGGTTACCCAGGAAACCATAAGCGGTGTCCGCGTGGCCTTCAATACGGGCAAGTTCTTCGCCGACATGGTGCTTGACAACGACGTTCTCAGCTACATAGGGGAAGGCGTGTTCTTCTCTTCAGTCGGCTGCGACCACTTCTTCCACGGATGGGACTGGTGCGCCGCTCCTAACGCGGGCGAGGAACGCTACACCATATATGTTGACGTGGACGGCCGCGAGATGGAGTGGGGTACCACAGATTCCAAGTATGGTGCAAGCCGTCCGGGCCTCAACTACGGCATAGAGTACTTCGAACTCAAGGAATTCGAGGGCAGGCCTGACTGGGGCGGAAACACCCGCTCGTTCAAGTTCCCTTCAGAGTGCGAAAATGCATGCTTCGACATCACCCTATATACCAACAAGGATAACCGCATGTACCACCAGTTCACCAACTTCTCCGAGTATGTGGCAGGCGGACGCACCAGCGGCGAACTTACCGTACCTTCAAGCGTGACCATCATCGGCACGGGCAGCGATATGGACGGCGTACGGCTCACCAAGGTTGGTGAAGGCGTGTTCCAGCTTCCTGTAGTGGCATTCAACGGCGCTCCTTTCTATCTTGACGGCGGTAGCTGCACTTACTATGTCAGCGGCAGCAGGATTATCCAGGGCGACAATGCCGCAGGCGTCAGCGCTACTCCTGAAGGTCAGGCAGAGCGTCTCACCCTCGATTTCAATACCGGAGCTGCAACCCGCGAGGCCATCTCGGAAATTTCAATCGTAAAGGCTGCCAGGACCACCACGTATCCTAACGGCGAACTCTCATACGTGGGCAACGGCGAATTCCTCGCCAAGGGCGTGCAGTGCGAGTTCACCGACATGGGCGGCTGGTGGGACGAGCGCTACTCGTTCTACGTGACCATAGGTGACAATAAATACACCTGGGGACGCCCGGACGACGGTGACGCGGAGAGCCGCGCGACCGTTGACGCCGACGGCAAGTTCTCAAGGCCTCTCGCCGAGTTCGCCGGTCAGGGCCAGTGGGATCACCTCTGGAAACTTGCCACCATCTGCGACAAGGCTACCTTTACCGTGAAGGTGACCTGGAACGCTTCGGGCTTCAGCCATGAGGTAAGCAATATCCAGTCTCTCGAGGAGAACCCTATCCCGGCAACCCTCACCATCACAGGTGCCGGTGCAGAGCAGGATGGTCAGTCTCTCGTGAAGCTTGACGAAGGTGTGTTCGAGCTCTTCTGCACCTCATTCAACGGCGGCGCAGTGGCATTCAACGGCAACGGACGCTCTTACTACCTCGACGGCAACAAAATCAAGCAGGGCGCCGCAGCAGCTGTTTCGGCTACTCCTGCAGGCGAGGCCGAGAGGGTGGTGCTTGACTTCAACTCACTGGAGGTCAAGAGGATGCCTATCAAGAACCTTCGCCTATGTCTCAGCGCAGACAACATCCACACCATTACCAACGGAACTCTCGAGTATGTGCCTTCTGAGCACAAATGGAGAGCTACCGGTTGCAACGCCGAATTCTTCCGCGGATGGGACTGGTGCGCTGCAAACGGAGAGGAACGCTATGTGTTCTGCGTGAACATAGACGGCAAGGAGTGCCAGTGGGGCGCTTCACCGGCAGCCGAGCAGCGCCCTTCGGACAGGACTGTAATCCAGCAGCTCCATGAGTTCGGTGATGGTCAGACAGACCAGTGGAGCCACTGCTACAAGATGCATGCAGACTGCGAGACCAGCACTTTCACTGCGGAGGTGTGGTTCAACGGCACTGACATCTGGCATCAGTTCAAGGACTTTGCAGGCAAATAAAAACTGAATCATCGGCGGCAGAGGCGGCCTGACAGCCACTCTGCTGCCCTTTTTTCTCCAACCATGAAAACAATCAGCTATATACTCCTGGCCTTTGCCACCATGGTAAACGCATGCAGCTGCGGTTACTCCGGCGAAGAGGAATATGATCCGAACAAAGGCGGTGGGGGTGACAAGCCTGCCGAGAAGGTGGTGCTTCACGAGAGGGCTGCAGCCGTTCTTGAGGTCATAAACCGCGAGTACCGCTATCAGAACAACGGCACCTATCTCTTCCATGAGGAAGCCGGTGCCGCCGGGTCGTCATTTCTATGGCCTTACGTAGGAATGATGTCCGGACTGAATGCCCTCACCAAGCTCGGCTATGACGTGAACCTTGAAACCTACGCCGACAATATGCTCCTTTACTGGAGGACTCCTTCCGGAAAGCTTCCTGCCTTCGGGTCTTCCACCAACGGGATGACTGGTGGCGGAACGCGTTATTACGACGATAACGGAATAGCCGGAATTGAGCTTGTGGATGCCTATCTCAGCACGGGCAAGAAAACCTATCTGGACCGCTGCGGAGATATCTACCGCTTCACCAAGGATGCTGTCGACGACGTGATTGCGACCGCGCTCTGGTGGAACGAGGATCAGAAGAACATGCCTTCAGTAGAGGATTCCAACAAGCCGAGCTGCGCCAACGGATATTGCACCAAATTCCTTTTGAAGTACTACCGCATCTGCCCGGAGAATGAGAAGGCTGCCGTGCTTGAACTGGCAAAGACGCTTTACTCCTTCCTCCGCAATACTCTCATGGATCCAAGTGACAAGTGCTACTGGAACGACATCGGTGCAGACAATATCATCAACAAGACCAAATGGACCTACAACACCGGTGTGATGATAGAGAATGGGGTCATGCTTTACGAAATTACCAAAGACCAGACCTATCTCAACCATGCAAAGGAGTCTGCAGCAGGTTCTTTCGGCTATTTCGTGAAGAGCCGTGACGGCCTTAATCTGGCATATCCCAACCATGACCCTTGGTTCAATACCAAGCTTGTCCTCGGCTACATCGCGATTGCCCCTCACTGGAAGACCGCCAAGGATTACATTGAGGCGTACAAGATCTTCGTGGAGACAGGCTGGAAGTCGGCACGCACCTCCAACGGACTGTTCTACGAGGATTGGGCCGGCAAGAGCCAGGGACGCTATCAGCAGCTTCTCATGCAGGCTGCTGTGCTCGAGGCCTACGGCGTGATGGCGCTGTACTATGGCGAGAAGAAGAATTAATGCGATGAAAGAGCTTTTTGCAAATCTCACCGTCCTTCTTGCGTTCAGCCTGTCAGCCATGTCATGTTCTGACAGGGGAGTCGAAGTGTACGTACCTGTGGATAATGGCGGCAAGCCTGCGGGGGGAACGGAAGTGCCTACCAAATCGAAGGGATGGTCTGCCCTTGCCGACAGCTGCGAAACGGTTCTCATAGAGAACTTCATGAATCTCAAGGAGGGCACGTTCTGGGGAACACCTTTTGACATCTCCAAGAACTCCGGCAATCTCTACTGGCAGCAGGCACATGCAATGGACGTGCTTGTGTACGCATACGAGCGTCTCAAGGACAGTGACAAGGACAGGGCTGAGAAACTCAGGGGATACATGAAATTGTGGTATGCCAATGACGCCCACAATTACAACAATTCCCACGAGGGCGAAGGTGTTGCCGGACATTTCTACAACGACTGGATAGACGATATGGCTTGGATCTGCCTCACCCTCATCCACATGAGCGAGGCTCTCGATGACGCCACCTACGCCGATACGGCAATGCAGGTTTATGACAAGTACATCATAACCAAGCGCCAGGCTGACGGCGGTCTTCCATGGACCCACCTGTCGGGAACAGAAATGGAAAGGGAGAACGAGTGTACCAACGCTCCGGCCTGCCTTGTGGCAGCGAAACTTTATCTCCGGTACTCGAAGAAATCATATCTCGACGACGCCCTGGGGCTGTATGAATTTGTCAGGACCAAGCTGCTGTTGAGCGACTACAGGTTGGGAGAGCCGCCTCTGAGCTACACCCAGGGGACTTTCGCCGAGGCCTGCCGCCAGCTTTTCAAAATCACGGGAGAGACAAAGTACATGACAGATGCTGCCAAGCTGCTGCACTACGCCTTCACCAGCAATCGCTGCACGACCAACGGCATTCTCCGCTCCGAAGGCACGGATAATGACCAGGCGCTGTTCAAGGGCATACTTATTCCTTATACTGTAAACTATATCCTTGACTCCAAGTGCACCACATACAGCGACGACCTTCTTGCGCTGATGGTAAAGAACGCGGAGGCTCTCGACAAGCATCTCGACCGCAGCCGCTATCCCCAGATGTACGTAAACTACTATTGGGGAGAAAATTTCAACTACAACAACATTGCATCCATGTGCTCGCAGGCAAGCGGCAGCCACCTCATTGAGGGAATGGCGCGCCTTCAGCAGGCGGGTGCTCTCAAATAAACTTAACCAGACACTATTTGTGGCAGGCATCTTCGGATACCTGCCTTTGTTTTTTTGAGCCTTATAGTGTAACTTTGTGGAGTTAAATGATTGGACCATGAAAAGGATACTTAAGATATTTCTGGCAGCCGCTGCGCTTTTTGCGGCGCTATCCGTTGTCTCATGCGAGGAGGAATATGTAAGGGTGGGGGCCATCACCATAAATCCCAAGACCGCAAGGCTCAAGGTGGGCGGCACTCTCCAGCTCAACGCCACGCTGACTCCCGAAAATGCCAATTATGATACCATCACCTGGGAGTCATGGAATACCGCCTATGCTACTGTAGATGAGAACGGCGTCGTGACGGGAGTCGGTCAGGGATGGGCAGACATCGTAGTGAGGGTGACCGAAGAAAACGGCATCTCCCACGTTGACAACTGCAAGATTGAGATCTACGAGTAGTTTTCAATGAATACGATAACGCTTGAACGGGCGGTTTCGGTAATCCCGGAACTTTCGCTCGCTGAGCCCGTGACCTTGTCTCTGGGCTCGGATGAGCATGTGGCCATTGTTGGGGAGAACGGATCGGGAAAGAGCCTGCTCGCAGAAATGCTCACAGGCCGCAGCGCGCCCCGTCAGGTCACATACGATTTCTCCCCGTCCCCTTCAAACGAGGCATACCGCAACATAAAATACATACGCTTCCGTGACTCGTACGGAACTGCCGACAACCTATATTATTACCAGCAGCGGTGGAACTCCATGGAGTACGACGATGTCCCGCCGGTCCGCAGATTGTTGGGCAGGTATGAGGAAAATGAGGACCAGAGGCGAATATTCAGGCTTTTCTCCATGGAAGAACTGCTGGACAAGCCTGTCATACAGCTTTCAAGCGGCGAACTCCGCAAGTTCTTTCTTGCCAGGAATCTGCTCGGCAACCCCCGGGTGCTCATCGTAGACAACCCTTTCATCGGACTGGATGCCCGCACCAGGGAACAGCTTGACTCTCTCTTTGCCTCCCTGGCAGCCACGGGCAGGGTACAGCTCATACTCATTCTGCCCACTCCGGACGAGATACCTTCCTATATTACTCACGTGATTCCCGTCGCATCATGCAGGGTGGGGGCGAAACTGACGCGTGAGAAGTATCTTGCGGGGCTTGACGTGAAGAAGGAGGCTCTTGCGCGGGAGTGCGCATCCCTTGCGGAGAAGGTCCTGGCTTATCCCGCCCATGGAGGGAGCTATGCGGGCGAGCAGGTGATACTGCTGGACAAGGTGGGGATAAGATATGGTGAGAGGACCATATTGAAGGATCTCGACTGGGAGGTGCGCCGTGGAGAGAAGTGGGCGCTGCTCGGTGCGAACGGCAGCGGCAAGTCAACCCTGCTCAGCCTTGTGTGCGCTGATAACCCCCAGGCCTATGCGTGCAATATAAGTCTCTTCGGTAACCGCCGCGGCAGCGGTGAGACGATCTGGGAGATAAAGAAGCATATAGGTTACGTGTGCCCGGAGATGCACCGTGCGTTCATGACCGACGTGCCGGCCATTGACATTGTGGCCAGCGGGATTCATGACAGGGCTGGCCTCTACCTCAAGCCCAAGCCCGAGCAGATTCCGGCCTGTGAATTCTGGATGGACATTTTCGGAGTGCTCGAACTGAAAGACCGTCCTTTCATAAAGCTTTCAAGCGGGGAACAGAGGCTCGTGATGCTGGCACGCGCTTTTGTGAAGGATCCGGAACTTCTGATACTGGACGAGCCTCTTCACGGGCTTGACAGTCTGAACAGGGAGAGGGTCAAGAGCGTAATATCTTCATTTTGCAGGAGATGCGACAAAACCCTCGTAATGGTAACCCATTATGACGAGGAACTTCCCGTCGAAATAGACCACACCCTTGTCTTGGAAAAGAACTGAATCTTTCATAAAATCTTGTCCCGGGTGTTGCTTAAAAGGAAAAAGTGCTTACCTTTGCAGCCCGCTTGAGAAAACAGGCCTTCGGGTAGGCGAAAAACAGCGCCACGGATGCTCAAGCGAAAGTTTTTTGAAAAAAAGGTTGCAGGTTTAAAAAATATGCCTACCTTTGCAATCCCTTTCCGCGACACCCGAAAGGACGAGCGGTGAGGCAAAAAACTTGGGCTTTCGGGCCTAAAGAAAAAGATCATTGAAAAGACTGGAAGGAACAAGAAAGTACAACAAGTACAGCAAGTACC
>JABUTS010000154.1 GCA_021443565.1 Bacteroidales bacterium | reverse complement strand
GGCGTAGGCATTGACCTTTTTGAGAGCATCCGCGTGACTGCAGGCTATGATTTCGGTCTTCTCAACAGGCAGAAGGACAGCAACGTTAAGCAGCACACCAGCCAGTACCACATCGGCGTCGCATACCTTTTCTAAGAGACAGCGACATCTCACCGGCTTTGAGCCACCACCAGATCCGGAGGCCCCGCATTAAGCGGTGGAATCAAAGTCTGGAAAATACACAGAGGGCAGACCATTACGGTTATGCCCTCTGTTCTTTTTCTGCTACTGCGCTTGTGGTGCTCCGAGGTGGGGGCTGAAACCCTTCGCTCGAGATGTTCGCGGACGGTAAAGCGGGTCTGTGGCATGTATTTTCTTACTTTTTGGACATTCGGGCAGGAGCCTGTTTTTCCGGAACCGCTTGACAAAACGTAAATCCAGCTGATTATTCTTTCATATTTGCGGTGCGCCACTAAACCGGGCTGCATCGAAAATGAAACGTATATTTAATTGTCCGCTGCTTATTTTTCTGCTGCTTGTCTCTTCATGCACGCTGGCGAATGAAGATTCAGAACTTGTCTCTGGCGACCGTATTGCAGTAACCGCCTTCATCACCGCATCGTCCCCTGGTGCGCCGTCAACTTCAGCCGGCACTATCAGGCCGGCCGGATTCGCGTCATCACCTGGAATCGACCGTAATGTTCCCGACATATACCGGCTGGCCGGAAATGGAAACTCTCATAATGCCCTCGTCCCGGGAAAGCGAACAGCTGAAGCGGCCGGTCAGGAGCCAGCGACGAAAAGTTCCATTGCTGCGGTGTCCGACAGGGTGACGGACTTGAATCTATGGGTGTATTCGGGCGGACGCCTGTATGACGAAAGTTATTCCGATTATACCGGCGGTTCCAGAATGGAACTGATGTCCGGCAGTCGTTTTAATATCTATGCAGTTTGTAACACAGGTCACAGACTTGAGCCTCCGGTCAATGAATCAGAGCTTGAAACATATAAGTTAGAATTGACCTACAGCCCTGACAGGGCGACGGTTCCCATGGCTGGAAGCTTGAAAGGAGTTGTTCCAACAGTAGGGGGCTCGCTTGAATTGAGGGTGGACAGGTTGCTATCGCGCATAGGCTTCAGATTGGACAAATCCGCTTTGGAACATGCAGATCTCGTCATCCGCTCGGTGAAAATTTCTCAGGCGCCAGCGTATGCCTATCCTTTCAGCAGCTCATTTCAGGCTGCGCCGGACGAGGTGGTTGAAGGTGACTGTGCCAGCGAGGCCGACATAGCCGCACTTCAGGCTGGTGAAGAAGTGTATTTCTATTGCGGGGAGAATTGCCATGGAGACCTGCTGCCGGGTAATGAAGATCCATGGCAGAAAGTGCCTGACAATCTATCCCCCACCCATTCCGGTGCCTGTTCCTATCTCGATATAGATGCCTCGTATTCAAGTGACGAAGCACGTTGTGACGAGATGAAGATACGTCTGTATCTTGGCGAAAATACCACTTCCAACTTCGATGTGTTCAGAAATACCTGGTATCATCTTACGCTGATACCATCGGATGAGTCTATAAATCGGGATTCATGGAAAGTCGAATGCGGGGAGATAGACAGGCTTTACCCTTTTATGTATTACGTATCGGATGATTGCGTGTGCGACAGCTTCGGGAGCTATGACGCATGGCTATTCAAGCGGCCTCAGAGGGTGTCTCTCATTACGGGAACCAGCTGCTACGTTTACTTCAAGGCAGACGAATTCATTACCGGAGGCATAAGTTTGACGGAGGAACTCATATCCATGGCAGACTTTGAGATCGAAGATAACTTCAACGGCTGCGCATCGGTCAGTTTCCACGATTATGACATGGATGAGGGTTTCATCTGCTTCAAACTGGATGCAATCAGCCCGGCGCGAGACTGCTACTTCGCTCCTCTCCTGGACGGAGACAACATAATGGAAGGCACTGGGAAAGAATATGTCTGGCTGGACTTCGACATTCTCGGACAAGGCGGTACGACTCTTGAGCCATGGTATGAAATCAGAAATGCCACTACAGGACAAATTGTTGATAATGAAAACGGAGAGCCTGTCTATATAGGACAGAAGTTGAAGGTGTGCATAAAGGACGGAGAAGGGAATTCTCCGTCTGAAGGCAGTGTCTATCATCAAGACCCTTACAATCTGGTTTTCAACGGGGAAAACTATTGTGATGACTTTTACGAGGCGACGATTTCCACCACTTCGGCGACTTTTGATGGATTGCTGCGCTTTGATGTTGCCGGGGCATCCCTGGACATTCCCCTGAAAGTCCTCGCCCCCGACCTCTACGCCACTGTGACGATAGATGTGACAGGCCGTCAGACTGCCTTCATGCCTCAGTACACCATAGATGGTGATACCTATGATTCATGGGATGAAGGACTATACAATGAACTGCTGGCGGAAATCCAGCCCGTAAGCGACCGCTTTGTCAGCATAGTCCATGACAGTCTGGATAACAGGGCGCGGATGTCAAGGCTTGAATACGAAGGAGTTGAGATGAGGAACTTGTGCACACCACTTACAGCCGGACTGCTATTCTATAAGGACATGCAGATCCGGGCCTCCGGTTCGCCCTGTGTAAGGGGTGTTTGTGCCGTCTTCGTGAAGGATCCTTTCCCCGGCTCGAATTCTGCGCGAAGAGTGTCTCTCGGAGATCCCGTGGACGGATACGAATATGAAAGGACGGATGGTCAGACATACAACTTCGAAATGATGCTGAACCAGGCGTACGAAGGTCTTTACGAATGTGATTACATTGATGGACGCACTTCCAGCACAATTTCAAGCACTTATTCAGGTATAACTATACGTTGTATTGCAGCAGAGGAAGATGAGGAAGAATTTGGCATAGGGCAGACAAGCCTGGGCATGTATGTGGAAAACGATTCGGGAGACAGATGGTACAGCAGGACCGACTGGTATTTCACGAGGATTTGTCATTATGGAATCGCCCTGCAATATTCCCCTGAGCCGGACACAAACGATTATCTGATAGTCCCGCAGTGGTACCATATCTCCGTACAGGGTCTGAGCGGTCTGTACATGGCTCACGAAGATCTCAGTCTGAGATGTGTAAGGGGCGGTGACTTGGACAGGATAGTCCATCTCGGAGATACTTTCGACACTGGCATATTCCAGCCGGAAGGCTATGACAACGTGCAGTCGATGAAAAGGGACTTCTCGGAATCAGCCTGGTCAGCGGTGGATTTCAGTTTCGGCCTGCAGCGCGAATTCATAATGTACGATTTCCTCGGCTTCGTGGACTGATATTCCTGCATTCGAGGACTGGTGTCCGAGATTTGAACCACTTTTGGTTTGTTATGATGGTAGCCTCCTCTGCTGTGAAGTACGGGAGGCTTTTTGCCTGAATTGCTGAAACCGGAAGATGAACTTCATGCTTGAGGAATCCGCGCGGAAGCTTTCGCCGCCACGATAACCGACCAAAGTTGAATTTTTGTGGAATTTTGTTAAATTTGTCCCCGTACTAAAACCGGACATAATGACAACAGGACAGGGGGACCTGATCGATATAGAGGCTATCGTCAGGACCAAACTTGGCAGCAAGGCTGACCGGATACCTGCATGGATATACAGGCTTCTGCCTAAAATCATCCATCAGGATTTCATCAACGTCTACCTCAAGGAAGGTCGCAGGGGCGTCGACTTCTGCGAGGGTGTAATCGATTACCTTGGAGTTGAAGTGGAGGTGCAGGGACTTGAAAACATCCCGGCTGAGGATGGCCGCTTTACCTTCGTTTCCAACCATCCTCTCGGTGCAATAGACGGGGTCACCCTCGGCGCAGTGCTGGGAAAGCGCTATGACGGCAAGGTCAAATATCTCGTCAACGATTTTCTCATGAACCTCAAGGGGCTCGCTCCCCTCTGCGTTCCCATCAACAAGACCGGCGGTCAGTCGAGGAATCTCCCCGCACTTCTGGACGAGGCTTTTTTCCACCCTGAAAACCAGGTGATAATGTTCCCAGCTGGCTTGTGCTCAAGAAAAATCAACGGCAAGGTTCAGGACCTTCCATGGGGCAAAGCCTTCATTTCCAAGAGTGTGGCATCAAAGAGGGATGTCGTTCCCATCCATTTTGAGGGCCGGAATTCCTCTCGTTTCTATCGTGTTGCCAACCTCTGCAGGAAACTTGGTCTCAAGTTCAATCTTGCCATGATTCTTCTTCCTGACGAGATGTACAGGAGCAAGGGGCGGAAATACAGCGTGAAGATAGGCAAGCCAATACCTTATTCAACGTTCGACCACAGCAAATCAGCCCAGGAATGGGCTCAGACCGTACGTGCGGCAGTGTATGAACTTTAGAACCCGAAACGTCATGGAACCTATCATACCACAGACAGACAAGGAACTCATCAAGGCAGAACTGACCCCTTCCCGCAAGTTGAGAGACACCAACAAAAGCGGGAATGAAATATACATCTTCAACGGGAACGATTGCCCTGCCCTCTTGAGGGAGGTCGGCAGATTGCGCGAAATCTCCTTCCGCACAGAAGGCGGGGGAAGCGGACTCTCCTGTGATCTGGACGCTTTCGATACAATGGAAAAGCCTTACTGGCAGTTGATTGTCTGGGATCCCGATGCCGAGGCCATTCTTGGTGGCTACCGCTATATCTTCGGCTCTGACATACAGCTTGACGATAAAGGCCAGCCTTTGCTCGCGACGTCCCATATGTTCAATTTCAGCGAAGAGTTCATCAAGGACTATCTTCCATATACCATCGAGTTGGGGCGCTCATTCGTTGTCCCGGAATACCAGAGTTCCAAGGCGGGTACGAAGGCTCTGTTTGCCCTCGATAACCTTTGGGACGGACTCGCCGCCCTCATGCTGATAAAGCCTGACATGAGGTATTATTTCGGGAAGATGACCATGTATCCTTCATTCGACAGGCACGGGCGCGACCTGATTCTATATTTTCTCGACAAGCATTTCGGTGACGAAAAGAAGCTGGTCACTCCTTACAAGCCTATTCAGATTGTGGATTCCGGAGATATTCTGAACGAGGACAGTTTCAAAGGGGATTACAGCATTCTCAACGCCCGCGTGCGCTCTCTCGGCTTCAATATCCCACCTCTGTTCAATTCGTACATGAAACTGTCCTCCACAATGAAGGTTTTCGGAACCGCAGTTAACGACGAGTTCAGCGATGTTGAAGAGACCGCCATCCTGATAAATTTCGATGAAATGTATGAGGACAGGATTGCCCGCCATGTGGGGTCCTTCATCAAGTGGAAACTGCGCGTCATGCGCCTGCGTTTTCCACGGATGATGTGGTTGCAGAGGGATGAAATCGAGAAGAAGTTTTTCGAAAGGCTCCGCAAGCGTCGCTCAAAGGCCGGAGTCCGTTCAAGGAGCATTACCACAATGCTTGAAATCAAATAGCAGCCGCTTTCGGGAGAACGGTGCTTCTTCCAGGCTTTCAGAGCGGATGAGGCTTCTCTCCCCTCTTGGGATTTGAATTTTTCGCCCACAAGTTGTAAATTTGCGCGATTTGTGGCGCATTTTTGTGCATGGAAGTGTCAGAGTGTAGCCAATAATTTGAAAACCAATATAATAGATATAATCATGTCAGTTAAATCCAATCTTCAGATTGCACGCGCAGCATACGAGCCCAAACTCCCTGAGGCACTCAAGGGTGCAGTAAAGGCTTCTGAGGGCGCAGCAACCCAGTCTGTAGGAAATCAGGCTGAAATCAAGGCACTTTTCCCTAACACCTACGGGATGCCTGTAGTGGAATTTGTCAAAGGCGAGTCTGCAAACGCAGCAAAGATCAACGTCGGCATCATCCTTTCCGGCGGTCAGGCTCCCGGAGGACATAATGTAATCTCCGGCCTTTATGACGGTGTCAAGTCGCTTGATCCGGAGAACAAGCTTTATGGCTTCCTCATGGGCCCCGGCGGACTCGTAGACCACAAATACATTGAATTCACGGATGAACTCATAGACGAATACCGCAATACCGGCGGATTCGACATCATAGGTTCGGGCCGTACCAAACTTGAGAAGGAAGAGCAGTTCGAGAAGGGCATCGAGATTCTACGCGAACTCGGCATCAAGGCCCTGGTAATCATAGGCGGCGACGACTCCAATACCAACGCATGTGTTCTTGCAGAGTATTATGCGGCGAAGAATTACGGTGTCCAGGTCATTGGCTGCCCTAAAACCATTGATGGTGACCTCAAGAACGAGCAGATTGAAACTTCCTTCGGCTTCGACACAGCCTGCAAGACCTATTCGGAGCTCATAGGCAACATCCAGCGCGACTGCAACTCCGCCCGCAAATACTGGCACTTCATCAAGCTCATGGGCCGCAGCGCATCCCACATCGCACTCGAATGCGCACTCGAGACACAGCCTAACGCCTGCCTCATCTCCGAGGAGATAGAGCAGAAGGAAATGAGTCTCGATGACGTGGTTACATATCTCGCACAGATAGTGGCGGACCGTGCAGCAGAAGGCAACAACTTCGGTACGGTCCTCATTCCTGAGGGTCTCATCGAGTTTATCCCTGCCATCAAGAAACTCATCCGCGAACTCAACGAAGTCCTCACCGACCCTGCAACCGGCGAGAGCCGCGAATTTGCAAACGCAGAGGAGCAGATTTCATTCGTAAAGGGAAGCATCGCTCCCGAAAACCTCGCCATTCTCGAGAGCCTTCCTGCTGACGTCGCACGCCAGCTCTGCCTAGACCGCGACCCTCACGGCAATGTACAGGTATCCCTCATCGAGACCGAAAAGCTTCTCAGCCGCATGGTTGCAACCAAGCTTGCAGGATGGAAGAAAGAAGGAAAGTACAACGGCAAGTTCTCTGCCCAGCACCACTTCTTCGGTTACGAAGGCCGCTGCGCAGCACCTTCAAACTATGATGCAGACTACTGCTACAGTCTCGGCTTCAACGCAAGCCGCCTCATCGCTTCTGGCAAGACAGGTTATATGTCTGTAATCAAGAATACCACAGCGCCTGCAGCAGAGTGGATTGCCGGAGGTGTTCCTATCACCATGATGATGAACATGGAGCGTCGCAACGGTGCCATGAAGCCGGTTATACGCAAGGCCCTCGTGGAACTCGACGGCGCGCCGTTCAAGTTCTTCGCGGCCCATCGCGACGAATGGGCAAAGACCACATCGTATGTATACCCTGGTCCTATCCAGTACTGGGGACCGTCAGAGGTCTGCGACCAGAGCACCGTCACCCTCAAGCTCGAACACGAGTAGAAGACAGCGAAACCATATAAAACGGTCGGGTACTCCCGGCCGTTTTTGTTTGAATATGGTCAGCGGGCTTTTTTCATGCTATTACCGTAGGTAATAACAACAAATATCCGTACCTTTGACTGATTATTTGTTGGTGTTTCGCGCCTGCGGAACCTGTGTAATGAACCCAGTCAGGATGGATTTCAAGACCGCATCGGAAAGAGCGCTGGAACTGAACGCGCTGCTCAAGGAGGCAAACAGGCTCTATTATGTGGAGAATGCCCCTCAGATGAGCGACTTCGACTACGACATGTTCATGAAGGAACTTGCCGCTATCGAGGCTGAATATCCCGTGCTCATGGCTCCCGACTCACCCACGCAGAAAGTGGGCAGCGACCTGGATGAAAGCCTTTCCAAATCACTAAGGAACAGCGAATTCCGCCAGTTTGAGCACCGCTACCCCATGCTCTCCCTCGGCAATACCTACAATATCGGGGAAGTCGCAGACTTCGCGGCAAGGGCGGCCAGGGACATAGGCCCGGGCTTCACTTACTCCTGCGAACTTAAATTCGACGGAACAGCCATCTGTCTGACCTATCGTCAGGGCAGACTGTATAGGGCACTCACCCGCGGAGACGGGACCAAGGGCGACGACGTGACCGCAAACGCATTGAGAATAAAGAACATACCTCAAAGGCTAATTGGCAGCGGATGGCCGGAGGAATTTGAAATCAGAGGCGAGATATATATGCCTTACGACGATTTCGACCGTCTCAATGCAGAAAGGCTTGAAGCCGAGGAACTCCCTTTCGCAAACCCGCGCAATGCCGCTTCCGGTTCGCTCAAGCTGCTTGACCCAGACGAGGTGGCGCACCGCGGACTCGAATGCACCCTTTACCACATGCTGGGTGAAAACCTGCCGTTCAACACCCACAAGGAAGCCCTCGACGCAGCCCGCTCCTGGGGCCTTCCCGTCTCCGACAAAAGCAGGATATGCACCAGCATTGAGGAAGTGGAAGACTTCATAACCAGCTGGGACAGCGACAGGAAATACCTTCCTTTTGCAACTGACGGCATAGTCATCAAGGTAAACGAACTTCCTTACCAGCAGGAACTTGGCTACACTTCCAAATTCCCGCGCTGGGCAGTCGCCTACAAGTTCAAGGCTGAACAGGCGCTCACTCAGCTTATATCCATAGACTACCAGGTGGGCAGGACGGGAGCTGTCACTCCTGTAGCCAACCTTGAACCCGTGCAGCTCTCCGGCACTGTGGTGAAAAGGGCCTCACTCCATAATCTTGACCAGATGGATCTCCTCGACGTGCGCATAGGAGATTTTGTATATGTTGAGAAAGGCGGGGAAATCATCCCGAAAATCACGGGCATAGAAGAATCGCGCAGAGGGCTCGGAGTGACGAGGCCGGTTTTCCCTTCCGTCTGCCCCGACTGCGGGACTCCCCTTCTCAGGGACGAGGGCGAGGCAAAGCATTTCTGCCCGAACTCCACCGGCTGCCCCATGCAGATAAAGGGCCGTCTGATCCACTTCATCAGCCGCAAGGCGATGAACGTGCTGGCCGGCGACGCGACCATAGACCAGATGTACAACCTGAGTCTCGTGAGATACCCTTCAGACCTCTACAGGCTGACAAAGGAACAGCTCCTGCTGCTCGACGGATGGAAAGAGCGCTCGGCCGAACGTTTCCTCCAGAGTCTCACGGAATCCAGACAGGTCAGCTTTGACCACGTGCTCTTCGCCCTCGGTATAAGGTATGTCGGTGAAACCACTGCAAAGGCGATAGCTGCCCATTTCGGAAACATTGACGCCATTATGTCCGCGACTCGCGAGCAGCTGCTTGAGGTTGACACTGTAGGCGAGGTGATAGCTGACAGCGTGACGGATTTCTTCTCGAAGGACATAAACCGCGAAATTGTCGCCTCCCTGAAGGAGGCGGGCCTCCGCTTTGAGATGGAGGCTCCCGCATCGAAAGCCTCGGATGCCCTTGCGGGAGCGAGCGTGGTGGTGTCGGGAAACTTCTCGATTTCCCGGGAGGAAATGAAGGACCTTATTGTGGTCAACGGCGGCAGAAACAGTTCGTCCGTAAGCGCGAAGACGGGGTTCCTGCTTGCGGGAAGCAAACCCGGTCCCGAGAAGGTGAAGAAGGCTGAGAGTCTGGGCGTGAGAATAGTGGGAGAAGATGATTTTTTTGAGATGATAGGACATGAAAGCCCGGCTCCGGCATCGGAAGAGGGCCAGATGACGCTGTTTTAGCATAAATAGTACATGAAAGACATCGAATCAATCAAGAGCAGTATCAGAAAGTTCCTGCGTTTCGCGAAGAATGTCGTGGACACCTTTGCAGACAGGAAAATGGGCTTTCAGGCAGTCGCCTTAAGTTATTGGACCACAATGGCCATCATCCCCTTCCTGGCCTTCGTGTTTGCTGTCACGGGCGGTCTGGGCCTTTCCGGCCTGTTGTCCGAGCAGATTTATGAACTCTTCATCGACCGTCCGGAATTTGCGCGCATATTGATTGAGAGGGTTGAAAGCATACTTGACGTGGCAAGGTCGGGAGTCTTCGGCGTAATAACCTTCCTCTCGTTCTTCTGGTTCGTGCTCTGGCTTATCTTCTCCGTCGAAAGAGTCATCAACAACAACTGGGGCATCACAGTCCAGAAAAGTAGGGGCATGTCCAAGCGCTTCATCACCTATGCCTCCATCATCATACTCTGCCCTTTCATAATCACGATATTCACCATACTTCCCATACTTTACACCAACCTCTTCAAGCTTATGGGGCTTGACCTCAGCAACAAGGGCTTCTTTGCGACCCTGATTGCATGGACCATTTTTTACGTAATCTCGTCCTTCACCCTCTCGGCCCTGTACAAGTTCGTGCCGGCTACAAGGGTCAGATATGGGAATGCCCTACTTTCCGCAGCCCTTACCTCCATAGTGTTCTGCGTGTTCCAGTGGCTATATCTCAAGACCCAGTTCTTCGTGGCCAAGTGGAGCCTCGTGTTCGGTGCCGTCGCAGCCCTCCCGCTCTTCCTGATATGGATGAACTGGAGCTGGCAGATAATACTTTACGGAGCCCAGTTCTGCTGGGGACTTCACCAGGGTGTGAAACCGATTGAAGCCCTCGAGAATACCTTCCCCGGTTGCGAGGACGAGGAAAACGGGAAAGCTTTTTGAATTTAGACGGATTTTGACATGGCTAAGATTTCAGAATTCACCGAGCAGGATTTCAAGGTAATCGCCGACGAATACGCTATACTGAAAGAGTCAGCGCTGAAGCGTTGTGGCGACCAGTCTGAGATAGATACGGTCCAGAAGGCCTTCGACTTTGCCAACGAGGCCCACAAGGGAGTCAGAAGGCGCTCGGGTGAACCATATATCCTCCACCCTATCGCAGTTGCGAGAATAGTGGTGGAAGACATAGGACTGGGCTGCAAGTCCATTGCCGCAGCTCTCCTGCACGATGTGGTTGAAGACACCGAATATACCACCGAGGACATCAAGAACCTTTTCGGTGAAAAGATTGCCTCGCTTGTGGATGGTCTCACGAAAATCAAGACCGTGCTTGACAAGAACGCAAGAGCAGACCAGATGAGCATGCAGGCTGAGAACTTCAAGCGCATACTCCTAACCCTTAACGACGACATAAGGGTGGTGCTCATCAAACTTGCTGACAGGCTCCACAACTGCAGGACCATAGAATTCATGCCTGAATTCAAGAGGGACAAGATACTCAGCGAGACCATGTTCATATTCATCCCGCTTGCACACAGGCTGGGTCTCTATGAGGTCAAGTCCGAGATGGAAAACATCTGGCTCCGCTATAAGGAGCCCGTTGCCTTCGCTGAAATTACCGAGAGCATCAACGCCAGCGTAAACGACAAGATCAGGGAAATTGACGACTTCATCGCTCCAATACACGACGCGCTTGAGGATGCCGGATTCAAGTTCCACATAAAGAAAAGGGTGAAGACGCCTTATTCGATATGGAACAAGATGCGGACGAAAAATGTCACCTTCGACCAGATTTATGATCTCTATGCCGTACGCATAGTCTTCGAATCCGACCTTAACGCCTCCGAGCGCGACCAGTGCTACCATATATTCTCCATCATCACGGGCATATACCGCTACAAGCCGGACCGCGTGCGCGACTGGGTGAAAGAACCGAAGAACAACGGCTACGAGGCTCTGCACTGCACCCTCATGAGCTCGTCCGGAATATGGATAGAGGTCCAGATACGCACCCAGAGGATGGACGACATCGCCGAGAAAGGCATAGCCGCCCACTGGACATACAAGCAGAACGGCTTCGTGTCCGAGAACATCAGCGAGATGGATCTCTGGATCAACAAGATCAAGGAGATACTCGTGAACCCGGACGTCAACGCCCTCGAACTCCTCGACATCATCCACAACGACCTCACCACCACAGACATCTTCGTCTTCACTCCGAAGGGAGACCAGCGACGCATCATCAAGGGCGCAACAGCTCTCGACTTTGCGTACATGATTCATACCCATATAGGCAACAAGGCCATAGCGGCGAAGGTGAACATGAAACTCGTCCCTCTCTCGTACCAGCTCCGCCAGGGCGACCAGGTGGAAATCATCACGGCCGAGAACGAGAATCCAAGCGCAGACTGGCTGCATTTCCTCAGGACCAGGAAGGCCAGGAACGTCGTCCTTGACTATCTCAAGCAGGACAGGAGCGTTCATGTGGCCGACGGCGCAAAGATACTCAAGGAGAAAGTCGAGGCTGCCGGCTACAAGATGGACAACAGCATGCTCTCCATCATTATGGACAACTATGAAGCCTACGGAAACGCTGATGAACTTTACTTCAGGATAGGCATAGGGCTTACCAGCCTCGACAATCTCGAGGACGTGCTCAAGACTGCACGCACAGAGGAAAGCAAGGGGCTCTGGAGTTTCAGCTGGCTCAGACAGAGCCACAAGAACCATACGGCGCCAAGCGCTCCCGTGGTGAAACAGAAAGAGGAACTTGTCATCACAAACGACCCTGCAAGCCGCTACAAGTATATCTTCGCGACCTGCTGCAACCCGATACCCGGCGACAACGTGCTCGGCTTCCTCTCTTCGGACAACTGCGTGACAGTCCACAAGAAAAGCTGTCATACCGCTAACAGCATAGCCGCCAAGCATGGTGACAGGATAGTTCTCCCGAAGTGGAACAGCTCCGAGTTCAAAAGCTTCCTCGTAAGGATTTCCATAAAGGGCATAGACCGCCTCGGCATGATCAGCGACATCACAAGGTACATATCCTTTGTCATGAGCGTGAACATCAGGCGCTTCCACATAGACAGCGACGACGGCATATTCGAGGGCTACATAGACCTCTACGTACATGACAAGGACGTGCTCGACAAACTCATCAAGAGGCTGGGCAAGATAGAAGGAATGTCAAGCGTCACAAGAACCGATCTCGAATAAGATGACTATAAGCAAGAAAATACAGAACCTGCTGATTGCCGGACTGCCAGTGCTTGCAGTATTGCTGCAACTGATGGCAAGCCCGTCGTGCGCAAACACCACCACACCCCCATCGGGCGGTCCCAAGGACACAATACCGCCCTACCTTACCAAAATTGAGCCTCTTCCGGGTTCCGTCAACGTCAACACCAGAAAGACGGAAATCACATTCACATTCAACGAATATGTCAAGGTGAAGGATGCCAAAAGCATCTTCCTCTCCCCTCCGCAGGAGAAGGCCCCGAAATTCAAGATAAAGGGGAAAAGCGTCGTGGTATATTTCGAGGAACCCCTTGACTCAAACAGGACCTACGCGCTTGACCTCACCAACGCCATCTGCGACAACAACGAGGGGAACATGTACGAAGGCTTTACCTACATATTCTCGACCGGCGACAGGATAGACTCCATGGTAGTCACCGGCACCGTACTCGACTGCAACACCCTCAAGCCCCTGCAAGGCGCCACCGTGCTGCTCTATAAAGACCACGCGGACTCCGCAATCTTCCTGCATAGGCCCGATGCCGCCATCAAGACCGATGACTGGGGCTTCTTCACACTCAGGAACATTCAGGATACCATCTACAGGATGTATGCCCTCACTGACGAGAACAACAATAACAAATACGACCCCGAAACCGAGTCCGTGGCCTTCCTCGACAGCCTGCTCAAACCTGTACTTGTGGTCAGCGACACCCTCAAGGAACTTGCAAAGTACGACATGAAGGACACAGCCCATGTGATGGCCCGCCACTCCGAGCATGAACTGAAGGTTTTCCGCGAGATTCCTTCCAAACAGATGATACTGAAGAAGGAACGCGTCGACGACAGGGTGGCCTACATAACCTTCATGGCTCCTTTCGCAGTGATTGACAGCATGTGGATAAAGGGCGTGAAGCCAAAGAACCTCATCACGCAGTTCAATGCGAAGAAGGACAGTCTGGAGATTTGGGTGAATGACCAGAGAAAGATGCCGGACACCCTGAGGATGTATGTCAATTACCAGAAGACCGACACTTTGGGAAAACTCGCGCCTTTCATCGAAGAGGTGAAACTCGTGCGGCCTAAGGCAGCGTCAGTCCAGAAAAGCTCCAAGAAGGACCTCAAGAAGGAGGATACCACCTGCGTATTCACGGTGGAGGCACTTCCCGAAATGGTCGAGCAGAACGGCTTCGTGGCAGAGTTCAAGCT
>JABUTS010000209.1 GCA_021443565.1 Bacteroidales bacterium | reverse complement strand
AGGGCGACCAGATTGACCTCCGGGGCTTCATGGAGAATCTCTATGGTCGAACGCAGCATCCTGTCCACACCGCTGGGATTGGTGACGAGTCCGACTCTCTTGCCCCTAAGGCCCTCGAAGCCTCTTTTCACAAGAACCTCCACCCCCGGAAGGACTTCATTCCGGCATGAACTTTCCGGGGTCGCAACGAGGCTGCTATCCTGTTCAAACACGAATGGGAACGAGGCACTGGCTGTGAATGGGATCACAGCCAGTGCAAAACACATGAATAAGCCTTTCATTTCATTCTTCGACTTTTACAAGGAAGGTGACAAGTACGGTCACGAGGCAGCAGACCATTACCAGGCTGAAGAACCCCGTGTAGCCGAGCGACTCCTGGAGATAGCCCGCAACCAGTCCCGGCAGCATCATGCTGAGAGCCATGAAGGCCGTACATATTGAATAGTGCGCCGTCTTGAAACTGCCATTGGAGAAATATATGAGATACAGCATATAGGCCGTGAATCCGAAGCCGTAGCCGAACTGGTCGAAGGCTATGCATGCGGAAACCAGCCAGATATCGGAGATGCCAAGCACGCTCATCAGTAGGAAAACCCCGCTCGGGAGAGCCAGACTCAGGGCCATGGGCCACATGGATTTCCGGAGTCCCCATTTTGCGGAAGCGAGACCTCCGAGTATGCCGCCTATAGTCAGGGCTATTATGCCTATGGTCCCGTACGCGAGTCCGACCTCGGTATTGGTAAGTCCGAGACCTCCGTCAGCCCGTGAATCCAGCAGGAAAGGCTGGGCCATCTTCAGGAGCAGGGCCTCCGGAAGGCGGAAAAACAGCATGAACAGCAACGCAATCACTATCTGCTTCTTCATGAAGAAGGTCTTGAAAGCCTCCAGAAAATCCCTTGCCACCCTTGAGATGCTGCTGTCCGGGCGTTCAGCGTCCTCAGCGGCATGAGGTATGGTGAATACGTGCGCGAGGGTTATGGCCGCGAATATCAGCGCAGGCAGCAGAAGTGTCATCTTCCATGCCAGGGAGATGTTCCAGGTACTCTGGTCTATGATGCCGGCAATGGCGACGAGCGCACCTTGGCCGAACCATGAGGCAAGACGGTAGAAGGTGCTTCTGATGCCTACGAATTCCTTCTGGTCATGAGGGTTGAGAGCAAGCATGTAGAAGCCGTCGGCCGCGATGTCGTGGGTTGCGGACGCGAAGGCCGTCACCCAGAATATGCCGAGGCAGGCGAAGAAGAGGCCGCCTGTTTCCATGCTGACCCCGTTGCCGTAAGGGAGTATGAAAGGAAGGGCGAGCATTGCCGCAGACATGATTATCTGCATGGTGCGTATCCACCATCTCTTGGTCCTGATGATGTCCACGAAGGGGCTCCAGAGAGGCTTGATTACCCATGGCAGGTAAAGCAGGCTGGTGAAGAAGGCCAGCTGGCCGTTGGGCATGCCCATGTTCTTGAACATTACCAGCGAGATGTTGTTGACTATGAAGTATGGGAGTCCTTCCGCGAAATACAGGGTAGGCACCCAGTACCATGGTGATTGGCTTTTCATCTTGGCATTTCAGTAATTTCCGATCCGGGGTAGTAGTGAAGAAGTATGCTGTCATAGCTGTACCCTTCCGACGCCATAACTGCGGCGCCTATTTGGCAAAGGCCCACCCCATGGCCCCAGCCCCTGCCCTTGAGCACAAGGGTATCCCCCTCCCATGAAGCGTCGAAAGCCGAACTCTTGAGATGGGAAGTGGAAAGAAGCTTTCTGATTTCCAGTTCCTTGCCTATGACCTTGCTGCCCTTGTCACCCCTGATATAGAGACGGCGTATCCTTCCCGACCCGCCTCTTTCGAGGGCCTTGATTTCGCGTATCGTTCCCAGTCCGAAGCCGGAGCGGGACTCCAGCAGGCGGCTTGCCTCCTCCCTCTCGTATCGCTGTTCCCAACGGTAGTGATCCGCGGTAGCGGCATCGTAGCCGTTAAGCACCTGGTTCATGACAGCCTCGTCGGCGCGGGCGCAGAAAGGTTCAAGTCCGGGGGCATGTCCGGGAGTGTCGGGCAGGCACTGCAGATACGGGAAATCCCTGTCTTCCCAACAGGTCGAATATCTTTCCATCACACCTCCGCAGGACTTGGAGAAGCGGGCATCCACGAGCTCTCCCTCACAGGTCAGAACCTTGCCCCAGGTTGCGTCGACGGCCTTGCGGACATTCTCTCCCACGGCTCTCGTAAGTCCCTGGTAGCGTTGGCAGTGGTCGTCGGCGCACACGTCAAAAAGTCTGTGCTCGTCCCGACCATACCACTTTATGTGCTCGGCGGCATCCTTCCCGTCAGGGCCTCCGTTCAGGTCCATATCCAGCCTCGTCACAAGGGATGCAAGGCTGCACACACCTTCCGGGACGAGGTTTTTCGCCGGGATGCGTCGGGCGGCCATCATCTTCATGACCCACGAACGGGAGATGACTGCATGGGCCTTCAGGAAGTCCAGCTCCGAACTGGCCTTCATCTCCGAAGAAATGACGCTCACAAGATAGTCCTCAATGCCGACTATGTTGACAGCATGCAGGCAACCCTTGCCGACTACAATCTTCAGGGCACCCGCGAAGCTCTGGTTCTCGCTCTGCTCCCAGTGAAAGCCTATGCCTATCTTCACCCCGTGCAGCACGAACGAAGGCTGGGCAAACATGGTGGACGGAGTCATGGAATCGAAATACAGCTCGTCGTAAAGTGTGCCGTCGTAACTTATCTTGCCCTCGGTCAGGCATGCCCGGCGCACTCCCGCACCGTCTGAGATAATCTCGAATTCTATCTCCTTTGCTGAGAGTATGCCCACTTCCAGCATGGGCTGGCGGCGGGTCAGACGGCGTATTATGGTTTCTTCAGTCTCCTTGTCTATGCAGACCTGGGAGAGCATGTCTGCTATCTGTCCTTCGGTCACGCTTTCAAATTCTGACGGGACGGGAACTATCAGCAGACCCATCATGTCCACGCATCCGGGACTCATGGTGAGGTGGTCTGGGCCGTCGGAGAAATAGTGGCTGGATCGGTGTGAGGTGCGGAACACCACCACGGCGCGATACTCGTCATTCTCGTACCAGCTGAAAAGGTTGAAGCGTGGCTCGCTGTCGCCCTCGACTGTCGGGGCGCAGTCTATCAGCCTGTAGAAAAGTTTAGCCGCCGACTTGGAGCTGCGTGCCCTGAGGAGGAAGATGCCGTTTACGAATTTCCCGTATTTATATAACGAGGCATCCTGCTGGCTTTCAAGCAGTTGGAGAGTATTTTCATCTTCCTCGGCAATCAGTCTGCATATATCGTTCTCGAGAGGCATCTGTCCCCTTCCCGCAGCCTGGAAGTGATGGTGGTCCGGGGCTGAAGCGCCGCAGTTCGGTCCATTGTAGAAAAAGATGAACTGTCTATAGGCCCTTGACAGGTCGAGCATGTCGACGAAGCGCTTCCAGACGGACTGTTTCGAGTGTGAAGCATTCGCTATCACGAGATGGTCGGGAAAGATGGGATAGGGGTTGACAAGTATGTCATACTGCTTGCCCTTCCGTCCCTCGAAGGGCAGCATGACCTGTTCCGCAGGCCTGTTCTGACGGCATAGGAAACAAGGCCTTTCCGCAAGGGAAGCGGCGTCTGTCCTGGCTGCCGATGAAATCATTCGTGCCGGGTTGTGCTGAAGCGTCACCTCCAGGCCACCCACAGTCATGGTGCGCAGCCTGACATCCTTCAGAGCCCTGAAGTTTTTGCAGGCGAGGGGCCAACGCGAGAGCTGGTCGCTTATGAACTTATGAATTGGTGTACGCTGCATCGTTGAGGCTGATTCTTGCCAGAATCTCCGCGGTTCGGAGGCTGTCCTTATATGAATTGTTGGCATTTACCTTCTCTATGCTGAGGGCCGCGTCGGAGTTTCCTTCCCAGCGGCGGCAACAGTATACACTTTCCCAAACCCTGCCTATACGGTATTCGCGGCTGATTCTCAGGCCTGCGGCATAGTCCTCGCCGTAGCTTGTGTCAGGCAGGCCTCCCATCTCGCGAAGTATATCTGCACGGAAGGCCCTTGGAGCTCCCAGTCCATTGATTCTCAATGCGTTGTTTCTGCCATTCTCCTCGGTCCACTCCTTGTGGTCTATCAATCCCGGAGGTATGGGGTTGAGAGCGAAATCAGTCATGGTGTAGCTGCCAACGACCATGGCGCAGTCCTCCTCGGCGAAGGGTCTGACCATCTTCTCGAGAGTGTCGGGACCGCTGTACATGTCATCACTGTCGAGTTGTACGGCAATCTTCCCGCAACGGCTGTCATTCACTGCAAGATTCCAGCACCCTCCTATGCCCAGGTCGTCCCTTTCGGGTATGATGTGGACGAGGCGGCTGTCCCGCGCGGCCGCTGCCGCCAGGGCTTCCGTGGTGCCGTCAGTAGAGTGGTTGTCAACCACTATCACGTTATATGGGAACGTGCATTTCTGGGAGAGGGCGCTTTCAACGGCGTCCATGACAGTTCTCACCCTGTTGCGTACAGGAATCACCACGGAGGCGGAAAGAGCCTCGCCCAGGGCAGGAACACTCCTGAATTCCGGCTTCAGCCATGCGCCTATTCTCTTGAGGTGGCGGGTGCATATTTCCTCCATTTCGAGCTGCACTTCCCTATTGCGGGGGTCGACATAGTCGAACTGCTTTTCTCCGGACTTGCGATTGTCTGTCCTTACAGCAGTGTAGAGGTACTCTCTTATATGGATTATACGGTCAAGGCGAAGGCGGAGTTCGTACAAAGCCCCCCACTTGAGTTCCGGCATGGTTTCAAGAGCCTTCAAAGCAGAACTGCGGCGAAGCAGAAGCAGAGGCCCGAAATCGAAATCATTGCGCACCGAACCGAGGGTACAATCTGTCAGCGGGTGGTTCACGAGACCATCTGCAGTCCTTTCCCTGAAATCGGAGTAGGCCAGGTCAGCTCCGCAGTCATCCGCCACAGTTTCCATCCTGCGGCGGTTTTCTTCGTGCATCTCAAGCGGGAAAGGGCTGTCCCAAAGGAACACATATCTACCCTCCGCCTGTTCGACAAGCCTTCTGAGTCTTTCAGTAGTCATAACAATGCTGTCAGCTGCTTCCTGATTTTCTTATACTCGCTCTCAAAATTCGGGGTGAACACGCCCTTTCCCATGGCTTCCGACAATTCATCCCGAGTCCACCAGCGGCCTTCATCCACCTCGTCCAGGTCAGGATGAAGCTCGAAGTTCCCTATGGCGGCAAACACGTTCACCAGTTCCTTCTCCGCCGGAGACTCGAACACGTAGGAGCCCAGATAAATAGGATTGAATTTCGTGAAGTCGAGTTCCTCCGCAGCCTCCCTATAAACCGCCTCAAGCAGTTGCTCGCCATAATTGACATGGCCGCCGACAGCCGTATCCCAGCGGCCCGGCTGAATATCCTTCTTCATGGAACGCTTCTGGAGGTACAGTCTCTCGAAACGGTCCATTATATGGATGTGTATCACGGGATGCAGGGGCTTGGCTCCACCGTGGCAATAACTTCTGAGGGCTCTTGCGACCACGGTGCCGTTCTCCTCGACTATGGGGAACCACTCTCCCTTCTCCGGTGCCAGATCCACCTTGTCTGCAGAAGGAGGGGGCAGGACCGGGGCCAGGTCCATAGGGTACAGGAAATCGAACATAAGCTAAAATATGAATTCTGTTATGAAAGACTGGCGGCCGTCCACCACGCCCTCAACCCAGCAGGTGACTGTGCCGTCATCAGAGGTCCTTGAACTGCGGAGCAGACTGACCTTGTCTCCAAGCCTGGTTTCGGCGTTGAAATTTATGCGGAGATCCCTCAGGCTTCGCGTTTCCAGCAGTTCGGAATCGAGCACATCCATCGCCCAGACTATGTACATCGCATTGTTTGCGTGACCGTTCATGTCAAGGTCTGAATATGCAACCACATGCTCCCCGGCCTCCTCGACCTCTGCGTCCTTTGGCATCACAACCTTTGCGCAAGGCTCCCCTATGGCGTCCACGTGCCTCTCCGAGTCGGTGGAAGGAGCATGTTCCGGATCGCGGGATATGCGGCGGCTGTCGATGTTCATTATAATCCATGAAGTGGTCGCAAGCACGGCGGGATTGCCGTCTGCTCCGTACATGCAGAAATCCCTGAGGAAGAAAAGACCTTTCGGTCCCTTGTGCCATGTATGAATGTCGACTTCGTCGCGCCAGTGAGGGATGTTGAGAAAGCGGATGTGAATCCTCGAAAGCACCCATGCCGTATTCGAGGCGATGAGGTCGTCGTAGCCGAAACCGAGTATGTCGGCATGGCGGTTCGCCATCTCCTGGGCATAATTCATGAATGACACGGGCTTCATCCTCTTGGATCTGTCCGTGTCATAGCATACTATACGATGGTGTTCTATATATCTGTCAGTCATTCTGTTGTATTATTGATGCCGGAACCACTCGATCAGATTCCTGTCTTCACGGCCATAAAGCAGATAGTCCCCCGCTTCCGGGAAGAATCTCAGGAAAGCCCACAACAAAGCCAGCAGGGCAAGCACGGCCGCCACCGCAATCAGAATGCCCCATGGAGCCCTGTTTCCTTCGCGCACAGGTTCTTCCTTGACCACCGGCACGGACGCCGTCTTCACTTCAACCACCGGCACTGGTTCTTCCCCGGCCACGGCTACAGGCGCTGGTGCGGGATTATCCTCGACCACCGGCACAGGTTCGGGCGTCGGATCCAGTTCCAGCGTCTCAGCGGTCAAAGGTGAAGGTGCAGGTGCGGGAGCCGGTTCTGGCATTGGTGCAGGTTCCGGTGCAGGTTCCGGTGCGGGCGCGGGCTTGGCAATCTGTTGCTTCAAGCTCTCAACCGCCGCGCTGACCTCCTCCCTGGTTTCCTGATGGTTCTTCAGGGATATGGCCTCAAGGGCAAAGCCTGCCGGATAGAGATCCAGGCTTTCCTCCGCCACGAAGAATATGTTGTTTTCCTTTGTTGCCCTAAGTTTTCCAAGTCCCGGAAGGGCAAGCACCTTTCTGGAAAGAAGTGTAGCCTTGAGTCCGGAAACACATTCCCCGATTACCTTGGCGGCATCCTCCCTGCTGAGGCCGTTGGCTGAAGCGTAAAGGTCTGTCAGAAGGGTGTTTTCCTCGGATCTGGTCCTGAAGGAGAGTCTTCTGTACGGAGGATTTATGGTATATCCCCTGTCGGAAAAGGACGCGGGCACCAGCTCGGACACGAAACTGCCCACCCCCGGAAGAGTGACGACATCGTGGTCAAGGACAAGTTCCCTGAGCATGTCGGAAAGAAGAGCCGCGTCCATTTCCTGCTAAATGAATATAAGCTGGGTTATGATATAGACTGGGAGAAGCACGATAAGTGAGAACTTTATCATGTAGCCGAAGAAGCCCGGCATCTTGATGTTTTCGCTCTCCGCGATTGCCTTTACCATGAAGTTCGGTCCGTTGCCTATATAGGTCATGGCTCCGAAGAACACGGCTCCGAGGGCTATGGCCTTGAGATAAGGTTCAGGTATGCCGGCAACGAAGTTCACACCCTCAAGCGCAGACCAGTCCATGCCCGTAGCCACCGAGTGGAAGGCCACTGCCGTAGGGGTGTTGTCGAGGAAGGAACTGAGAAGACCTGTGCTGTAGTAGAACTGCCATGGCTCGGTAAGCCCGAGAGAACCTGCATTGGCGCTGAGGTACAGCAGGGCAGGAACCATGGTGGTGAATATGCCCACGAATAGGATTGCAACCTCGGCAATCGGGCCCCATGTGAAATTGTTGTGGTCGTAGCGCACTGCCTTCCTGGTGGTCAGGAGCGAAGCCGCCATGATCACGCAGAGCACGATTTCGCGTATGAACTTGATATACAAAGGGCAGTGTTCCTCCGCCATGGCCGGAATGTAGGACTGGTTCAAGAACACGACTGCAAGCACGGTAAGTATCAAGTATACAATGTTGAATGAACCTTCAACCTCAATCGGCTCAATCTCCGCATTGTCCCTTGCAATAGCCTCCCTGGACTCCTTTCGGTAATAGAAACTGTCCAGGATGTAGTACAGCACGAGCAGCACGGCTCCCACGAAGGCCCACATTGCGACAAGGCTGAAGAACCAGGTGAATGACGCGCCCCTGAGGTAAAGCATGAAGAGAGGCGGATCACCAAGAGGGGTTAGCACGCCGCCGCAGTTGGCCACGAGAGCTATGAAGAATAGCACAGTATGCGTTCTGAACTGCCTCTGGCTGTTGATCGAAAGCAGAGGACGGATGCAAAGCATCGCGGCTCCGGTGGTTCCGACAAACGACGCGAGTCCGAAGCCGAGCGCAAGGACAGCAGTGTTCACGAGCGGAGTCGCCTTGATGTCACCTCTCACGCATATACCTCCAGTCACCACATAGAGAGTGGCGAGAAGTATGATGAAAGGAACATAGTCAAACAGCAGCTGATGCTCGAGATTCAAGCCGAGACCGGCACATATAAGGTATATTGCCGTAGGAACGGCAATGGCAAGCGTCGCGACAAGCTTCACCTTGTTGCTCTCCCACTTGTGCGGGAAGGCAAGAGGCGCCACTGCTATGAGCAGCAGCATTATCACGAACGGGATCATTGTCCAGGGCTGGATGGCCATAGTCGTTCAGATTAGAAATTGAACTTCACGAGAGCCTGCACGCGGGTGTTGGTAACCCAGTGAAGGTCCTGGTCGTAAAGCGCGTTCGAAAGATTGATCTTGCTGCCGTACTGAACCGAGGTGAGCTCGCACTCGAGGCCGAGGGTAAGCTTGCCGGCGTTGTAGAGCACGGTAGGAGTTGCACGCCACATGGCGTTCATGTTGGAGAAGCTGTTCTTGCTGAAATAAAGTTCCTTCTCGCTGCGTATAGCTTCAGCGGTACCGAAGTTCTTGACATAGCCTCCGAAGAGCACGCCCTGCCATTTCTTTCCGTATGCGAGACTTACCCAGGTGGATGAGTTGCGGGTAGGAGTGTACCTATATGAAACCGCATCATCCTTGGTATCCGCAGTCACGGCATAGCCGCCGTTGAGACACACGTGCTCGCCGGCCTGGGCGAAGATGGTCTTGAATTTTGCGGAGAAGAGGCCCTTCTTGTACTGGAGATACATGAAAGGAGAAACCGTAGTGATGCGGTCCTTCACGTTCACGGTCTCGCCCTTGTTGTCCTTGCCCTGGATTCTTGGCTTGATCGAGAGCATGTCCAGACCTATCCTTCCGGTGAAATACTTGTCCACATAAGAAAGTCCGGCGTAGATTTCAGGCACGCAGCTCCACTTGATATAGTCTGCGGAAGCACCTGAAGGGCCCGCTGAAGGATACTGCATCTGCCAGATGGCAGAGCCCGTAATCACGAGTTTGCCGAGTTTCGCATCCATGGTGGCCTGCGGTGTCCTGCTGAAAGGTCCGAAAGGCGCACCTGTGGCGAGGGAGAACACGTCAGGCATGTCGGCAGCCATAGGATGCCAAGCCTGGCCTATCTTGAGGTTCACGTCAGCCTTGCCCTTGTATCCGTAAGGAAGTTCCTTCCAGCCGAGGGTGAGATAGGCCTGGCGCACGCGGAGAACCGCTGTGCCGGTAACGCCCGTGAGGCCGGTGTAGAAGTCCGTCTCAACCTTGGCACCCATATGGGTATTGCCGAACTTGTAGCCGGAAACATCCACGCCCAGACGTGTTGTGAGGGCAAGGAACTTGGTGGAGTTGACCCTGTTGAGGTCGACGTCATAAGCATTCAGGACCCTGTCCTTCGGAAGGTAGTAAAAGAGTTCGCCAGTTCCGGAAGTACTCTGCCGTGAGTCGTAGGTGATGTAGTTGCGGATGAAGCCGTAGAACTTGAAATTGTTCTCGAAGACCTTGGCAGCCCCCGACTGAGGTTTTGAGTCCGATGATCGGAATGAGATATAAGTGGGATTCTCGCCGTTGATGTCCGGCATCTTTTCATCATCACCGCCAGCAAGGGCCGCAACAGGTGCAGCGAAGAGCGCAACTGCGGCGAATATGAGTTTCAACTTTTTCATTATTCTTTTGGTTTGGTTAATTCAGTACACTATTTGACCTCCCAGGTCGCACCGCTGCGGAGAAGGTCGTCAACACATTTGATTCTGCTCTTGGCAGTTACGGCCTCGACCTGCTCCCTGACTGCGGTAGCATAGGTCACAGCCTTCACGTCGCGTATGACTCCAAGAGCCACAGGGAAATCAGGGCCCTTCATGTCAGCCAGCATGAGATGTATGCCTATGTGCTCCATGTGGGCATCGTGGGTGAGGATGTCATCCTCCGTGATTCCGTTCTCTCCTATGGTCACCACCTTGAGTCCGAGTCCGTCAAGCATTATGCCCTTGTCACGGTTCTTTCCGAATATCATCTTCTCGCCATGGCGAAGAACTATGGTCCTGTCGGCCCTGACTTCCCTATCGGAAATATCCTTGTGGGTCCCGTCGTTGAAGATCACGCAGTTGGTAAGAACTTCGAACACGGACGTACCCTCGTGGAGACCTGCCGCCACCATTATTTCCTCGTTGAGCTTGAGCTCGGAGTCGAGACTGCGGGCAAAGAAGGTTCCCTTTGCTCCAAGGACGAGACTGCCGGGATTGAATGGTTCCTCAACCGTTCCGTAAGGCGAGGTCTTGGTTATTGTACCGAACTTTGAGGTCGGAGAATACTGGCCCTTGGTAAGCCCGTAAATGCGGTTGTTGAAGAGTATTATGTTTATGTCTATGTTCCTCCTTATGGCATGGATGAAATGATTGCCGCCTATTGCGAGGGCATCACCGTCACCGCAGGCCTGCCAAACGCTGAGATCAGGATTGGCGACCTTTATGCCGGTCGAGATAGGGGTTGCGCGCCCGTGAATGGAATGAAAGCCGTAGGTATCCACATAATAAGGGAGGCGGGAAGAGCATCCTATGCCGGACACCACCACAAAGCGCTCCTTATCAATGTCGAGGGCTCCGCTCACATTGGCGAGGGCCCTGGTGAGAGCTGCCAGGACTGCATGGTCTCCGCATCCGGGACACCACCTGACTTCCTGGTCGCTCTTGAAATCCTTTGCTGTGTATGTTGCCATTGCTGTAATCCTTTAGAGTTCCCTTTTGATTGCGCCCGTGATTTCCTGGACGAGGAATGGCTGGCCCTGAACCTTGCCGAACGAGCGTATGTCGCATGAAGGCATCTTCGAGCGCAGCCAGTTTGCGAAATGGCCGCAGTTGAGCTCGCATACCAGAATCTTCTCGAAGCCGGCAAACACCTCTGCGGTATTCTTGGGAAGCGGGCTGATGAAGTCAAAATGGGCGAAACTGATGTCCCTGCCCTCTGCCCTGAGTTCGCTCACTGCAGAAAGTATGTGGCCGTATGTGCCGCCCCAGCCCACTACGAGAAGTTTTCCCTTTGCAGGTCCGTCAAGTTTAAGGTCAGGGATGCAGGCGGCAATCCTTTCCACCTTTTCAGCCCTTTCTGCAACCATCAGTTCATGGTTCTCCGGATCTGAAGATATCACACCCCTATGGTTCTTCTCGAGACCTCCGACGCGATGCTCAAACCCCTTCATACCCGGAACGGCCCACTTGCGCGCGAGAGTCTCCGCATCCCTTTCGAAAGGATGGAACGGGCCCTCTCCTTCAGCATACGGAGGTACGATTGCCGGATAATCCGACATTGAAGGTATGAGCCATGGTTCGGAGCCGTTGCCGAGGAAGCCCTCGGTGAGAAGGACTACCGGAGTCATGTGTTCTACAGCTATTTTGGCGGCATTGAAGGCCGCATCGAAGCAGTCCGCAGGAGAATGGGCGGCCACGACTGCCAACGGACATTCTCCGTTGCGACCGTAAAGCACCTGGTTCAGGTCGGTCTGCTCGGTCTTTGTAGGAATGCCGGTAGACGGGCCCGCCCTCTGGACGTCGACGACGACAAGAGGAAGTTCGGTCATGACGGCAAGTCCGAGAGCCTCGCTCTTGAGCGAAAGGCCCGGGCCGGAAGTAGTGGTGACGGCGAGATTGCCGGCAAATGCGGCTCCTATTGCCGTGCAGATACCGGCGATTTCATCCTCTGCCTGGACAGTCCTGGCACCGAGATTCTTGTAGATGGCAAGTTCCTCGAGTATGCCGGTCGCAGGGGTAATAGGGTAAGATCCGCAGAAAAGGGGAAGTCCCGACTTCTCTGATGCGGCGAGAAGGCCCCATGCAGTAGCCTGGTTTCCGGTTATGTTCCTGTAAAGTCCCTTCGGAAGGTCGGCAGGCTCTATGGAATAGGTGTTCGGTATGGCCTGGATGTTGGCAGCGTAATTGAAGCCGTCGTCAAGCACCTTCCTGTTCGGTGCTATCATCTCCGGATGCTTCTTCGAGAATTTTTTCTCAAGATAGGTGTAGACGTAGTCAAGAGGACGGCTGTAGATGAAACAAGCCATGCCGAGAGCGAACATGTTCTTGCACTTCGCGATGGACTTCTGGTCAAGTCCGCTGTCCTTTAGGGATTCCGCCGTGAGCGAAGTGATTGCCGCGGGCACTATCACCCTGTCCTCGATTTTGAGTTCCTCTACCGGATTGCCCTTGAAACCCGCCTTCTGCAAGTTGGCATCGTCGAACGAATCGGTGTCTATCAGCACGAGGGCTGTTCTCTTGAGCCAGCGGGCATTGGCCTTGAGGGCTGCAGGGTTCATTGCCACAAGCATGTCGCAGAAATCTCCCGGGGTATTCATCTTGCTGCTGCCTATGTGGACCTGGAATCCGGAAACGCCGGAAACCGTTCCGTGCGGTGCCCTGATTTCCGCCGGATAATCAGGGAAAGTCGAAAGTCCGTTGCCATAGATGGCGGACATGTCAGCGAACAAAGTCCCCGTAAGCTGCATTCCGTCACCGGAGTCACCGGCAAATCTGATGACGACGTCCCCGACATCTATCACCTTATGTTCCATAATCTTGGGTTTAGTTGTCTTTTTGTCTATACTGAAAAAGGTAGCCCGCAGGCTACCCTGTCATAGCTGTCTGGTGCTGTTACTGCTGAGCCTGAGCCGCCTTTGCCTGAAGTTCTGCCTGGAGAGTCTCGAGAGTCCTTCCCTCGGCGATATTTAGGGCCTTGCGTGCTGCAGGGGTAAGGTCAACCACCTGTGCGGGATCTATGTAAAGGGCGCTCTGGCTGTCGAATACCATGGCATATCCGCCTTCCTTGGCAAGCTTCTGCACGGTTTCCTGGGCCTTCTGGTAGATAGGGGCCATGAGCTGCTGCTGCTGAGCCTGAAGCTCCTGCTGGATGGACTGCTGGAATTCCTGGATGCGGTTCTGGATATCTCCTAGTTCCTTTTCCTTGCTTGCCCTGATGGCATCGGTCCAGGTTGAAGCCTTCTGCTCGTACTGCGAGTATTTGCTCTGGAACTCCTCCACCATTGCGTTGTATGTTTCCTGGGCATCCTTTGACGCTGCGTCGGTAACCTCCCTTGCAGAGTCCATCTCAGGCATGAGCTGAACGAGTTCGTTGAAATTGACCTGTGCAAGCTTTGGGGCCTGTGCTGCTGCGGTGAAGCCGAAAGCTGCAGCCGCCGCGATCATGATGATTCTTTTCATATATTCTGAATGTTATTATTGATTATACATATTAAAACTGCTGGCCTATCACGAAGTGGAACTGCCCCTTGCCGTTCTCCTTGTCGTCGAACCCGTAACCCCAGTCGACACCGAGAAGACCGATCATAGGCAGGAACACCCTGACACCCACACCGGCAGACCTCTTGATCTGGAAAGGATTGAACTTGCGCACCTCACTCCAGCAATTGCCGCCTTCGAGGAAGAGCAGGGCATATATGGTGGACTGGGGCTGGAGTATCACAGGGTATCTGAGTTCCATCGTGAACTTGTCGTATACATAGCCCGCATAGGCGCCGCTGGTGCTGTAAGGGGTCTGGACATAGTCGGTGAGAGAGTAGTTCTCATAACCACGGAGCGAGATCACATCCGATCCGTATGTGTTGTAACCCGACATGCCGTCACCTCCCACAAGGAAACCCTCGAACGGAGAATA
>JABUTS010000112.1 GCA_021443565.1 Bacteroidales bacterium | reverse complement strand
TTCCTTCCCCAGTTCGAAACTTCCCGACTCGAACGGCAGCTTGTCCACATAAACCTTCGCTCCGAAACCGCTGTCCCGCACAAGTTTCTTCACTGCATCCGCAAGGCCATGGTCCACGACATATCCGTATGACGGAATGATTTCCGACTCTTTCAGCTTCTTCACCACATCGCAGTCCACCTCCGGCTTGAGATAAGCCCCGACCATCTTCTTCCACTTGTCGAGCTCAGGCTGCTGCCCGGTCTGCTCGAAACTCTTCTCTGCGTTCTCAAGGACCTTGAAGCCGAGGAAAGCACCTCCGACATTGTTGGATATGCATATCAGGTCCATGCTCTTCGCGGCGATGCGGCGCTTGTCTGTCTCGAGCGGAACGGCTCCGTTGGCTGCAAGGGCAATGCTCAGCCCGTTGCGGGAAGGGGCGAGGTCGAGGGCCACATCCCTGTAGCCGTGTTCCTGCGCAGCCGTGACCATGCCGTCCCATAGTTCCTTAATGTGCCCGTAGTCAAACCTGGCGGATATTCCCAGCGTGACCGCCAAGGTTCGGGGCTCGGCCACCTTCGCGTAGATGTCGGCCGACACTGCCGTCACGCACTTGTAGCCCAGATGCTTGAGCGGGAAATACACCAGATTGAAGTCTATGCCTTCAAGAAAAAGGCGGTTTGCGGAAAAGATGCGCTCCTTGCCTGCAGTGATGAAGCTTCCGTCCGAGAACGGCTTGAATGGTGTGCCTTCGAAAAGCCTTGTGAGAGCCTCGGTCCTGCCTAGCTCCGAGAAATTGTCTTCTGCCATCTGTCGGTACAGTCCATTTTGCGGACTGCTAACGCAAAATTATGCATTTTTCGGGATTTGTCCCTATCTTTGATGGGCGTGCCTTTGCGCTTTGAATGGAAAACCCTGTCAAAATGAAAAAAATAACACTTCTTCTTGCGGCTATTCTCGCCGTCATGCCGATTTCGGCAAAATCACCAAAATCGCCTACTCCTCTCAAGGTCATCTCCTTCAACATAAGAATGGGAGAGGCTGAGGACGGGACCAACTCATGGAAATACCGTTACGGAGCCACCTATGAGATGATAAAGGACCAGATGCCCGACATCATGGGACTTCAGGAGGCATATGTATATCAGGTCAAGTTCATTCAGGAAAACTTCAAAAAGCAATATGGCAGCCTTGGCGTGGGACGAGAGGACGGAAAGCACGAAGGCGAGCACATGGAAATCTTCTACAACAAGAATACCATTGCCTTCAAGAAGGGAGGTACGTTCTGGCTTTCCGAAACTCCGGAAAAGCCTTCACTCGGATGGGACGGAGCCTGCCTTAGAACCGCGACCTGGGCCCTGCTCAAGGACAAGCGTTCCGGAAACGAATTCTTCTATGTGAACACCCATCTCGACCATGTAGGTCAGGTGGCAAGGGAACAAGGTCTTGCGCTCATCCTCGAAAAGATTGCAAAGATCAACCCTAAGGGCCTGCCTCTTGTGCTTACTGGAGATTTCAATCTCGATGCAGGTGACCCCGCTCTCAACTGCCTGAAAGGCAAGATGCTCAGCGCACGCGAGATTGCAGCCACCACCGACAAGGGCTCGACCTTCAACGGTTGGGGCCACAGTTCAGGCGCGATAGACCATATATACGAAACAGGCTTCAGTTCATGCTCGGATTTCAGCGTCATACGCAAGAAATACGCTGACCGCACTTTCATTTCTGACCACTGGCCTGTCTGCGCGCTGCTTTATTTCTAAGTCAGAAATTCATTAGATGGGGGGCGACTCCCACCACAAACAAAAACATCCGCAAAGAGGCTGACCACTATTTTCTGGTCAGCCTCTTTGTTGTGTCAGGGATGTCTTCTTCCGCAGCTACGGCTGAAGGTTATTTCAATGGCCGCAGACGGGCCCAGGGGATGACACCGGCAGGAGCCTGCTGGGCAGAGAGCAGCTCGCGCATCTTGTCCATATAAGGAGCAACGTGCTTGAAGTACATGCGGTAGCCGCCGCAGAGGGCGTTCAGACCTGTCTCTCCTTTTTCCGTGGTGTTGAAACGATGCTTCGGGCACTCCCCGTTGCAGGCGAAAAGCCACTCGCATCTCTGGCAACGTATGGGCAGGCTATTCCTCTTGTCTATTCCGAAGCGCAGCTGCTCCTTCGACTCCATCATCTCACGTATGGTCTTCTCCTTAATGTTTCCGAGAAGGCGGTTGGTATAGACAAAGTGGTCGCAGGGATATAAGTCCCCGTTATGCTCGATGACCGAGTTGCCTCCGCAGGTCTTTGCAAACACGCACGTCCCCGGCTGGGCCCCCACCCACCCTGCAAGTGTGGCGTCGAACTCGTTGACAAAATACTGGCCTACATCATTGCGCACCCAATAGTCGAAGATGTCGCACAGGAACTTTCCGAACTCCATCTCACCCACGCTCCACCGAGCCAGTTCCGCACCAGGAGTCTGCGGGTCAACTATGTAAGGACGAGCGCCCTTCTTTGGCTTGCCCCTGTCGTCGAGAGGATATTTTATATGCTCAACAACAGGCATGAACTGCATGAAGCGGCTCCCTATCGATTTCATGAACAGATACACTTCCAGACCCCTTCCCTCCGAAGCCTTGTTTACCGTGGACATGGTGTTGAACTCCACTCCGGTGCGACGAAGCATGTCAATGCCGCGCATCACCCTCTCAAAGGTCGGGTGACCGCCCTTGTCCTTGCGGAAGCGGTCGTGGATGTCTTGAGGGCCGTCTATGGAAATGCCTATCAGAAAGTTGTTGGCGCGGAAAAAATCCGCCCACTCCTGATTGAGAAGAGTTCCGTTGGTCTGGAGCGTGTTGTGGACTTCCTTGTCGCCGGCATACTTGCGCTCGAACTCAAGAGCCTTGCGGTAAAATTCGATACCGAGTACGAGGGGCTCGCCGCCATGCCAGTTGAAGGTCACCTGGGGCACGTCATTGGCCTTGATGTACTCGCGCACGACCGTTTCCAGCATCTCAAGGGACATGCGGGGCTCCCTGCCGCCGTAAATCTCGGCTTTGTCGAGATAATAGCAGTAGTTGCAATCGAGATTGCACAGAGAGCCCGCAGGCTTGAGCATGATGTTGAACGCCATCGGGCCAGAGATGCGCATAGCATCTTCCAGCGTGAGGGTGTCCTTGAAAGTGTTTGCCATTCAGAATGAATCAGGATGCTACGTGCGTCAGAGCTGGTAAAATTCCGCCCACTTCTCGCGAGGGACCGGTCCCCAGAGAAGCTGGTTGGCAACAGGGTCGTTGGTGATCTGCTTGGTTTCGCGGTCGAAAATGAGCTTGTGGCCCGTCCACTGGGCAATCACGCCGAGACAGAAGACCTGTGAAAGCGGACCTGTCACGCTGAACGGAGAGTGAACCTCTTCCTGGCCGAGACAAGCGCGGAGGAAGTTGTCGTAGTGATTGCCGGTAGCCTTTGGAACTTCAGGGAGCTTGCCTTCCATCTTTTTCGCGTCAGCCTCCGGAATGATGGAGAGGGTGCTGCCGTGGGAACCGCCCTTGAAGGTGAGAGTCTTGGAGTATATCTCCTTGCCCGGATTAAGTTTTGCCGGCTGTATCTTGCCGCCGTTCACGAGAGGAATGTTAGGGTCGATTTCGGAAACGCCGTAGCCGTCGGGAACTGCAGGTATGTTGTCCAGACCGTCGTACCAGGTGATGACGCACGGAGGCATATCCCCGCGCTTGGGGAACTTGAACTCTATGGTTGAGGACATAGGGTAGAAGAACGGATTGTGGTCCTTGAGATATATCGGATTGATTTCTTCAGGCAGTCCGAGCTCGAGAAAGCGGTGGCAGGTGTCGATTATGTGCGCACCCCAGTCACCGAGTGCTCCCATTCCGTACTCATACCAGCATCTCCACTGGCCGTTGTGGAAGTCATGGTTGTATCCCCTTTCGTGCGACGCCCCCAGCCATGTATCCCAGTCGAGGGTTTCCGGCATTGGTTCCGGTGCGGGATATTTTGTAATCTTAGGGTCCCATCCATGCCAGCGGCGGGAGTTGTTCATATGGGCTGTGATGGCCGTGACATCCTTGATTATGCCGGCCTCCTTCCATGCCTTGAACTGATAGTAGTTGCCCTCTGAATGGCCCTGATTACCCATCTGGCATACCACGCCATACTTCTTCTCGGCAGCCATCAAGATCTCGCACTCAAGGAAAGTGCGGGCAAGAGGCTTCTCCACATAGACGTGCTTGCCAAGTTTCATCGCAGCCATGCATATAACGAAGTGGCTGAAATCCGGAGTTCCTATCATCACGGCGTCAATCTTGTCGGCCATCTCCGCAAACATCTTCCTGAAATCCTGGTAACGCGGAACGTCAGGGAACTGGTTGATTACCTCCTGGGTCTTTTCCGAGCCCATATCCACGTCGCAGAGGGCGACAATCTCGCAGAGACCCGTTTCCCAGAGTCCCATCACATTGTCCTTGCCGCGGTTGCCTATGCCTATCATAGCCATCTTCACCTTGCCCTTTGGAGCAGCCGGGGTGACCTTCTTTTTCTTTGCCATTACCTCTTCAGCAAAGAGGGCCGGCGAAACTGCGAGGGCTGACGACGCAACCGCCGCATTCTTCAGAAAGTTTCTTCTATCCATGGTTGATTACTTTAGTTCCTTGATTTTAATGTTTTTGTATGACACCTGGTCGCCGTGGTCCTGAAGAAGAATGTAGCCTTCCTCGAAGTTGCCGAAGTTGATCCAGTTGCGATACTTGCTGTATGCCACGAGAGCATTGAACATCTGGTTGTTGCGGTCATACTCAAGCAGCTTCGTGCCGTTGAGCCAATGCTCCACATGGTTGCCGTTCACAATCACGACGGCGTTGTTCCACTCACCCATGGGATTGAGAGGCTTCACCTCCGGAGCCGGAATGAGGTCGTAGAGAGAACCGAGCTTGCGGTTGCCCTTCACGCCGAGCTTTGCGTCAGGATGAAGTTCGTCGTCGAGAATCTGGAACTCGCAGCCTATGGCAGATGCATTCTTCGCCTCGTTCACCGCCGGGTTGACGAAATACTTGATGCCGCTGTTCGCACCCGGAGTGAGCATGAAGTCCACGCTGAGTATGAAGTTGCGGTACATGCGGGTGGTAATGATGTCGCCGCCGTTCTGGGACTCGCCGCCGTTGCCCTTGTCAACAGAGAGCACGCCGTTTTCAATGGTCCAGCCGCTTGCAGGGAAAGGAGCCATGGTGGCCTTCTGCCAGCCCTCAGTGGTCTTGCCGTCCCAGAGCATGGCCCATCCGTCCTTAATTTCTGCCTTGGTAAGGGTGTTGTCCGGAGCCTCCGGATCGGTGAAAGGAGGAACCAATGCAGTGGGACAGGTGCTGCAACAGGACTGGAACATGATGCCGCATGAAATTGCCAGCATCGCAACTGTGTATGATATCTTCATAATTTAAAAATAAGTTCACGAAGTTAATAAAAAAGGATGGAAAAACGGCCGACCCTGAATGCAAGGCCGGCCGCCGGTTTATTTTTCAATAAGGGCGTTGACACACCAGAGATAAGGAGCCTGTCCGTGGAAGTCTCCAACGGGGCGAGGACGGTCATAATAATACTGCCTGTCATTCTTCTTGCCCGTGCCCACGCATACCTCGCGGACATCGCCGAGTTCGGTAATGTAACTGCACATTGCTATCCATGCCTTGCGGGCCGCCGGACCGTATATCTTCGCATCGAGCCAACCCCTCTTCACGCCCCAGATGAAGGCGCAGGTGAACATTGCAGTTCCGGAAGTCTCTGCCCAGCAGTCGGGCTGGTCTATGAGCTGATTCCACATTCCGTCAGGTCGCTGATGGGCGAGAAGGCTCTCCATCATCTTGTAGTAGCCCTTCAGTATGGCAGGCCTGCTGTCATGGTCCTCAGGCAGCTCCTTGAGAAGCTCACTCATCCCGACAGCCATCCATCCGTCACCGCGAGCCCAATAGTATGGCACGTCGGGGGCATGGTAGAACAGGCCATTTTCCTTCTGAATCTTATCCAGATAGACCACCATCTCGCGAGCAGCTCGGTCTAGATACCGGCTGTCGCCCGTCACACGATAGGCCTCCAGCTGAACGACCGTGATCATATACATGTCGTCAATCCAGAGACGGGTCTGCCAGGAATGGCCCTTGTCATGCCACGCCTTCTCCTCAGGCTTCGCATCTTCAGGAAGTTCCCACTGCGTATCAGCGTACTTCATGCCCTGCTCCCTGTAGCGCTCCTCCCCGGTAATCCTGTAAAGACGGAGAGGCAGGCTGCCGAACATGTTGTAGTCCACATGGTTGTACGGCGGGAGTATCTTTTTGTCCTGAAGACAAAGGGTCTCGTACTTGTTGACCAGAAGGTCGAGAAGCAGGCGGTCCTTCGTGTTCACGGCATAGTCAATTGCGCCGTTGAAGGTGAATGTTTCGCTGTACATCAGATACTTGCCTGCATATAGGCCTCCATGCGGAGATACGAGGTAGTGGTATGAAAGTTTCCTTCCCACCGCCACAGGATCGGCATCCTTCGGGAAACCCTTGAAAGGGTTCCCCGCGAATGCCATCTGAACTGCTGACAACAGCAGAAGTACCTGAATAAGTTTTTTCATGTCAAGTTAGTTTACCTTATCCATATCGGCTGCAGCATCCTTCCAGTCGTCGAACTCAGGACAGTTCTCGTCATAGCCGGTATAGCCGTAGTTCTGGTGGATCTGACCGCGGTAGTTTGCAGTGATTTCCTTCTCAGGAATAGGCCAGTACATGTTCTTCTTGTCCATCACATAGTTGATGTTGGTCTTGGTCGCATTGACGGTGATGGTGCCGTGGTTGTACATGCCGCACTTTGTCACGCGCTGGTACCAGTAGCTGCCACCGGTGGCGTCCGTGCCCTCCTGCTTGTCGAAGGTTTCGAGCTTGTAGGTGTTGCCCCACTCGTCAGGCTTGCCGCTGCGCGCGAGACAGAGGGAAACTCTCTTGAGCTCGACATTGCGGAACTCCTCCCAAAAGAGCTCGCGTGCACGCTCGTCCATGATGTCGCCTATGGTAACCTTGCCGGAAGCATAGAGCTCCGTGCACTTTGCACGCTTGCGGATAATGTTTATATCATCTGCAATTGCAGGGTCACTCGGATTGACATAGAACCTTGCCTCTGCGCGGAGAAGGTATGCCTCGGCAAGACGGTAGAGCACGTAGTCGCCGTTGCCGCCGTCAGAAGCGCCGCGATGGCCGTCGGATCCGCTGACGTTGGCCTCGCGCTCAGGGTCGCCGAGCTTCCAGATATAGTGAGGCACGGCATACCAGCGGCGGATGGTATCTTCGCAGAGAAGTTTGCCTGCTTCGTCATGGAGGCGGAGGTTCTGGCCGAAATACTCGGATGCGACATTGTTGCACTTGAATGCTTCCATAGGGAGCCAGTTGCCGGTTTCCACACTGTGGCGAAGGTCGGTCGCGTCGCTTTTACCGTTTACGTTCCAGAGGGTGTACTGGTAGTAGCCGGTCGGCCGTATGGTCGCGATGCCGCGGCCCATGGCGCGCATATAGTCATAGTTCACGTCATAGTTGCTCTGGTTGCGCTTGATGTTCAAGAGTGCCTGCTTGCCGTCCGGCATCTTCACCATGTTATTGAAGTAGAACGGATAGAGGCAGCGCATAGTGTGGTTCTTTATGAAGGATTCCGCTGCAGCGCCCTGGTTTGGAAGGCCCATGATGGTTTCCTTGTTGGCAGCAATGAGGGCGTTTTCAGGACGGTGGAGGTCCCAGATTACATTTCTGGTGATAGGCCATGCCTCCGGACACTCGTAGTTGTTGATGAAGGTGCCGAAATTCTCTGTCATGAGGGAATAACCGCTCTGATTGATAATCACGTCAAGCACTTCCTTTGCCTTCGCATATTCTCCGAGAGCGAGATACACCTTGGAGAGGAGCATGCGGCAGCCGCCCTTGTTTGGCGAACCTATCTCCGACATGTCCTTCTGCTCAGGAACCCACTGTACGGCAAACTCAAGGTCCTCGCGAAGCATCTGGAGTATGGCGTCACGCTTGGTGGACTTGAAGTTGAGCTTAGGAGTGTCGAGAAGCTTGGTCTGGAGAGGAAGGTCTCCGAACTGGAACACGAGGTTGTAGTAGCGGAAAGCGCGGTGGAACAGCGCCATTCCCTTATACTTGTTCCTGGTGGCTTCGTCGAGGGTTTTCACGTTGTCGATATACGAAAGTATGGTGTTTGCGTTTCGTATGCTTTCGTGCTGCTGCTGCCACATGAACCATATTGTACTCTGACGGTCGAGGTGGAGCAGGGTGCTCTGGTCGCTGTTTGGAGTGAGCATCTGTGCGACGTTGTCAAGCATGTTGGCCTTGTCGGTGGCGGCTGGCACCATGAGGTCGGACATGGTGTATTCCGACATGAGAGGAAGCATCTCGTTGTGGTCGCCGTCGCTCCAGTAGCGTTTCATCTGACGGTCGAGGATGGCAAGCACGGACCTGATTCCGGACTCGGACGTGAAGGTTGCGTTCGGCTCATAGAATGAGAGCGGGTCTGCATCCAGGAAACTTCTGCTGCAGCCTGCTGCCAGCATGGCTGCGCCTGCGAGTCCGATTATGCTGTATTTTATGCTGTTTTTCATATCATTGATCTTTATGTGTTAGAAAGTGAGGCTGACTCCCATTGTCCAGATGCGGGTTCCGAGACCGCCGGTCTCAGGGTCGCCGTACTCCCAGTCAGGAGCGAAGACGGCCGCATTGCGGACTGTACCGTAGATTTTCGCACGTTCAATCTGTGCGGCGCGTGTCCACTCGCGAGGGAGGGTGTAACCTACCGAGATGTTCTCGAGGCGGACGAAAGAACGGTTGTAGAGCATGCTTGGAGAACGCGCCCCGTCAGGACCGTTGGCCTCGATACGGCCGTACCTGTTGGTAGGGTTGTCGAGGGTCCAGTATTCCTTAGCCTCCTTGCAGGCTGCCGCGTAAGACATGCGGCCACCGTCGTCATCGTTGTTGAGATAGTTGCCCGAAAGACTCTTGTGACCCATGCGGGAGTATATGTTCACGGAGATGGTGAGGTCCTTCCAGAGGGTGAAATCGTTGCGGAGAGACCAGTTCACCGGAGGGGTGGTCTGGCCGAGGAAGCACTTGTCGTCATTGTTGTAGACAATCTTCTTGACTGTTCCGTCGGCATTGTATTCGTCGTTTGCCGGGTTGTTCCAGACCTTGGGATCACCAGGTTTCTGGTTGTACTTCGCGGCCTCTTCCCATTCTTCCTTCTGCCATATGCCCGTAACCTTGTAGTTCCAGATTTCGTTGATAGGCTTGCCGATGAACCAGGAGTTGGCGGTGTAATCACTTTCTTTTGAGCCTATTACGTTACCCTCTGAGTCGAGGACGTCCTCATAGGTTCCGAGGAGGTGGACAATCTTGTTCTTGTTGTATGAGAAGCTGAACTGGGTCTCCCACTGGAAATTCTTCCTGTCTATGTTGAGGGAGTTGAGGCTGAGCTCGAAGCCGGTGTTGTCAACCTGGCCGAGGTTGGTGGTAATGGTCGCGAAACCTGTGAACGACTGGAGAGGCTGGGGCATGATCATGTCGGTGGTCTTCATCGTATAGACGTCGAGAGTACCGGTAATCCTGTCATTGAGGAAGCCGAAGTCTATGGCTGCATTGAAAGACTTGGTCTTCTCCCACTGGAGCTTGGCGTTCGCCATGCGGTCAGCCATCAAGTAGCGGAGAAGGTTGATCTTGCCGTCTGAAGTGAGATAGCCCATATACTTTCCACCGCCTTCGTAGAGGTTTGCAAGTGCGGTGTAAGGGTCTGCGAGAGAGCGGTTACCGTTGCTGCCATAAGAGAGGCGGAACTTGGCGGTGCTCATCACGTCCTTGACTGGCTCCCAAAATTTTTCGTTGGACGCAGTCCATGCAACGCCGAATGAAGGGAAGTAAGCATAAGGGTTGCTTGAACCGAAAGCTGAATAACCATCGCGGCGTATGGTTGCGGTTGCCATGTAACGGTCATCGTAGCTATAGAATGCGCGGGCCATCAGACCGTCAGCCGTCTGGTGGGTATCGGTAGTGGAGTACGAGCTGCTTTCCTTGGAGCCGTTCTGGGTGTTGTGGAAACCGAGGGCATCTGAAGGAAGGATGTTGCGGGCCTCGATGCGGTCGCTCCAGTAGCGGCGCTCCTCGGCTTCCTGCACGAGAGTTACCATCACGTGGTTCTTTCCGAAGAACTTGTCCCAGTTGATGGTGTTGTTGAGAGACCAGTCGAAACGCTTTGCCTGCTCACGGTTTGCACCGCGGTTGTTAGGGTTGCTGTCCGGAAGGTCTGCCGACATGAAGTAGCGGTCGTAGAAGAACTGGTAGCGAGGCGCAGCGTTGAAGGTATATGTGATTCCGAACGGAAGGGTCACCTTGGCATTGAAGATGGTGTTTATGATGGTGTAGCCCTTCTCAAGTTCGAGGTACTGCCTCTGGAAGAGGTAGTTGTAACCACGCTGGGAGTAGGTGGCATCCTGAGGGTACTGCAGATAGTTGCCATCCTCATCCTTGAAGTCGGCGTAGCAGCTGTTGCGAAGGAAGTAATCCTCGTCCATATCTATGCTGCCATCGGAACGGTCCTGGAAGTTGATGTTGGCACCGAGCTCGAACCAGTCGGTTACCCTGGTGTTGAGCTTGAGATTACCTCGTATCGCCCTGTAGGTGTCGTCGATGAGGGCACCCTCGTTGCGGAGATAGCCCATGGAGAAGTAGTAGTTGGTGCGGTTTGTGGCTCCGCTCACGCTTGCGTTGTAATCCTGGTTGAAGCCGAGGCGGAAAGCCTGGTCCTCCCAGCTCATGCTCTTGCCGTTGACGATGTTTTCGAGCACGTTTCCGGTGAAGCCGAGACGCCTTGCCCAGATGCTGAGGTCAGACTCGCCAGCCTCGTTTTCCGTGTAGGCACGCCATGTGGCGAGGTCTACAGCCGTGAGCTTTTCAGGGTTGGTGTAATAGTCATACATGCCCTTCATGGCTCCTGTCTGATAAGCGGACCAGTTGCCGTTCTCATCGGCGCCGTAGAAGTTCTTCGCCTTCCAGTCGGAATAGTGCTGGAGATATGCGTCAGGAGCAAAGCGCTCCCGGTATGCGCTACGCTGGGTGATGCCGACGTTGGCGCTGAAATTCACGGTAGGCTTGTCTGAAGTTCCCTTCTTGGTGGTGATGATGATGACACCGTTGGCAGCCTTTGCACCGTAAACCGCTGCAGCGGACGCATCCTTGAGGACGTCAATCTGGCCTATGTCGTCAGGATTGATCTCGGAAAGTTCACCGTAGAACATCATTCCGTCGAGTATGAGCAGAGGAGAACTGTGGTCGCCGTCCGTGTAGACAGAGCGCTGGCCACGGATATTGAGAGATCCGCCGCCCTTTGCGTCTGCATTATACCCGACAGCAAGACCTGCAGAGCCGCGGAGTATATCCTGAACTGTCTTTGGGTTGTCGTTTGCTATTTTCTCCGGACGGATCTGGAGCACGGAACCCGTAAGGTCCTTCTTGCGCATTGTGCCGTAACCTACGACCACGACATCTTCAAGAAGTTCGCTGTCAGGTTCGAGGACCACCTTGAAGTCCGCTCCGGAATAGGCGACTTCCCTGGTCACCATTCCTATGTAAGAGAAAACAAGTGTTGATTTTGATGGGGCGCTGAGGGTAAATGTTCCGTCAACGTCTGTGATGGTTCCTGTCTGGGTGCCCTTTACGATGATGCCGACTCCTGGAATCGGTTCACCTTTGACGTCCGTCACGGAGCCCTTCATGCTTACATTCTGAGCCAATGCGGACAGAGAGCATAAGCAAAGAAAGATAGTTAGAATTTTTTTAAACATAGTTTGGTTATTTGGTTGATGTTGGTTGGCGTCTGCGTCCAGTGTGTTTGTACACACCATCGGTGACAAAGATATGAAATTTATGAACATCAGCAACAAAATGGATTGTTTAAACGATTTAGGGCGGCTCAACAGCCGCCCTATACCATATAACGTATAATCCGATGGCTGACTTTATTTCCGGTCACCGAACCAGTGGGTGAAGTGGCCGTCATGGTAGGCGGGCATTAAGCTTATCGGTGAAGGACCAGAGACTGAAATATGGGTCTACCATCACAAGAGGCGCTGCCGGAGGAAGGATGGAGTTGTGTACTTTATTTACAACAGGTCTGACTTCAGGCTCTGTGGACAGGGCGGGAGTGCCGGCAGAAGCAAAACTGACAGGAGGACGATTGCTCTGTTCATTTGTAGTTTCAGTTTTTCTTCTGGGCTTTCATCTGACCCGGATAAGGTTCTACCATGCAGCGGCCTGCCCATTCATTGTAAGCCTTCACCATTTCGTCGAGCTTGGCTGGATTTGTTTTGGCAAGGTTGTGCTTTTCGGTGCGGTCTTCGTTCATGTTGTAGAGTTCCCACTCTGCCTTGTCGCCCGGTCGCACGATCTTCCATCCGTCCCTTGAAATGAAAGCCCTTTCGGTGAAATGCTCGAAACCGAGATACTCGTGACCTTCTCGGGTACCGGTCTTGAATACCGGAACGAGGCTAAGGCCCTCCATAGGGATGACGCTGTGGCCCTTGAAGGTCTCGGGGTAGGTGGCGCCCGCGAGTTCCACGCAGGTTGCCATTATGTCCATCACATGGCCCTGTTCAGTGGTCACGCTGCCCGCACTTCCCTTTTTCATGCCCTTAGGCCAGTGAGCGATCATCGGGGTGCAGATGCCGCCCTCGTATGATTTGGCTTTCCAGAAGCGGAAAGGGGTGTTCGCCACGTTAGCCCACCTTGCTCCGAGGGCCGCGTAGGTCGTTTCCGGGCCCGGCAGTTTTTCCTTGTTTTTCGGATAGACCATAGCTTCGCCTTCGCGGGTGAGGCTCGGGCGGTCATTGTCACCCGGTTTCATGTTCTGGCATTCCTCCGGACTGCAGCCGTTGTCGCTCATGAAAAGTATGAGGGTGTTGTCGAGCTGGCCCGTTTCGCGGAGCGCGCGTATCACCTGGCCTATGCCCTGATCCATTCTGTCAACCATTGCTGCGTGCACAGCCATCGCCCTGGCATCCCATTCGGCAGTCTCATTATCCTCCCACCTGTCATTGAACTGACGGGCTGTGAGGAAGTCGGTCTGGTCACCGAAAAGGCCCATCTCCTGCTGGCGCTCATAGCGTGCGTTGCGTATCTGCTCCCATCCGCCAGTGTAGGTGTCCTTATATTTCTCGATATCCTCCGGTAGGGCGTGGAGAGGCCAGTGAGGGGAAGTGTATGCAAGATACATGAAGAATGGCTTGTCATCCTTCGCATACTGACGGATTTCCTTCTCTGCCCTGTCGGAGAGGGCCTGGGTGATGTAATAGCCTTCACCAACCTCCTTCACCGGTTCCTCTCCCTCAACGAGAGAGAACGGGTCGAAATAGTCTACAACCCCGTAAATCGTGCCGTAATGGGAATCGAAGCCCCTGTTTATCGGGTAATGGCAGAGGTCTGAGAAGGTCTCATGAAAGACCTTGTGGTTGAGCCAGTCTTCCTGATCCTCGCGGAGAGGCGTCTCTGCTATGTGCCACTTGCCCACCATGCTGGTAGTGTAGCCAGCTTCCTTCAGGACCTCCGCTATGGTCACCGCATTGCGGGAAAGGGTGCCTCTGTAGCCGGGGAAGTTCTCGCCGGCGTCAAAGGTCATACGGCCTATGCCGGCCTGGTGCTGATAAAGTCCGGTCAGGAGAGAGGCTCTCGTCGGGCAGCTTCGGCTGGTGTTGTAGAACCGGGTAAACCTCAGACCGGTCTCGGCAAGATAGTTGAGGTTGGGGGTCTGTATTTCTCCTCCATAGCAGCCAAGGTCAGAGTAGCCAAGGTCGTCGGCGAGAATCACGATGATGTTGGGCCTCTTGTCTTTACCGGCTGCGGCGGAAGACTGCTGGTTTGCCGCAAGAAAGGCAACCGGAATCATCAGTTTGGCTTTGTTCATATTCTTTGTCGTTTAATGATTTTCAATCACGTATCCCGGTGCGAAGCATATGCGCACGCGTACTGCATTGTAAATATAAATCAAAATCAGCCACC
>JABUTS010000119.1 GCA_021443565.1 Bacteroidales bacterium | reverse complement strand
TATGGCTTGGTGGCTCCCGTCTCGTCCTCGCAGTTATTCTCGAATCCCGACGGAGTCCCGTTGTATCCGTCGGAGATGATCATTCTGTCCTTGACGAGAAGTGCGCCGACCTGACGCCTCTTGCAGTATGAGTTCGAGGCCCAGATGCTTGCCATCCTGATATAGCTGCGGTCGAATTTTTCCATTAGTTACGATGGTACAGGTATCTCTTGATACTCTTTTTAGGGGTTCTTTCAAAATCCTCCGGCATTATCTCTATCTTCTTGACCCTTGCATAGTTAGGCAGTTCCTTGTTTGCCTCTGCAAGTTCAGCCTCAAGAGCTGCTTTCAGAGCGTCCCTGTCAAGACCGCTCTGCTCTGCCTGCCTGAAATCCGGATATATGAGGGCTGTGAGCGCTCCCTCGTCCTCAATTACGAGCGACTCCACAACGTACTGGCGACTGTTGATGACGTTCTCAATCTCTTCCGGGTATATGTTCTGGCCCGAAGGTCCGAGTATCATGCACTTTGAGCGGCCCCTGAGGAAAAGATAGCCGTCCTCGTCTATGACTCCCATGTCACCCGTGCGGAACCATCCGTCCTCAGTGAAGCACTGCGAAGTTGCCTCCTCGTTCTTGTAATAGCCGAGGAACACGTTCATTCCCTTCACCATCACCTCTCCCGGAACATTCTGAGGATCAGGAGAATCAATCATTATTTCAAGATTAGGGGCGACCTTGCCGCAGGAGTAGATCTTTATTGTCCTGGAAGAGTCATAGGCTATGATAGGGGCGCACTCTGTCATTCCGTATCCCACCGTCACAGGGAAACCTACCCTCTTCATGAAGGCCTCGACCTCCTTGTTGAAAGCTGCGCCGCCTATGATGACCTCGATGAAATTGCCGCCGAAGGCAGCCATGAGTTCCGCCTTTATCTTGTTGAGAACGAGCTGGTCGAGACCCGGAAGCTTGAGCATGATCTTGATACCCTGTTTCTCAAGAATAGGCTTGAGCTTGCTCTTGTAGACCTTCTCTATGATCAGAGGCACGGCGATTACGATGATAGGCTTGATCTCAGCGAGAGCCTGCATGATGATTTTCGGGCTTGGTATGCGGGTGAGGAAGTGCACGTGCGCGCCTACGCTCAACTCGAAAAGCACCTCGAACATCATTCCGTACATGTGTGCGGAAGGTAGCATGGAAACCACGTCGCTGGTGTTGTCAATCTGCGGAAGAACCATCTTGCCGAACTCTATGTTCGAGAATATGGCCCTGTAGGGAATCATGACGCCCTTGCTGAAGCCGGATGTGCCGGAAGTATAGTTTATGAGAGCCAGTTCGTCGGCACTGTCCTCGTAGTAATCGAGGCACTCGGGGCCGAAAGACTCGGGATATTTCTTGCCGAAAAGTTCGTTGAGATGATTCCTGACATAGGTGATCCTTTCGTCAGCAGCATACAGAAGCTTGAAATTATTGACAAGGACAACAGCTTTTATCTCAGGCATTTCCGTCTCTGTCAGACCTTCCCAAACCACATCATCCACAAAGAGAATCTTCGCCTCGGAATGGTTTACGAGGTGGTGGATGTTGCTTGCCTTGAACTCGTGAAGGAGGGGAACCGGAACGGCTCCGAAAGTCAATGCAGACAGAAAGGCCACAGCCCAGTTGGACTGGTTTCTTGAACAGATAGCGATTTTGTCACCTTTGCCCAGACCGCACTCTTCATACATGACATGAAGCTGGGCTATCCTTGTAGCCAGGTCGCGGAAATGAAGCGTTACGCCCTGATAGTTAGAAAGGGCTGGGCGGTCCCAATTGTCGCGAAAACTCTTTTCGTAAAGTTTGTTGACCGACTTGAATTCAGACATACTCAAATTATTAATGCACAATTATATTTTCTCACCGCCCAAAAGAGGATATCTCTCCTCCCCGGACTCGGTTGCCATCAGCCATTGCTGGCCGTCAAGCACAGGCATCGAAATGACCTTGGATGAGGGACTGATGCCTAGCCATCCCTCCGTTTTTGCACCGTCAAGGCCATACATCTCTATGCTGTTGTCCGCATGGACAAAAAGAAATCTTCCCTTTCCCGCAGATACGGGACCCAGAAGCACGGGTTTCGGAAGCATTACGGGGAAACCCTTCACCACATTGCCGAGCCTGTCATAAAGATGAAGGCTGCTGCCGCTCGCGAACAGGTACTGGAGCTTGCTGTTGTTGTAGAAGTCAACGCTTTCCACATTCCCGCAGAACTGCCCCTCGAAATTGTGCTGCCAGATGAAAACTCCGTCTTCCTTCATGTAAAGGCATCCGTTTGCCATTCCGAAATCGTCCATCTTCCCTGTAGCCATGTTCTTGACCTTGAACGGTCCCTGGGAAACAGCAACCTCGTCTTGACTCTCTGCAGTCGCATATTCCACACTGTCCTCCGGGGCATATCCATCGACGATTCCAGTCTCCGCTTCAGTAGGCACACCAAGGTCCGCAGGCTTTTCAGTCCTGAACGCAAAACTTCCGCTTCCCGGCACATCTCTGTACAGGAGCCAGACACCCACTGCCAGGCCGCACAATACGAGGACAAGCAGAAAGGTCAGAAACTTCGTGAATCTTCCGTTCATAATTCACAAATATACAAAAAAGGCTTGGAAGATGAATAAAAACGGGCAGGAAAAGTCCCGCCCGCGTATCAGTCTTTCTCGAAGAAGGAGAAATGCACGTTGCCGTATTTCTTCTCCTTCTTGAAATAAGGATGACTGCTGAAGTCATAATCGTCCGGATGCTCAAGTATAAGGTAGCCTCCGGGGTGAATGAGATCATGGGAATACACCTTGTCGGGAATATCCTTAAGGTCTTCCAGAGCATAAGGAGGGTCGGCGAACACTATGTCGTACTTGCAGGTGCATATCTCAAGGAACTCGAACACATTGTGCCTCACCACCTTGATATTATCCATCCCGAACTTTGCCGCTGCTGCCTTTATGAAGGCAGCATTGTCAGGATTCATCTCTACGCAGTGGATGTCGCCCGCGCCACGGGATGAGAACTCGTACGAAATCGCCCCGGTGCCGCCGAACAGATCCAGCACCGCAAGACCATCAAACTCATATTCGTTGTCAAGCACGTTGAAAAGACCTTCGCGGGCGAAATCGGTAGTGGGACGCGCCTTGTAGTTCTGGGGCACATCTATAGTCTTTCCCTTCAGTCTTCCGCCTATGATTCTCATTGCTTCTCGACGGATTTGAAGTAGCGGTAAAGAGAAGACTCCTGGCCTTCGTCCAAAGGGGTGCGGAAATATATGCTTGTCATCTCCGGATTGAGCTGGAGTTTCTTCATGACCATGAATATGAAGTATTCCGCTGTGGTGAAGTCCTGAGCCACGAATGAATTGCAGAGCAGCAGGGTCTTGCCCTGGGACACTGCAAGATAAAGATGTCCGTCCACGTATGACGCGCAGAGTTTGTTGTATTCGGTTATGGAAGCGAGCGAATCCAGCATCCACCGGGCTTCCGGGTAAATTTCCGGAGCCGCTCCGTCCTTCAGCCTGAGGCTTGCGGATATTGCCCTGGGAAGGGTTCCGAGGCACGAATCCGACCATATAAGCACAGCTCCCCTATCTTCCATTGTACAGTATTTCACATTCTCCGCCGGGTCGAGGGCGACAACACCGGAGAGGGATTCGCGAGCAGAAGCAGGATCGAAGAACTGCAAGGGAACGAGAGTAAATTTAGGAGTGAACAGCGAAACTGCCGCCGACTCATATTCAGACAGGATGGCGGGGTTGCTGAAAAGTTCGCCGGGCTCATGCCAGAGTCCGTCGCCGCCTTCAGGAGTAAGAAAAGAAAATCCACTCAAGGAGACTTGAATGGATATTCTTTTAGTTTTATTTGGTTGATTTACTGCCATCAAGCAATATTATTCCCAGTTACCTGCGTTGTTGTTAGGGGTGGTGACACTGCCGACCTGGAGACCAGGGTAACGGTCAGTGTTCACCCTGTCATCGATCAAGTTTATAATCAGCTGCTCATCCAAGCCCTTGAGAATCTGCTTGAAAGGCATCTTGGCCTCGAAAAGAGGAACTATGACACCTGACACTGTCTTGGTTACAGACTCCATCTTGGTAAGTTTGCCGCCGCTGAAAGGTATATAAAGGAGAGAGTCAGCGTGGAAGTCCGCCCTTCCGACGAAGAGTTCATCCTTTACGTTGACTGTGGAATCCACCTTGAACACGAGAAGAGTCTCGGCGGTACCGTTAGCCTTGGCCTTGTTATAGATAGAGAGCATCTCCTTCGGAGTAATCTTCTTATGGGTCTTCATGAAATTGGTGGTAAAAGCCACGGATGCCGAGTCGTCGGCAGAACCGACCTGCTGGGTGATGACGATCTTGCCGTTGTTGTAGAAGTCGACGATAGAGTCCAAAGTTGAGGCAAAGCGGCCGGTGTTGCCCTTGAATGCAACCTGGAGGTCGCGGATATCCTTGAGCCTCTGCACTGCCACTCTCTCACGAATAGACCTTTCCTTTTCAAATTTCACCGGCCTCATGACGCTGGCATAACTGAGCCAGACGAGTAAAACGATCACTGCCGGAAGGATGAACCATGTAAAAATTTTCTTTACGATATCCATTGTATTTAGTTTTTTTGTATTTCGATAAGGTGCGGAATTCACTAATCCCGGACAAAGTTAGAAATTTGATTTATCAAATGCAATATAATTTGTAATTTCGCCGACGAAGAAAAAAGCATGGTTTCAATAGGAATAAATGAGGCTGCGGCCTTCCAAAAAGCGGTTTCAAAGGCGGAGAACATCTGCCTCGTCACCCATATGCACCCTGACGGCGATGCCCTCGGCAGCAGTCTGGGACTCATGAACTGGTTCCACGAGTCGGGACTCCGCGCAAGAGTGGTCCTTCCCGATTCGGAGCCGGAATCCATCGCCTTCATGGCAGAAGGGACGGAACCCGGAACAGTGATAAGGGCAGACTTAAACATGGCAGAAGCCCTGGACGCGATTTCATCGGCCGACCTGCTCATCTGCCTGGACATGAACGTTTTCAACCGCGCGGAACCACTCACCGAAGCGCTCGAGGCCACCCTATGCCCCCGCATTCTCATAGACCATCACATAGGCCCTGACGAAAGCCTCTTCCAGATTGTCATGTCCCGTCCCGAAATCTCCTCTACCTCCGAACTGGTATTCTGGCTGCTGATGTCACTGCCCGGAACCGGCGGCGACGCACGCAGGCTCCCCCGCTTCTGCGCGGACTCCCTCATGACAGGCATGACCACGGACACCAATAATTTCAGCAACTCCGCCATACCATCCACCTTCAGCATGGCTTCAATGCTCATTGACGCGGGAGTGGACCGTGATGCCATAGTTACCAGAATAAACAACCGTTACCGCGAGGAAAGGGTCAGGCTGATGGGGCACATGCTCGGCAACCTGATGGAAATCACGGACGAAGGGGTCGCCTTCATGGTGCTGGACAAGGCCACGCAGGACAGGTTCGGCATACGCGAGGGCGAGACCGAAGGCTTCGTCAACATACCTCTTACAATAGACAAGGTGGGCATAAGCATGCTCCTGAAGGAAGACACCGACAGGTTCAGGGTGTCCATACGCTCCAAGAAGGGCCTCTCGGCGAGAAGGCTCGCCATGGAATGGTTCAACGGAGGAGGACACGAACAGGCGGCGGGAGGCAAACTGCCCAAAGCCCTCGTCCCCGACGCGGAGGGCGTGACGCAGTATGTCAGAAACGCTGTCAGAAAATTCATGGAAAATGAAAACTAGAAATATCACCATATTCCTTCTCGCGGCTATTGCAGCAGCCGCGTGCATATCTCCTGCGGAAACGGCCTATGCCGAGCAGGAAACCAAGATAGACAGCTTCATCAACGGGCTTGTAGGCAAGGACTCCACCATCACGGTGTTCCACAATGGGGGCTCAAGCCGCGTAACCCTTGTCCATGGCGACGGCGAGGAAGCGTCCGCCTCAGCCACTGTTTCCCTGATTTATGGAGGCTTCACCTTCCAGGGAAACTTCTCGAAGAACAATCTGGTGACCACGAACGACGAGCAGATGGCAAAGGACGCCGGCTGGAAGGCTCCTGACGACACCACAGGCATACTCACCGTGAACCTGAAGGACGACGTGCTCCTCGACGGACTGAAAAACGGCCTTGCAGGCGTCAGGGGGGGCGAAGAATGCTACATAGTCTTCAGCGGGAAATATGGCCACGGCAAGAAGGGACTTGGCATGGTTCCTGCAAATTCAGCGATGCTCTGGCACATAACCGTGGAAAGCATTTCAAACGAATAGTCTCCCCCGCGTCGTCCGGAACAATAATTTTACTATATTTGCACGATTAGAACACTGCATACAATGAACAAAACCATAAGGAACTGCATAATCGTGTGCGCGGCCGTCGCCTCTGCAGTCTCATGCGCCACCAAGGAAACGGCCGAGGCGAACGCAGGAAACAAACTTTATTTCGATGCATGGCTCGGGGTGCATTATCCTCAAGCAAGGAAGGTTGCCGACAGTTTTGGCGTGTATTACCTGCCAGAAAACGAGGCTGCCGGTACGGGAGCAGCAGTGACTGACTCCTGCTACGCCATCATCAACTACACCTCCAGAACTCTCGAAGGCATAATCAGCGAGACCACCAGCGAGACAATGGCAAAGCAGATCGGCAGTTTTACGGAAGGCAACTATTACGGACCTGTTGTCCGCATCATCTACCCGGGCCAGCTCAACATGGGACTCCTCCAGTCGGTGGTGGGTATGAAGGTGGGGGCTAAGAGGACGGCCATCATCCCGACCTGGCTCATGAACGCCAAGATCTACAAGGACGAGAAAAGTTATCTGGGCGAAAGTTCGGGAGTGGAATCGGCGATATATGACATAGAAATAGCCGATGTCACTACAGACATAATAGACTATCAGGTCCAGAACATACAGAAATTCAGCGACAGATATCTCGGTGGCATAGATTCCACCAGCGAGGGCTTCTGGTACAAGACGCTCAAGGAGTCATCTGACACAGCCTCTCTTCCTAACGACACTTCAGTATATGTCAACTATATTGGCCGCCTTCTCGATGGTAGCGTGTTCGACACGAATATAGAAGACACCGCAAAGGTATACCACATCTATTCGTCATCGGGCAGTTATTCCCCTGTCAAGGTTACCCTCGGCGAAGAGGCTTCCGACGTGACCATGGGTGATAGCGCTAGCGACGTGGTTGATGGTTTCGGTCTGACTGTCAAGCAGATGCACGCATACGAAAAGGGAGTGGGAGTATTCATCTCAACTCTCGGATATGACAGTTCGGGCAGCGGAAGCAAGATTCCCGGATACGCCCCACTCATATTCGAGATCGAACTCGTAGATGAGCCGGAATAGGAAAAAAAGAGGATTTCCCGCAATCGCGGTCACGCTGTTTGCCGTCGTGTCTGTCTTCCTGGCGGTGAATGTGGCGCGCGGCATGAGGTGCGAGCAGCCGGAAGCGGAGGAGCAGACCGCTCCGGTACGTCTGCGCGGAAGGCTGACCAACGAGCAGTCGCAGAATCCCGCAATAGACAGAAGGGTTGAAAAGTACATGAGGGACTGGGAACTCAAGGGAGTCTCCCTGTCAATCATGCGAAACGACTCCCTCGTATATTCAAGGGGTTACGGTATTGCCGACAAGAATGTCGCCATGACCCCCGACCACAGCCTCAGAATCGCGTCCGTATCCAAACTCATCACCGCTGCCGGCATCATGGTCCTTGAAGAAAGGGGGCTGCTTTCTCTCGACAGCAAGGTTTTCGGCGAGGAAGGTCTGCTCAGCGGGGAAGATTACGTTTACAAGGACAGGAATTTCGAGAAGATAACGGTGGCGCACCTGCTCAGACACCAGGGCGGCTTCAGAATAGACCCTCTATTCATAGCCGAAGACGTGCGCAACACCTTGGGACTCAAGGACGCACCGGAGGCGGAGCATCTGATTGAACTTACCATGCGCAACAGCCTCCGTTTCGAACCCGGCACCTCCCAGCGCTACTCCAACATGGGGTACTTTTTCCTCTCCCGCATAATCGAAACCCTCAGCGGCCAGTCCTACGAAGACTTCATCAGGGGAAACGTGCTCGAGCCTGCAGGGTGCTACGACTTCCATATCAGCGGAAACTATTACGAAGAAAAGGACAGCCTTGACACAAGGCAGTACACCCACACAGGAGACGGGCAGTATGTCACCGACTATCACGGCAATGGCAAGATGGTCGAGCGGTCATACGGGGGAAACGACATCAGGATGTGCAGCGGCGCGGGAGCATGGACAGCCACCACAGCCGAACTCTGCCGCTTCGTCGCAAGTATAGACGGGCGCCCTGAAGTCCCCGACATCATAAGCAGGGAAAGCGTGGACAAGATGACTGAATACATAGACGAAAACACCTTCTCGCTGGGATGGAACGACACAAATCCTGAGAAGGGCTGGAACCGCACAGGCTCTTTTTCCGGCACCAGCGCCCTCGTGCAGTACTTCCCCGACGGAGAGTGCTGGGTAATGGTCACGAACACCAGCACATGGCGCGGCCCGTCCCAGTCCAAATACTGCCTCGCGCTCTTCCAGGAGTGCAGGGCCGACTTGTCGCTCAACCTCCCTCACATAGATCTGTTTAACTGAACACGTATATGAAAAACCTGTTTGACCTTACGGGGAAAGTTGTGGTTGTGACGGGCGCATACGGCGTCCTCGCATCCGCAATATCGCTCCACCTCGCTTCCCAGGGTTGCAAGATGGTTCTTATCGGCCGCGATGAAGCCAAAGGCAGGCCCCTTCTTGACAAAATTGTCGAAAACGGCGGACAAGCCATATTCGCAAAGGCTGACGTACTTGATACAAAGGCTCTTGAGGCAGCACTACAGACCACTCTCGACACATATGGCACGGTGGATGTGCTGCTGAATGCCGCAGGAGGAAACATGGGCCCTGCAAACATTCAGCCAAGCCAGACCATCTTTGACCTGGACGTGGAGGCGATGAGGAGGGTATGCGACCTGAACATATTCGGCACGGTGATTCCGACAAAGATATTCCTCCGCCCGATGGTGGAAAAGAAGCGTGGCGTGATTGTCAATTTCTGCTCGATGTCTTCCTTCCGTCCTCTCACCAGAGTTGCAGGCTACGGCATAGCCAAGGCAGGCATCGCATCATGGACCGAATGGCTGGCGGGAGAACTCTCGGCCAAATATGGCGACGGACTGAGAGTCAACGGCATAGCACCGGGCTTCCTGCTCACCGACCAGAACCGCAACCTGCTTACCAACCCCGATGGCAGCCTCAGCGACCGCAGCAAGACCATACTGGGGCACACCCCTTTCAAGCGTTTCCTCGAGCCTGACGAACTCTTCGGCTGCATACAGTACCTCATATCTGACGCATCCAAGGCCGTTACAGGCACCGTTTCCGTGGTGGACGGAGGCTTCAACTCCTTCAGCATCTAAAACAACCGGAGTCATGTATCTCATGCGTCAATCATGGAGATGGTACGGTCCGTCCGACCCCGTCAGCCTCGACAACATACGCCAGGCAGGCGTGACAGACATAGTATCCGCCCTGCACCACATTCCCAACGGTGAAGTTTGGACGGTCGAAGAAATACGCAGGCGACAGGCCCAGGTCGCAGAAAAAGGCATGGTGTGGAGCGTCGTGGAAAGCATTCCCGTCCACGAACACATCAAGACCCGCGAAGGGAAATATCTTGAATATATAGAGAATTACAAGCAGAGCATACGCAACCTCGCTGAATGCGGGATACACTGCATCACCTACAACTTCATGCCCGTCCTCGACTGGACCAGGACTGACCTTTCCTTCGAAATGCCTGACGGCAGCAGGGCCCTTCGCTTCGAGAAAGCCGCCTTCGTCGCATTCGACCTCTTCATCCTGAAGCGCGCCGGCGCCGAAAAGGAATACGGCGAGGAGGAAATCGTGAAGGCCCGCGCCCGTTTCGAGGCCACGAGCGAAGAAGAGAAGGCTCTGATTACCAAGAACATGATAGCCGGACTTCCTGGCAGCGAGGAAAGTTTCACCGTAGAGCAGTTCAGACAGGCTCTCGACCGTTACAAGGAGATTGACGCCGAAACGCTGCGCAGCAATCTGATATTCTTCCTCAGCGAGGTCTGCCCGGTCTGCGAAGAAGTCGGTTCCCGCATGGTCATCCATCCCGACGACCCTCCATACCCTATTCTCGGACTCCCCCGAATACTTTCAACCGCAGACGACTTCCGCAAACTGATCGCGGCGGTGCCTTCTCCGGCCAACGGGCTCAACCTCTGCACCGGCTCCTTCGGCGTCCGTGCAGACAATGACCTGCCGGCAATGATGAGGGAATTCGGTGAGCGCATCGACTTCGTGCACCTGCGTGCCACCAAGCGCGACGAGGAAGGTAACTTCTTCGAAGCCAACCTGCTGGAAGGCGATGTGGATGTATATGAAATGATGAAGGCTGTGCTGGAAGTCGAGCAGAGGCGTCGGTTCAGCATCTTCCTACGCCCGGACCACGGCCACCAGATGTGCGACGATCTTAACCGCCGTTCAAACCCGGGATACAGTTGCTACGGCCGCCTGCGCTCTCTCGCCGAACTCAGAGGCATAGAACACGCCATCGCCCGCACTATGGAATAAGTGACGCTGCAGGCATGGAACTTGCGGCGAACGGGGGCGTAAAACTGGAAAAACATGAGTACTTCAGCAATTGTGATAATACTGGGGCTCCTTGTCGTGTTCTCCCATGTATTCAGCGCCCTCTTTGAAAAAACCAGAATACCCAACGTGCTGATTCTGATGCTTATCGGAGTCGTGGTCGGCCCGGTTCTGGGGCTTGTGGGTCCCGACGGGCTCGGCAAGATGGGCAGCGTCTTCACAACCATAACCCTCGTCGTAATACTCTTCCAGAGCGGGACCGCTCTGGACCTCATGGTCATGCGAAAAGCCTTCGGCAAGGCCATGCTCGTCACGGTGCTGAATTTTGTCATTTCTGTCGGAGCCGGGATAGCTGCAGGAAGGCTGCTGCTGGGGTTGGACTGGATGCACGGCATCTTCCTCGGCGCGGCGCTCGGAGGCACGTCGTCCGCCGTTGTCATACCCATGGTCAACCAGCTCCGGCTCGGAGAGCGTGCGGGTACCATACTAAGCCTTGAATCGGCCTTCAGCGACATTCTGTGCCTTGTGCTGGCGCTCGCGATGATGGGAGGGATATACGGTGACGAGGTAAGCGTAAGGGGAATTTGCCTGGACATGGCAACATCCATGATTCTTGCCGTCGCTATCGGTCTCGCCTCAGGTGCCTTATGGACCATCGTTCTGAAAAAATACCTTACGCATCTCAGCAACATGATGTTCACAACCCTTGCGCTCGCCTTCATTCTCTATGGCCTGTGCGACATCATGAACATCAACGGAGGCCTTGCAGTGCTCGCTTTCGGGCTCGCATTCGCCCACACCGGAGTGACCGCCGGGGAGAGGAGGATAAGCCTGAACTATCCGGGACTGCCCGACAACGAGAAGAATTTCTACGCAGAGATGGTCTTCATTTTCCAGACCTTTTTCTTCGTGTACATCGGAATCAGCATACAGCCGGGCAACCTGACCACAATGGCTTACGGGCTTGCTTTCGTGGCCCTGGTATATCTCGGCAGATACCTCACATCACTGCTGCTCAGCAGGGAAAAGAACAGCCGGAGGGACATCATTATGGCGTGGGCTGTCGGACCCAAGGGACTCGTCGCAGCCGTACTTGCCACCCTTCCCCTGCAATATGTCAAGGCCCATGCCGTCGCCGAAAGTGTCAGCGGGCGGGAAGAAGAGTTGCTGAAAGCGGCCGAAACTGTCCGGGACTTCGCCTGCACAGTTGTGCTGATAAGCATAATAGTCAGTTCGCTGCTGGTGATGATACTTGACAGGAAGAAGAGATAATCGCTTTTTATAATTAAAAATTATAACTAACTTCACCGCGTTAGGTGTGCGCGGACCATCCAAGGGCTCGGATATACCAATTCATCAACATATTTAAACTTATTTTTCATGAAAAAGTATTTGTTAATGTCACTCGCCGTACTCGGATTGATTACGGCTTGTTACGACGACGCAGAACTTCGCGAAAGCATCGACGATCTCTCTGGAAGAGTGAACGAACTCGAGACGAAGGTTGCGACATGCAATGCTGAAATCATCTCTATCCAGACCATCATCAACGCGCTCAACGCGCAGGTCTATGTCAAGAGCGTGGTTTCGAACTCCGACGGCTACACCATCAACTTCACCGATGGCAAGTCTGCAACCATCACCAACGGAGCCAAGGGCGAAAAAGGTGAGAAAGGCGATCCGGGAGCTGCCGGAGCACCTGGCACACCTGGCGCTGCAGGCGCACCCGGCGCTGACGGCGCACCCGGCGCTGACGGCCAGACCCCTGTCATAGGAGCGAAGGCTGACGCCGGCGTTTACTACTGGACAATCAACGGCGAATGGCTGCTTGACGAGGCAGGCCAGAAGATTGCCGTCACCGGTCCTCAGGGTGTTCCCGGAACTCCTGGAACTCCTGGCACCCCTGGCGAAAACGGCGAAAACGGCGCTCCAGGTGCTGACGGCAAGGACGGCATAACCCCTCAGCTCAAGATTACCGACGGCTTCTGGTACGTTTCCACCGACAAGGGCGCAACCTGGACCAAGGTTGGCAAGGCCACTGGCGAAGACGGTTCTGCCGGCGAGGACGGCGACTCTTTCTTCGAGAGCGTTGAAGAGACTTCATTCTCAGTTACCTTCACCCTCACTGGCGGCTCGACCATCACCATCCCTAAACTCCCTGTAGTACGCATAGGCAAGGACGAGAAGAACAGCGTTCTCCCTGTCACCTGCATGGATAAGATTGCCCTTAATCTCCCTGAGATCAACAAGGACAACTTCCAGGCTCTCACCGCAGAGGTAAAGGGCAGAAGCGGTTCAGACATCGACATCGTCACCAAGTCTGCTGACGCATGCGGATGGAACGTTGAGGTTGTTGGCCCTACCTTCCCTGTAGGTCTCTGCAACAACGATGCATACATTGTCATCGATCCGGGCACAGACGTAGTTGAAAACGAACTCGCTGTGGTTACCGTTTCCCTCATCTGCACCGACGGCTCGACCTTCACCACCTCACGCGTAGTGAAGTATCAGTCAGTAGTTATCGGCGAAGACCAGCCTACTGAAATCACCGTAAACCCTAAGGGTGAAAAAATCACTCTCGACATCAGGCTCAACGGCCTTCCTGACGGCTATTTCATCGAGACAGACCCTCGTGACGGCTATGACTGGCTCTACTGCGACGGCATCAACCCTGAGAAGGTATATGCCGAGCCTAACCTCAGCGGAAAGACACGCGTGGGCAAGGTATACTTCAAGGACGACGTGGTGTTCACCTTCACTCAGGAAAGCGCGCCTGCACTCAAGGCCAAGTACACTACCAACGCAGCCATGTACAACAACGGCGACAGCAGGACTTACGAGAACGGCATCCTTACCATCGCCATTGACACAGACAACGAAGGCAACACAGTTCCCGGCAAGGCATACATCAGCGGCAAACTCCCTGCAACAGGCTCCTGCCCATCAAGGACCTTCGGCGAACTCGTATCATACGAGTATGACGGCGAAACCCTCACTCTCGAGAACTTGACAGTAGGCGCAAGCAATGCTACAGGCAACGTGACCGATACCAAGAATGACGACCTCATCTTCGGTGTTTCTGCAGATGCAGCGACCCTTACCCTTTGTGAGAGTTTTTATGTTCCTGTAGTCGGAGCATATCTCGCAAGATACTTCAGCGGATGCGCTCTTGCAGAAGCGATTCCTGCAGCAGAGATTTCAGGCACCTTCAACGCAACAACCATCGTTGGTTCCAACTACGGCAATGAAAGCACTCCAGCCACACTCAAGGTGAGCATCGAAGGCGGCAAGGCTACAATAAACGCACACGTTGACGCTTGCCCTGGCATGGATTATTACAAGGCAGGAAACGTTACTGGCGAATACGACTATACATTCGACGGAAACACCCTCACCATCAAGGACGTGAAGGTAGGTGTGAAGACCCAGATGTCACGCGACAATTTCGAATACAAGGACGTTACGTTCACAGTTTCATCTGATTGCAAGACCCTTACTCTTGA
>JABUTS010000208.1 GCA_021443565.1 Bacteroidales bacterium | reverse complement strand
GAGTCTACCTGCATACCTGTGGCGATAGACAACTGCAACACTGACCTTATCATTCCTGCGCGCTATCTGGTTTCCACCACCCGCGACCCCAAATTCTTCGGCGACGCCTTCATGCATGACCTGCGCTATGACGCCCAGGGCAATCCAGTGCCGGACTTCGTGATGAACCTCCCCGAGTTTTCGGAGGCTCCGCGAGAGGGAGTGCACGAAATCATAGTCGGCGGTCAGAACTGGGGTTCGGGGTCGAGCCGTGAGCATGCCGCATGGGCCATCGCTGGCTACGGCGTGCGCGTTGTCATATCCTCAAGCTTCGCAGACATCCACCGCAACAATCTGCTCAACTGCTTCGTCCTTCCGGTAATAGTTTCTCGGGAGTTCGTAGATGAACTCTTTGCGGGCATCAAGGCTGACCCTCAGCTGAAGGTGAGGGTGGACGTCCCGGCCCAGACCGTGACCAACCTCGCGACCGGACACAGCGAAAGCTTCGACATAAACGGATATAAGAAATACTGCCTCATGAACGCCCTTGACGACATCGACTATCTTCTCGAGCAGAAGGGCAGGATAGAGGAATACGAAAACGCCCGAAAGTAGACCATGCTGGAGATATTGGACACAACCCTCCGCGATGGAGAGCAGACTGCCGGTGTCTCGTTCAACGACAACGAGAAACTGGCGATTGCCAAGTTGCTGCTGGAGGATCTGAAAGTCAGCCGCATAGAGGTGGCTTCCGCACGCGTGTCCAAGGGCGAGCTCCGGGCATTCGAAAAAATCTGCACATGGGCTGCCTCCTGCGGGAGGATAGGCCAGGTGGAGGCACTCGGTTTCGTGGACAACACTCTCAGCATAGACTGGATTTACGAGGCTGGAGGCCGCGTGCTGAATCTTCTTGCGAAGGGCTCCCTGAAGCATGTAACCATGCAGCTGGGCAAGACGCCTCAGGCTCACTGGAACGACATCAGGTCCGTGGTTTCCAAGGCCAGGTTCAAGGGGATGGAGGTCAACCTCTACCTCGAGGACTGGTCAAACGGCATGAAGGACAGCCCGGAATATGTAAGGGGCATGATAGACGAACTCAAGGACTGCGGTATCAGCCGCTTCATGCTCCCGGACACCTTGGGTGTGCTCAATCCGCTGGAAACCTTCAGCTTCTGTTCCGACATGGTCAAGGCCTATCCCGGCCTTCATTTCGACTTCCACGGTCATAACGACTATGACCTCGCCGTAGCCAACACCATGGCGGCCGTCAAGGCAGGGGTTTCCGGCATACATGTCACGGTCAACGGACTGGGTGAGAGGACGGGCAACACACCTCTTGCCAGCATAGTGGCCGTGCTCAACGATCACCTGAAGGTCGCAAACCGAGTGCAGGAAAGCAAGCTTACTCCTGTCTGCCGCTATGTGGAAAGCGTCAGCGGCATAAGGATACCGAACAACAAGCCCATATTGGGAGATGCGGTCTTCACCCAGAGCGCCGGCGTTCATGCCGACGGAGACAAGAAGGGCGGGCTATACATGAACGATCTGCTTCCAGAGCGCTTCGGCAGGGTACGCAAGTATGCCCTCGGCAAGACCAGCGGCAAGGCCAACATAGCCAAGAATCTCGAGGAACTGGGCATACAGCTCACTCCGGAACAGATCAGGATAGTCACCAAAAGGGTTGTCGAACTGGGAGACAAGAAGGAAAACGTCACCACCGAAGACCTGCCGTTCATCATATCCGACGTGATAGGAGGGGCGACGACTGCGAAGGAGAAGGTCAGAGTCGTGAACTACAGTCTCCAGTTGACCAGAAGCCTCAAGCCTATCGCCAACATCAAGATAGCGATAGAGGGAAGGGAGTACGAGGAATCATCTTCCGGAGCAGGCCAGTACGACGCCTTCATGAAGGCTCTCTGGAAGGTTTATGACAGGCTGGGCAAGTCCCATCCCGTTCTCGTGGACTATTCCGTGTCCATTCCTCCGGGAGGCAAGACGGATGCCCTCGTCCAGACCGAGATCAGCTGGTCGTGGAACGGTACAAGGCTGCGTACCCGCGGCCTCGACGCAGACCAGACTGAGGCGGCCATCAAGGCCACCTTCAAGATGCTGAACCTTATTGAAAACATAAACATATAAAACGATATGAAACTTAAAATTGCAAAATTGCCCGGCGACGGCATAGGACCGGAGGTCGTTGAACAGGCCGTGAAGGTGGTTGATGCCATCGCAAGGAAATTCGGCCATGAAGTTGAATATTCATTCGGCCTCGTGGGCGCATGCGCAATCGACGCGACCGGCAACGCCTTCCCCGAGGAGACTTTCAAGATCTGCCTCAACTCTGATGCCGTACTCTTCGGAGCAGTGGGCGATCCTCGTTATGACAACGATCCCACAGCCAAGGTGCGCCCGGAGCAGGGTCTGCTCGCCATGCGCAAGCAGCTTGGACTTTTCGCCAATCTCCGTCCTGTCGAGACTTTCAGCAGCCTTGTCCACAAGAGCCCTCTCAAGGCTGAACTCGTGGACGGCGCCGATTTCATGTGCATACGCGAACTTACCGGAGGCATGTACTTCGGCAAGAAGGGCCGCGAAGACAACGGCGACACTGCATACGACACCAACATATACCACCGCTACGAGGTGGAGCGCATACTCAGGCTTGCCTTCGAATATGCGATGAGACGCCGCAAACTCCTTACCGTCGTGGATAAGGCCAACGTGCTTGAGTCTTCACGTCTTTGGAGGCAGATTGCCCAGGAAATGGCTCCCCAATACCCTGAGGTGAAGGTTGAATATATATATGTCGACAATGCGGCCATGCAGCTCATACGCTGCCCGAAGAACTTTGACGTGATGGTTACCGAGAATACCTTCGGTGACATACTCACCGACGAGGCAAGTTGCATAACAGGCTCCATGGGCCTTCTCGCTTCGGCTTCGATAGGCGAGCATACAGGAGTCTTTGAGCCTATCCATGGCTCATATCCCCAGGCTGCCGGCAAGAACATAGCCAATCCTCTTGCTACCATTCTTTCTGCGGCGATGATGTTCGAGTATGCCTTCGGACTGATGGAGGAAGGTAAGGCTGTACGCGCTGCTGTCGCCGCATCCATCGATGAAGGTTTCGTGACTGAAGACCTCGCCGAGGGCGGAATCGCCCGTTCTACCTCTGAGGTGGGTGACTGGGTTGCATCAAAAATTCTAAATTCATAATACTATGGCAAATCTTGATTGGGGCAATCTCGGTTTCAAATACAGAGAAACCAACGTGGTGATATCAAGCCACTACAAGGACGGCGAATGGTCCGCTCCCGTTGCATCAAAGGATTTTGATTTTCATTTCAGCTGCTTTGCAGGAGTGTTCCACTATGCAAATTCATGCTTTGAGGGTCTCAAGGCCTTCAGAGGTGTGGACGGCAAGGTAAGAATCTTCCGTCCGGACGAGAATGCAAGGCGTCTCCAGAGCAGCGGCCACCATCTTGGAATGGCCTATCCTTCAGAGCAGATGTTCATCGACATGTGCGTAATGTGCGTGAAGGAGAATATAGACTTCCTGCCTCCATACGGATACGGAGCGTCAATGTACCTCCGTCCCGTGCTCATTGGCATGAACCCTCAGCTCGGCATCGCATCCTCGAAGGAAGTCATCTTCTGCGTCATGTGCTCTCCTGTAGGCACTTACTCGGGTGCTGCCAGCCTCTCTACCGGCACGGCGGCTATTTCCAGGGACTATGACCGCGCGGCACCTAACGGCACGGGAAAGTTCAAGCTTGCAGCCAATTACGCAATCTCGCTCTATCCTTACAACATGGCCCACGAGCAGGGTTACAGGGAACTTCTCTTCCTCGATCCTGCCACCAAGACCAGGATTGACGAATTCGGATCGTCAAACTTCCTGGCCATCAAGGGTAATACTTACGTGACTCCGCTTTCTGACTCTGTTCTTCCTTCTATTACCAACAAGTCTCTTCAGGCTGTGGCTGCAGATCTTGGTATGACAGTTGAGAAGAGGGTGGTCCCTGTTGAGGAACTGGCGGAATTCGAGGAAGTCAATGCCTGCGGCACAGCAGTCGTCATCACTCCTATACGCTCTATCGACGACAAGCCTGCCCTTGCCGGAAGCGAGGTCACAAGGACCTATACCTATGGCGAGAAGGTCGGAAAGACCAGCGAGAAGCTCTACAATATGATAAGGGGAATCCAGGACGGCCGCGAACAGGATATCCACGGCTGGAACCTTATTCTTGACTGAAGCGGCTTCTCTCGATCAGTTCCATGCACATGCGCCCATTGTGATAAGGGCACTTCCAGAAACCGGCGTGGTCATCCGAAAGGTTGGCTGCGCCGTCTGACTTTACGCTCCACCACCATTCTCCGTCAGGGCTGGACAAGCTGCTGTCAGAATACAGGCGCGAGTTCTGTTTCCGCAACCTTGCCTCCATCGAAATACGGCCATCCGTCTTCTCCCCAGAATATCCTCTGAAGGAGGGTGTGGCGCACTCCGCTGCTTTCGGCCTTTTTGTCGTGGCAGTGGAACAGCATATAGTCCTGACCCGTGGCGTCGGTGAAAATTTCACCGTTGTGGCCTGGTCCGTAAAACCTGTCCCCCTTATCCGAGCCCAATATCAAAGTGCCGTAGCCTTCAGTCATGGGACGGCCTTCCCTGTCAAGAAACACCCCGTCAAGAGTCCTGCTGCGCCCAACCACTATGCCGTAGGTGTGAGACCAGTACTGGCCCTTGCTCGCAAACAGGTACCACCATCCGTCGTGCTGGTGGAGGTAACTACCCTCGAAAACCTTCTCCCTGCTGTGGTCCGAATCTCCGTCCACTCCCGCGACATGGACATATTTCGCCTTCTTTGCGAGTGCGGTTCCCGTCCTGTCCAGTTCCACGCGGTGCACCTTGCCTATGCTTCCGAAGAAGAGCCACAACTTGCCCGTGGCGGGGTCAGCCACCACTTCCGGGTCTATTGTGTCCTTGATGCCGGTGTCCTTGCTGTCGGTAATTACAGATTCGAATTTCCATGGCCCGGTCGGGGAGTCGCTGCTGAAAGCTCCTATACGGCTATCCTCGGCTCCAGTGCCGTAGAGCGTAAGATAAAGCATCCATTTGTCGCCTATCCTGACCATGTCCGGAGCCCATACCTTCTTCGACAAACTGCGCACGCTTTGGGCAGCCTCTTCGGTGAGCGGTCTTCTTCTCATGTTTTTCCAGTTCACCAGATTTGTGCTTTCGAGTATGGTGTTAATGCCTGTGGCTACCGTGTAGAATTTCCCGTCAGCCTGCCATATTGTAGGGTCGGGCCAGTTGAAGGGAATGACTGCATTCCCGAAATTTTCCTCTTTCTTTTCCAGGTAGATGATTGCGAACTCGAGTTCCTTGCTGTAGTTTTCCCCCTTGAAGTGGAATGAAACGGAGTTGCTCTGGGAGGTGAGCTCCATCTCGCCAAGGTAGTAGTGGTCCACCCATTTATGCTCTCCGCGTGTGGAGTCCCAGTCATGTATCATCCTCTGCCTCTGCCATACCGAGTATTCCGCGCCGTCAGGCTTCTGGCAATAGTTCATGAATACCTTGTACCTGCCTTCCGGAATGTCGGTGAGAAGCACCCTCACGACGCCCTCTCCCTCTGCCCAGCAGCGTATTCCGCTGTATATGAACTGAGTCTTCACGTGGTTGCCGAGGGTTATCGGCATGGCCTGAGGGAAGAAAGGATGTATGTCCGGATACCATATTTCCCTGAGTTCCGCCGTCGGTTCCATCTGGCAGGTGGCAGGAGTCTCGCCGTAGTAGAAGGCTATGGAAGTGTAGTCTGCCGGCCATGCGTTGCCTGTAGGCCCGTGCTCTATGCCTATGTAGATCTCGTCCTCGAAGCTCATCTTGTCGTTGAGGTAGAAGCGGTAACCCCCGGTGCGGGAGTTCTGCAGGGAATAGTCTATGCAACCGTGGAGAGGCATGCTGCTGCCCCTGTCCCAGCGGTCCACGAGGGCGTACCAGCCGCCGTTGTAGTAGTCTTCCGACCCGGTGCCGTGCATTCTCATCTTACCGTCCACATAGGTGGAGTCGTCGCCCTCGAAAAACTCCGTCATCTTCGGCTCGAGACCCTGGGCGAGATGTATGGTTCCTATGTAATGGCCCTTGCCCTCATGCTTGAGGAAGGTGTGGAACTGGCCTTTGGTGCAAGGCTTTTCCCTTCTCCAGCAGGTGTAGAGCCTGCCTTCCTTTCCTGCCTCACGAGCCTGGTTCTTATAATATACCTTTGCTGTGATGCGTACGGGTTCCTGGCGTTCCCCATCCCTGATTTCATACTTCAGAGCGAGCTCTGCCCTGCTGTCGTACGGTGCGGGGAGGTAGGCGTAGTTCCTGCCGAGAGCGCTGCCGATCAGGAAACCCCTCATGGCCGGCTTTCCGAAGCCGTAGCCAAAGAAATCCGCCACCGGTGCATTGATGGCATAGTCAGTGTCCTCGTCCCAGCGCGCCTTTAGCACCAGGTCCCTGAACTGGCCCTCGAAGGCTGTGCCGGCTTCCAGTTCGAAGCCGGCTATGCGTCCGCCGTCACTGTCTGTGAAGAAACTGTGGAGTTCTCCGGGAGCGATGGTGAAGCTTTCCTCATGTGTCTCATACCCCTCGCAGACCTGGTCTATGACCGGGCTGAGATTGCCCCACTTCCTGCAGATGTCCTTGACCAGGGACTTCTCCTCGTCGTTGAGTTCATTCCTGAAACTTTCCACGTTCCTTCCTTCGAGGCTGCGGTATTGTATCTGGTGGAACTGTATCATCTTGCCCGTGAAGCAAATCTTCAGCGATTTCGCGTAAGTGAAAGGGAAGTAGCAGTAGTAGCCGCCCACCTCGTTGGCGCACAGGGGACGGACGAAAGGCTCCACCTTCCCGCTGAACAAATCCCTGAAGCAGATGCGCAGCCTTGCCTCAGCCTCTCCGTCAAAGTAAAACTCGAGTGTGTCCGAGGTCGGAGTCGGAGTCCATATCCTGTTCACAACGCCCGGCCCCTGCAGGTCTGCAAGCACGAGCTTGCCGTCTTCTTCGCGGAGGAAGGAATACTTGCCTGCGAAGCCGTCCTCGTTTCCTCCTGTAGGGTCATAGCTCGAAATCTGTTCCACAACCCCAGTCCTGTATGCTGGGAGGTCGCTCACCTCGACGAGTTTCCTGAGCTCGTCTGCAACGGTGTAGTCGAAAGAGGCCTTGCGGGGAGCCTTTGCCTGGACGGCTGAGAAGGAAAGTAGAAGCAGTGCTGCTGCGGCGTATGCCTTTGTCATTTTCATAGCTGGTTTATCAAGTTTCCCCAAAGATACTCCATTATCCGGAATTTTCTTTACATTTGGCCCGTCAAACGATACAGCATTCATTTGACATGAATAATGACAAACTTTTACACTTGCGAAACTCGAGCGTATGATTGAAACGATAAAAGACATGCTTACCAGGCGCAGCATCAGAAAGTTCAAGCCTGAAATTCCGCCTCAGGAAACGATAGACAGCATCATAGAGGCGGGACTCTATGCCGCCAGCGGCAAAAATACCCAGCTTACGAAAATAATAGCCGTGACCAACAGGGAACTTCGTGACCGCATTTCCGAGAGCAACCGCGTCATTGGAGGCTATGCCGAGGGCTTCGACCCTTTCTACGGCGCACCCGTGATACTCATAGTGGTTGCGGCTAAGGAATGGCGCAACAGGGTTTATGACGGCTCCCTGGTCATGGGCAACCTTATGCTCGCGGCCCATGCCCTTGGAATTGCCAGCTGCTGGATCCATCGAGCCAAGGAGGAATTCGAGACTGAAGAATACGCAGGCCTGCTCAGGGATCTGGGAATAGAAGGGGAGTGGGAAGGCATAGGACACTGCGCTCTTGGATATGCCGACCAGGAGCCCAAGATTCTTCCCCGCAAGGAAAACAGGGTGTACTACGTAAAATAATTCATTTTTATTTTGCGGAATACGAATTATAGGCTATTATTGCACAAGAATTACACCTAAACCTACGCTTTATTATGGCAGAAATGAAGAAAAGAGCGGTATGCAGCTATGAGAACATGAACGAAGAGCTGGCTGCCGCATTTGCAGCTAAATACCCGAAGGGCTACAGCGACTTCCTCCCGGACCTCAAGGAGTACCCGAAGCCTGACGGAACTTCCTTCTACGCGGTTACTGTAGAGCTTCCTGAGTCCATTTATCTGGTAAAGATCAAGGTAAAGGTTGATGACGTCGAGGACCTTGAGAGGTGGCTTGATTCGGATGAGGGTGACGACTCCATTTCAGGAGGAGAAGGAGAAAGCGGTGACGCGCTTCCTGATGACAACATCTCCCAGTACACCAACGGAGAGGAGGATTCAAACGATTCGGAATAGTCTTCGGGAAATATGCTTATTAGAGTGACCAAGCGGCCGGTTCGGCCTTCAGGTCACTTTTTTTTGCCCGCTTCACTATGCATGGATATGCCCAATGCAGTTTGGCATTTCGCCCGCTTAATAGTAACTTTGTCTTTCCATGGAACATAAGGTACAGAGACTGCTGAGGAAACTGACGGGAAGACTGTCGGAAAAGTCGGTGATGGTGGTGCTCTCCATCGTCGTAGGCACCTTGTGCGGTCTGGCGGCAGTGCTGCTGAAACTTGCCATCTCCGGGATGCATTCCGTGCTTGAGCCCGTCATAGCCCGTCACAACCTTCTCTTCTTCGTGGTCCCGGGCATAGGCATGTTCCTCGCCATGCTTTTCGTGAGATATGTGGTAAAGGACAATATAGGCCACGGTGTCACGAAAGTGCTTGTGGCTGTTTCGAAGAACGAGTCCAACATCAAGGCCCACAATATGTGGTCTTCGATTCTTGCAAGTTCCGTGACCATAGGCCTGGGCGGTTCCGTTGGGGCAGAGGCTCCGATAGTCTACACGGGCGCGGCGATAGGCTCCAACGTCGCGAGATATCTCGGTCTCTCGCACAAGGACATGACCCTGCTTCTCGGCTGCGGTGCCGCCGCTGCCGTGGCGGGCATCTTCAACGCACCTCTTGCGGGCGTGCTCTTCACCCTCGAGATACTCATGTTCAACATCTCGATGACCTCCATCCTGCCCCTGATGATGGCGACGGTGTCTGCCACTGTGATGTCGTACGTGTGTCTGGGGCAGAACGTCAGCTTTGAATGTACGCTGACCGGATTCGAGATGAGAAATCTCGTGTTCTATGTCATGCTGGGAGCGTTTTCAGGCCTTGTGTCAGTCTATTTCACAAGGACCACCCTCTGGCTCGAGGACATGATAAAGAAAATGAGGAACAAGTTCGTGCGCTGGGGCGTTTCCGCCCTTTGTCTCGGCCTGCTCATATTCCTTTTCCCTCCGCTGTTCGGTGAGGGCTATGAGAGCGTGCATGTCCTCCTGAACGGAGGCCGGCTCGATCTTGAGGGCCGCACGGTGCTGGATTTCATGGCTGAAAAGCCTTGGCTGGTGCCATGCTTCTTCGGCCTCGTAATGCTCCTCAAAGTGTTCTCCATGAGTTTCACCAACGCGGGCGGCGGTGTGGGAGGTACCTTCGGTCCTACCCTGGTGGTTGGCGCCTTCGCGGGCTTCATACTCTCGCGCAGCCTCAATCTCATGCTTTCCGGCTCGCCGGTAACCCTTCCCGAAGCCAATTTCGTGCTGGTCGGCATGGCCGGCCTGATGGCCGGTGTCATGCAGGCTCCGATGACGGCCATCTTCCTCATAGCAGAAATCAGCGGAGGCTATGCCCTGCTCCTGCCACTGATTCTTACGTCCTGTATATCTTTCTGGATGACAAGGTATTACGAGAAGTATTCCATCTATACCAAACGCATTGCAAACAATGGGGAACTGCTCACCCACGATTCCGACCAGGCTGTTCTCACCTTGTTGAAGGTCACCGACCTTATAGAGACCGGCTTCTCCCATGTCAGCATAGATTCCACCCTGGGCCAGCTTGTCGAGGCAGTCTCACAATCGAACAGAAACACCTACCCGGTACTGGACTCCAGAAACCGCTTCCAGGGCTATGTCAGCCTTGAGGATATAAGGGCCGACATGTTCAAGAAGGAATGCTATGACACCCTGCATGTCTACAATTACATGAGGTCCACGCCTGCCTATGTGTATGAGAACGAGAAGATGGACAGCGTGATGGCCAAGTTCGAGCAGTCGAATGCCTGGCTGCTTCCAGTAGTCAAGGAGGACAGGACCTATCTGGGCTTCGTGAGCAAGTCAAAAATTTTCTCATCATACAGGGACCGCCTCAAGGAGGTATCCCAGGAATAGAATATGAAACAGATATACATAGACGCGATTGCGTCACGCCTTGAAGTCAGGGACTGGCAGGTCGAGAACTGCGCCAGCCTTTTTGAAGAGGGCGCGACCATACCCTTCATAAGCCGTTACCGCAAGGAACGCACAGGCGGACTCGACGAAGTGGCTATTGCCGAAATCCGCCATTATCTTGACGTGTACTCCGACATGGAGAAGCGAAAGGAGACCGTGCTGGAGAATATAGAGGCGGCCGGAGCGCTGACCGATGAACTTCGCGCTGAAATCGATGCCTGCGTGGATGCGGGCAAGCTGGAAGACATATACCTTCCGTACAAGCCTCATCGCAGAACAAGGGCTACGGCTGCAAAGGAAGCCGGACTGGAACCTCTTGCCGACAAACTCTGGAACTTCAGCATTAGCGACCCGCAGGTAGAGGCGCGTAAGTACATGTCAGACAAGGTGCCCGGTGTGGAAGAGGCTCTCGCTGGCGCAAGGGACATAATCGCTGAACGCATAAGCGAGACAGCTGCCTTCAGGGAAAGCATACGCTCGATACTGAAAACCCGTCGTGTCGTGACAAAGGCGACCAAGGCGGCGAATACTCCCGAGGCCCAGAAGTACAAGTCTTATTTCAATGTGAGCGAGCCCATTGCAAAGATGGCTCCCCACAGGGTACTGGCCATGCTCAGGGCAGAATCGGAAGGATTCATTTCGCTGAGGCTGGACGCTGATGCCGAGAAGATGGGCAACAAGCTGTGGTATGACTTCTGTCAGTCGCGCCGCTACCCTCCGAAGGCTCTCGGGGAGCAGTTGAGGATGGCTGTCGATGATGCGTATTCGCGTCTGATGGAAAATTCCTTGAGTTCGGACGTGCTGCGTGAGGCCAAGGAAAGGGCAGACGTCGAGTCTGTGAAGATATTCGGGGAAAATCTGCGCCAGCTGCTGCTTGCCGCACCGGTGGGTCAGAAGAGGACCATGGCCATAGATCCGGGTTTCAGGACAGGGTGCAAGGTAGTTTGTCTGGATGCGCAGGGCAATCTGCTCGACCATACTGTGATATTCCCGCACCCGCCGGCAAATGAGAAGATGAAGGCTATCAGGACTATAGCTTCGCTTGTGGATGAATATGGCATAGAGGTCATCGCAATAGGCAACGGCACTGCAGGCCGCGAGACAGAGGATTTCATAAAGAGGGTGGGCCTCGAAGACGAGGTACAGGTTTATTCGGTAAGCGAGGACGGAGCTTCCATATACTCGGCTTCCGATGCGGGCAGGGCGGAATTTCCGGATCAGGACGTCACCGTGAGGGGCGCGGTATCCATAGGCCGCCGCTTGATGGACCCTCTCGCCGAACTTGTCAAGATAGACCCCAAGTCTCTCGGAGTCGGCCAGTACCAGCACGACGTGGACCAGAAACTCCTCCGCGAGAAACTGGATACCACCGTGGAAAGCTGCGTTAACAGCGTGGGCGTGAATCTCAACACGGCTTCGGAATATCTCTTGAGCTATGTCTCCGGCATAGGTCCTTCACTCGCATCCAACATAGTGGAGTATCGCGCGGAGAATGGAGCCTACTGCTCCCGCAGCGACCTCATGAAAGTCAAGAGGCTGGGAGCCAAGGCCTTCGAGCAGTGCGCCGGCTTCCTCCGAATTCCCGGAGCAGACAATCCTCTCGACAATTCCGCCGTCCATCCGGAAAGCTACCACATAGTTTATGACATGGCTGCCGACCTTGGCGTGAAGCCCGAGATGCTGGTGGGCAACGCTGAACTCTGCTCAAGGATTGAAGCGGAACGCTATGTGGGAAAGGACGTGGGCCTTCCTACCGTGCACGACATCATCAAGGAACTTGCGAAGCCCGGCCGCGACCCTCGCCAGCAGGCAAAGGCATTCTCCTTCAGCGACGACATACGCTCCATTGAGGACCTTCACCCCGGCATGGAACTGCCCGGAATCGTCACCAACGTCACAGCATTCGGCGCTTTCGTGGACTTCGGAATCCATGAGAACGGGCTTATCCACGTAAGCCAGATGGGTGTCAAGGGGCTTCAGGACCCGTCAAAGGTGCTCAAGCTGCGCCAGCAGATAACGGTTTCGGTGCTCAGCGTCGACCTTGAAAGGAACAGAATATCCCTCAGACTTGTAAAATGATGAAAAGCTTGATGCATTATATACCTCGGATTGCGTCGGCATCCATACTGCTGATTTCCCTGGTTTCATGCGGCAGCGGGAGACTGACCCACGCGGAAAAAAGACTGATTGAAGAAGGGGAAGGACTGATGAAAGTCTATACCATTGCCGACAGGGAAGACTCCCTGCTTCTGAGGCAGAAGTCAGCCATGTTCAGCAAATCCGATCTCAAGAGCGATACATACAGGAAACTCGCCGAGAGGATGCTGGCTACGGTGACTGACCCCAGCCAGGATGGTGTCGGAATCGCGGGGCCTCAGGTAGGCCTGCTGCGAAGGGTGGTGGCTGTACAGCGCTTTGACAAGGAGGGAAATCCTTTCGAGGTCTATCCCAACGTCACTCTCGAAAAGATAGGTTCGGAAACCTGCATGGGAGGGGAGGGCTGTCTTTCAGTTCCGAATATGAGGGGTACCGTGGAACGTTCGGCCTGCGTAAGGATATGCTATACCGATCCTGTCAGTCTGAAGGAAAGCGTGGACACCGTCAGCGGTTTCACCGCAGTGATCTTCCAGCACGAGTGCGACCACCTCGACGGCGTGCTCTACATCGACAGGATGACCGATCAGAAAAGCATAGGCAGGTAACCTGCAGCGAGGGCTATCGCGCAGTTTATGAGCTTGGCCCTGAGGAAACTGTTCTTACTCTCGGCAAGCAGTGGCAGGCATGCGTGTCCATCCTGGGATATGCAGCTGGCCAGCAGGACGTTATATGGAACAAGACCGCCCGCAAAAAGGGTTACGAAAAGAAGATGCGGGCCGGATTCCGGGATGAAGCCTATGAGCACTGCGAGCAGTACCATGAACGCAGCATTGTCCTTTGTCCAGCTTTCAATGTCCACATATTCGCCGAGCAGGCCCAGCAGCAGAAGCATGCTGAAAGTCCAGAGGAAAACTCTCGGAAGGTGACCGACGATTACATGTTTCCAGAGGTGTCTCAACCCCTTTTCCTCCTCTATGTGCTCGAAGTCCTCATGGCTGTGCAGCATGGCCTGGTTGGTCCTGAAGAAATCATACTTCCTTCCGAGTAGGTCGACTGCAATTCCGATAGCCAGACCCACCACGAACAGTATCCCGAAAGTGGCCGCCGCCTTGGCCGGGAACATGCTGAGCATCACGAAAGCCTCGTCTCCCGAAGATGCTATCAGCATCGCTATAAGGCCTCCGAAACTTACGGCTCCGCTGGTGTAAAGCGACACGGTGGCAATACCACCCATGCAGCCGGGTATGACTCCCAGCACTGCACCTATCATCACTCCTCCGAATTTCATGGACCTTATTTTTTCAAGTACCTTTCCTCTTGAACCAAGGTCAACAAGTTCGACGAGGAGCATCAGGCCTATGACTACGCCTGTGATGAAAGCGCCCTCCCTGAGGGCGTCAAGCACTATTTCCCAAATTGTCAAGTTCATTGTCTATTCTATGATTCCGGCGATATACAGGTTGATTACCGGGCGGGATGGGGAGTTGGTCGTTAGTGTGATTCTGAGAAGCTGGTCTCCCTTGCTCATTAGGCTGGTGTCCAGGGTCATGCTTATCTTTCCCTTGCCTCCGGCCCTGGTCTCGGGTGTCAAGATTTCCTTGATGTTTCCTTCCGTATCGACCTTGTGGCATACGAAACTGCTCTTGCCGGTATTGGTGTAGTTGTAAACGACGTCTATTCTGGATCCGGCCTTGACACGGCCGAAAGAGAAGGTGCTGGATTGGAACATAGGCATCGGGCCCTCGGCTATCTGTTCCTTTGTCATGGCACTGAAGTTTTCCTTGAAGAATGCCTGCACCTTCATGGG
>JABUTS010000107.1 GCA_021443565.1 Bacteroidales bacterium | reverse complement strand
AATGCCATCACAAAGGTTGCAAAGTCTGGAAACAACAGTCTCGGAGCTACGCTTTATGTTACGGCTTCGCCTTGCATCGAGTGTGCAAAGCTCATAATCCAGGCCGGAATCAGCAGGGTGGTCTATCGCGACTCGTACAGGCTCAACGACGGCATAGACCTGCTGAAGAGGGGAGGAATAGAAGTGGAACAGGTTGAAGAATAGCTGATGAAGAAGAATTATACCTCACTTACAATCGCAATCCTTGGCATCATACTGGGTGCGCTCCTGACTTTGACGGTTCAGAAGGCCGTCTACTCGAAGAAGTATCAGTTTGACGGCGACTATGACAGATGGCGCAAGCTGAACCTCATACTTCAGGAGATAGAGAGAAACTATGTAGACACCATAGACATGAAGAAGATGACGGATGCAGCGGTGGAGGCGGCCCTTGCCGAGCTTGACCCTCATTCGATTTATCTTCCTCCCGTCCAGCTTGAAAACTCCGAGGTGGAACTTGCCGGCAATTTCGAGGGCATAGGAATTCAGTTCAACGTCCCTAACGATACCGCCGTGGTACTCAGCGCAATACCTGGAGGCCCGTCCGAGAAGGCGGGCATACAGACCGGTGACAAGATCATCAGGGTTGACGAAAACGTGATTGCGGGCACCAAGACTCATCTGGATTCAATGGTGCGATATATGAAAGGACCCGCAGGAACCAAGGTCAAGATTGTGGTCAGCCGTGACGGAGAGATCATACCTTTCGATATTACCCGTGACAAGATACCTGTAAACAGCATAGACGCGGCTTTCATGGTAGACGACCGCACAGCTTACGTGAGGCTTGCCAAATTCTCCATGACAACCTACAAGGAGTTTGCTGAGGCCAGCACCAGACTACTTTCCGAAGGCATGAAACGAATGATATTCGACCTTAGGGATAATACTGGCGGCTATCTGGAGCAGGCGAGCCTGCTGGTGAACGAGTTTCTTGACGATGATGCCGAGATTGTGTATTTCGAAGGGCTGCACAGGCCAAGGAGGGATTTCAAGGCAAATGGAAAGGGCAAGCTGAAGGACGTTGAGATTTCAGTTCTTATTAACGACGGCTCCGCATCTTCAAGCGAAATTTTCGCGGGAGCCATACAGGACAACGACAGGGGAATCATAGTGGGACGCCGTTCATTCGGCAAGGGCCTTGTGCAGGAGCCTGTAAACTTTACCGACAATTCCGGCATCAGACTCACTGTCGCACGTTATTACACTCCTTCCGGTCGCTGCATACAGAAGCCGTATTCGAAGGATTACCAGTACGACGTCTATGAAAGGTACATGCACGGTGAGATGACCAATGCCGACAGCATGAAGGTGGATCAGTCGAAGAAATTCTACACCATGGGCCGCAGGGTGGTATATGGCGGTGGAGGCATCATACCTGACATTTTCGTCCCTATGGATACCACCAAGGCAACTCCTTTCCATATCTCATGCAACAAGAAGGCCACAACAATGAGATTCGCGTCCGCAATGTTCGACAGATACAAGTCTGTAATCGCTCCAATCAGCGATTTTGCGGCTCTTGAGAAAGCCGTCAAAGCGATGCCTCTCGAATCGGAATTTCTCAGCTTCGCAAAGACCAGAGACGGACTCGTGCCGGGACCGGGAGAGTGGGAGGAATCACGCAAATGGCTGATGCCACAGATTTACGGTCTGGTCGGAAGGTTTTCGAAGATGGGAGAGACTGCCTACTACAAGTTCAGCCTGGAAATTGACGACGTATACAGGACTGCTTACGAAGCACCTTCTATTGTGCAATAAAGCGATAACAGATGTCCCCTGTCTGCCTGGCGGGTGAGGAAGGACTTCTGTTGAATCTTGAGGCCTTCGCTGCGGCGAGGGCCTTTTCTCTGAGACAACGGTCCGGAGAAGAGACTTCATCCTGGACCTTGGCATCTATCACCGTGCCGTTCTGGTCCACGACTATGATTACTGTCACGTCTCCTCCGCGATAGCAGAGATATGAAGGTGCCGGCATGCGGGTTGCCTTTCTGCCGTCCAGGCTGTAGGAGAGTACGGATGCCGAGGCGTTGGTGTATTCATGCTGCTCTGCTGTATTCCTGTTGTCGTCCTTGTCCGGGTTGGCATAATCTTCCTTGTCCGTATCCTCTATGGCGGATTTCTGTCCGTCCTTCAGCTTCTGGGCCAGCTTGTCGGCTTCCTCATAGAGCTTGCGTGCATCCGTGCCCCTGTCGTCCTTCAGCGCTCCGCGGTTGACCACCAGATTCTTGAGCTCGGCAGGGGAGGAGGTCTTTGCGGCATTCATGAGAGCCTCCACCTTCTTGGATATGTCCTCCTTGAAGAGCTCTTCCTGAAGCCTTTTCTGAAGTTCTTCCTCCTTGGTGAAGTCAATCACGAAACTCTGCTCCCTGTGTATTTCGGCTCCGAGGGTAAACAGCAGCATCACAATAATCACCGTGAGATGAAAAATCACGGTGATCAGAAATCCTGCCTTGTTTTCTCCTTTCATGCTGTCTTGCCAAGGAATTTTGCGCTATTTGTTGAGAGCCTTCTCGATGGTGGCCAGAAGAATGTCAATCGCAACCTTGTTGTGCCCGCCCTGAGGTACTATGAGGTCAGCGTGGCGCTTGCTTGGCTCTATGAACTGAAGGTACATGGGCTTGACAGTCTTGGTGTACCGCTCGAAAACCGCTTCCACGGTCTTGCCTCTTTCCACCAGGTCCCTTGCCATGATCCTCATCAGCCTGTCGTCATCGTCGGCATCCACGAAAACCTTGATATCCATCAGTTTGCGGAGCTCTGGATGGGTGAAGACAAGTATGCCCTCGATAATGATGACGTCAGCCGGCCTGACAGTGACTGTCTCGGTCTTGGATCGTGTGCATGTGAGATAGGAATATACAGGCTGCTCGACAGTCTGGCCTTCCCTCAGTTGCTTGAGCTGGTGGACGAGAAGTTTGAAGTCTATCGCATCTGGGTGGTCGAAGTTGTTTTCCTTCTTCTCCAGTTCGGAGAGATGGCTGAGGTCCTTGTAGTAGGAATCCTGGGGGATTACCACCACCTGCTCCTTGAGATTCTCAGTAAGTGCCCTCACCACCGTGGTCTTTCCGGAGCCTGAACCGCCTGCTATACCTATAATCAGCATGGAGTTTTCCTGTTAATATTCTGCGTTCTTTGGAGTTCTCGGGAAAGGAATGACGTCCCTGATGTTAGCCATGCCGGTCACGAAGAGGAGAAGCCTCTCGAAACCGAGACCGAAACCGCTGTGAGGGCATGAGCCGTAGCGGCGGGTGTCAATGTACCATTCAAGATTCTTGCGGCTCATTCCGAGCTCGTCTATCCTCTTCTCAAGTTTCTCGAGAGAAGCCTCTCGCTCGGAGCCTCCGATGATCTCTCCGATTTTAGGGAAGAGCACGTCCATGGCGCGAACGGTCTTGCCGTCCTCGTTCTGCTTCATATAGAAGGCCTTGATTTCCATAGGGTAGTCGGTGAGAATCACAGGCTTCTTGAAGTGTGTCTCCACAAGATACCTCTCGTGCTCGCTTTGAAGGTCCACGCCCCAACTTACGGGATACTCGAACTGCTTGCCGTTTGCGATGGCTTCTTCAAGTATCCTGATGCCTTCGGTGTATGGGAGTCTTACGAATTCGGTACCAATGACACTCTGGAGTCTTTCGATGAGGGTGTCGTCGTAACGGTCGTTCAGGAATTTGATGTCCTCCATGCAGTTGTTGAGTGCGTACCTGACAAGGTGCTTGATGAAGTCTTCGGCGAGGTCCATGTTGTCCTGAATGTCGTAGAAGGCCATTTCCGGCTCTATCATCCAGAACTCAGCGAGGTGTCTCGGAGTGTTGGAGTTCTCTGCCCTGAAGGTAGGGCCGAAGGTGTAAATCTCACCGAGAGCAGTGGCACCCAGCTCTCCCTCCAGCTGGCCGCTGACGGTAAGGCTGGTCTGCCTGCCGAAGAAGTCTCTGCTGAAATCGACCTCTCCCTTCTTGTTGAGAGGGATGTTCTTGAGGTCCATGGTTGTCACTTGGAACATCTGGCCTGCGCCCTCGCAGTCCGATGCCGTTATGATAGGGGTGTTGAGATATACGAAACCCTTGTTGTGGAAATACTCATGGATTGCATATGCCATCTGGTTGCGTATGCGGAGAACTGCACCGAAGGTGTTGGTCCTTACGCGCATATGGGCAACAGTCCTGAGATATTCGAAGGAGGTGTCTTTCTTCTGGAGAGGGTAGCGCATAGGGTCGCATTCGCCGAAGATTTCAATTCCCTTCGCCTGGATTTCAACGGCCTGGCCGCTTCCGACAGACTCGACGAGGGCTCCGGTCACTCCTATGCAGGCTCCCGTACCTATTTTGGCAAGCACGCTTTCCTCAATCTGCGTCTTGTCTACTACTATCTGGATATTATTGATAGTCGAACCGTCATTGAGGGCGATGAACGCCACGTTCTTGTTACCTCTTTTTGTCCTCACCCATCCCTTGGCGAGAACGTCAACGCCCGGAGCAGCCTTCAGCAGCTCCCTGATTTTGGTTCTTTTGATTGTTTCCATCTGATTTTCCGATTAATTGGTCCCAATGCGGGTATCTCTGCAAAGATAGTAAGCTTCTAAAACATGAGCAAAATTTCCGTAACCAGAGCCCACAAAAAAGAAGAGGCCGACCCTTTAGCCGACCTCTTCGATAATATGTCAACAAGACTTATTCCTTGCGGGTTGCCGCGTACATGATCTTCAGGGCAGAACAACGTCTGAGCTCCTGCTTCACGTCCGAGATAATACCCATCCTGACATCCTTGTCAGCCTTGATGGACACTGTCATAAGTGACCTTTCAGCCTCGTTCATGGCGTCACGCTCTGAAGCGATGAAGTCACGGATGTCGTCAACGGTCTTGAATGAGTCGTTCAACTGGATACGTGCATCGGTACCATAGGTCATCTGGAGTGATGGGATAGGTGTACCGATATTGATGTAAGAAGTAAGGTCCTTTCTCTCAAGCTTCGCAATTTCTGTTGCCTCAGGAAGCACAACCTTGACTTTGTTCTCAGTATCTCTCATCTGAGAGGTAATCATGAAGAAGAAGAGGAGCATGAACACGATATCCGGAAGGGATGATGTGCTGATACCCGGCATTTCCTTCTTGCCGCTACGTCCGAATTTAGCCATAATTTATACCTCCTTATTTTTTAGCAACGTCCTTAGGCTCAGCCTCGGAAATGTTCTGTGGTATTGCCTTCTTGACAAACTCCTGGAATTCAGGGTCAAGATTGAGGAAGGTCTTGCCGTATTCGCGCTTTGAGAATTCGTCGCGAAGTTCGTTGATTGCCTTCACAATCTCGTTCTGAACCGAAATGTATGCCTGATAGCTTGTGCCACGGTCATTCTGAAGGGAGATGACACCCTTTGAAACCATATATTCCTTACCGTTGATCACGGTTGGAGTCTTCTCCGGAAGTTCTGGGTCGTTGTTAGGGTTTGCAAGGAATTCCTTGATCTTCTCCTTGAGCATTGTTACATCAATAGGCTCCGTACCAGCAAGTACTCTGTCCTGAGAGTTGATCTTCACAACGCAGATGTTGCGGCGATTGACCTTCTGGTCTTCGACCTTCTGGTCTTTGTCAGGCATAGGCGGGAGACGGCGCTGGAGACCTGCCTTCTGGTCCATTGATGAAGTCATCAGGAAGTAGATCAGGAGGAGGAAAGCGATGTCCGCCGTTGAGCTTGAGTTGATTTCTGGTGTTTTCTTTGCCATATTGCTGTCTTATTTGCGGACTGCCTTTATAATTACTCCGACAACGATTGACAGAAGTGAGCAGCCGAATGTCAGATAGGTAAGGTTGAGAATAGTGTCAGTGAACTTGAGTGTGCCATCAGTCACAGGCTCTCCGAGGTATCCCACAGCAGGAGTGCCCGGCGCGAGGAGATATGCTATACCCACAACGACCGCAATTCCAAAGATTACACCGAGAATCTTTATGAGACTCTTAGGATTGATAGAGGCGCTCACACCGATACCGATGATGAAAATTGAAATAAGGCCGATTGCAAGCATCGCATAAGTCCAATAGATAATCACATCCACAGCAGAGTCAGGCCAGCCGATGGCGAAACCCCATACGGCAAGGGCTGCACTCGCGAGGAGGAGTACCCATGAAATTATTTTAACGATCTTGGAATACATTTCGGAAATTATTTAGACTGGTACTTTACTACGGTTTCGATAACTGAGGTTGAAGCCTCTTCCATCTCGATTGAGAGAGAGTCAATCTGAGAAAGGATATAGTTGTAGAAAAGCTGAAGAATGACCGCTACGATCAAACCACCGACTGTGGTGATGAGGGCGACCTTCATACCGCCGGCAACAACGTTAGGAGACATGTCGCCTGCAACCTGGATTGCGTCGAATGCCTGGATCATACCGATGACAGTACCCAAGAATCCGAGAGAAGGTGCGATTGCGATGAAGAGAGAGATCCATGAAAGACCGCTTTCCATCTTTGAAGCCTCGATACCGCCGTAAGAAACGATGAGCTTCTCTGCGTCCTCGACTGAGCCGCCTTCAGCGAGCTTATGGAGTGCTGCAGCGTAGATTGTAGCGACAGGACCGCGTTCCTTTGTGCAAACCTCGTATGCCTTTGCATAACCGCCATCCTCAAGGGCTGCGTTGACCTTCTTGAGAAGTTTCTCGGTGTTGGTCTTTGCGAATGCAAGATAGAGAATCCTCTCAATTGCGAGTGCGAGACCGAGAATGAGACAGATGATAACGAGAGCCATGAAGCCTGCGCCACCCTCGATGAACTTGGTCTTGAGAGCCTGGTGGAGAGCAACTTCTCCCTCAGCGTTAAAGGTGTCTGCATCCTGAGCTGCAACACCCTCGTCAGCTGCAGCAGCCTCAGTAGTGTCGGTAGCAGCAGCCTCGTCCTGTGCTGATGCTGTCAGAGCAGAAAAGGACATAGCGCCCATCACTGCCAGAATCATGAAAATTTTTTTCATAATTGTTCTTGTGTGTTTGTTTAGTTTAAATATAAGTTGTTGTATTGTTTTCATTTAGATTTTCAGACAGGATATACCCCACCTAAAATCCGCTGCAATTTAGCAAATAATTTTCATTCAGCAATACATAAAAGGATAAAATCCTTATTCCGACAGGCGGAAATGACATCGGCTCGTGAACGGCCCGGCGTTAGATCCGGAAAAGTTTCAGGGCAGAAGCTGTGGTTGCGGAGGCCACTTCCTCGACAGGGATGCCTTTCTGCATGGCTACCTTGGCGGCGATGATCGGGATATACGAGCTTTCGTTCCTTTCGCCGCGATGCGGGACGGGTGTGAGGTAGGGAGAGTCGGTCTCGAGCAGTATCCTGTCGAGAGGTATGTCCTTCACTGTCTCGGCTATGCCCGCCTTCTTGAAGGTGACTACACCGCCTATGCCGAAGTGCCAGTCTCCGAGTTTCATGATTTCCCGGCAGGTTTCGATGCTGCCGCTGTAGGCATGGAACACGCCCCTGAGACCGAGCGAAACGTTGCGGCGTAGGATTTCGAGTATGGGCTCGGTCGCTTCACGACTGTGGATGATGACGGGAAGGTTGAGCCTGTGGGCGAGACGGAGCTGTCTTTCGAAGGCTGTCTTCTGCTGTTCGGCCAGTTCCTTCGACCAGTAGAGGTCCATGCCGATTTCGCCGACGGCGCAGAATCCACCCCTGGAGGCCTCTTCCTCGACGGAGTCCAGTTCCGATTCCAGGTTTTCCGCGGTGAATTCCGTGGGGTGCAGGCCTATGCAGGGGAAGAGCACGCCCGGATGGCGCCCGGCGAGGTCAAGTAGGGCGGGGCGCTCCTTCGACGAGATGTCGGGAAGGATCATCTTCCCGACTCCGGCGCCTGCGGCCCGCGCGACTGCAGCGTCCGCGTCCCCGGTGAATGCCTCGTCATAGAGGTGGGTATGTGTGTCTATGAATTCCATGTTCTATTCCGTAATAGTCTGCAAAAGTACGGAATAATGGCGTTCCCTTCAAGTCCCTGCCGAAGAAGCGCCGGCAAGAGCGGCAACAAAGGCTAGTGTGACGGCGGAAGTGCATGCCAGGCTAAAGGCCAGCGTTTATGGTGCAGCGGCGGAGCATGTCGACGCTTATAAGACCATCGTTTTCAAGCCTGTGGCAGAGCAGGGAGGCCGTGCGGGCGCTTGTCCTGGTGGCGGAGGCTATGGTGTCGATGTCGCAGCCTCGGTGGGTTCTTATGTATCTGATTGTCCTGCATAGGCTGTCCCTTTCTACAAGGCCTGAGTACATTTCCTCCGCGAGCTGTTCCGCCCTCGGCCCCGGGGCCTTGCGGGAGAAACTGATGCCGAGATTCTCCAGAAGGCTTTCGCCGTCGAATACGGCTTCTGCGATCTTACTGGAAATGAGCATGTTGCAGCCTCGTGAACGGGAGTCGTCCAGCCTTCCGGGAAGGGCGAACACCTCCCGTCCGTATGACGCGGCAAGCCTTGCAGTCATCATGCCGCCTCCCTTTACCTTCGATTCTATAAGTATGGTTGCCTTGGAGAGCCCGGCTATTATGCGGTTTCTTCGGAGGAAATTGATGGCAATGGGGCTGGTGCCGGGCGGGTAGTCTGTGACTAGGGCGGACCCCGGCGCCTGCTCCATGTCCTCTGCCGCTGCGGAATGGCGCCAGGGGTAGATTTCCTCTATGCCCGTAGCCATGACGGCTATGGTGGGAAGCCCGTTTTCGAGAGCTGTCCTATGCGCTGTTATGTCAGCTCCCATGGCCAGTCCGCTGACTATCGTAGGGCGGGTGTCGGCCCTGGCTATGGCTTCCACTATTTTCCTGCACCACTCTCTTCCGTAGGGGCTGATGTCCCTCGTACCTACCACGGCTATGTAGTCCTCCCGTCCGAAAATGTTCCCCAGAGGGGATCTGCTGCGCACATACAGGCCCGCCGGACAGTCTGGGCAATCCCGCAGCAGGGCGGGGAAGTCTTCCTCTCCCCTGGCCACGAAGCCGTATCCTTTCTCCAGCAGGCTGTCATATTCCTTCTCGGCTTCTTCGACGGCAGACGGGACAAGCGCGCTCCCGTGTTTCGAATACGGCCCGAATATGCCGTCCCTTTCCTTTTCGCTCAACTCGAACACCTTCGAAGCCGAGCCCAGCCTGTCCGCAAGTTCGGCTGAGATGCGCGGCTCATAGCCGAATATCCTGCCCAGAGCAATAGCACATACCCTTTCTCTCCTCAATTCCCTCCTGTCCATATTACATATTTTTTTGGAAGCATTCATCTTCCCGCAAAGTTATGGACGGGGGCATACAAAAAGAAGCACGATGCTGCACTGCATCGCACTTCCTGATTTTCTGCATCAAAAACCGGCGGACAAAGCCTCGGAGCTGATATTGAAATTTTGTCGGAATCGTCAAATTACAAGCATCGCGTCTCCGTACGGACCGAACTTGTAGCCTTCCTCGATTGCCACTGCGTATGCCTTCATCACATTCTCGTAACCGCCGAAGGCCGCTACCGACATGAGCATGGTGGAGCCGGGAAGGTGGAAGTTGGAAACTATTGCGGTGGGAACGGCGAAGCGGTAAGGAGGGAAGATGAACTTGTTTGTCCATCCGTCGAACGCGTTCACGTCATCGTTTGTGGAAACGTAGGTCTCGAGGCCCCTGATGACGGTCGCTCCCACTGCGACCACTTGCTTGCCGGCATGCTTCGCCTTGTTGATCTGGGCTGCGGTTTCCGGGGTGATGATGAGCCTCTCGGAGTCCATCTTGTGTTTGGAAAGGTCCTCCACGTCCACTGAACGGAAATGGCCTATTCCCATGTGAACGGTGATGAATGCCTTGTCAATATCCTTGAGTATCATTCTGTTGAACACCTCGCGGCTGAAGTGGAGACCTGCTGCCGGAGCGGATACGGCACCTTCGTTCCTTGCGTATATGGTCTGGTAATTCTCTGCGTCCTCCGGTGTGACCTTTTCCTTAACCCAAGGCGGGACAGGAGTCTGTCCGAGGGAGAAGAGAGTCTCCTTGAAGTCCTCATAGCTTCCGTCAAAAAGGAAGCGCAGGGTTCTTCCGCGGGAGGTGGTGTTGTCTATGACCTCGGCCACAAGGCTCTCATCCTCGCCGAAATAGAGCTTGTTGCCTATCCTTATCTTCCTCGCGGGGTCGACTATCACGTCCCAGAGCCTCTGCTCGCGGTTGAGCTCCCTGAGAAGAAAGACCTCAATGTCGGCGCCTGTCTTTTCCTTGTTGCCGTAAAGCCTTGCGGGAAAAACTTTAGTGTCGTTGAAGACGAAGACGTCTCCCTTGTCGAAATAGTTGATTATCTCCTTGAATACCTTGTGCTCTATTTCTCCCGTGTTCTTGTGGAGAACCATCATCCTCGCTTCATCGCGCCATGTAGGCGGCTCGCTGGCGATATCTTCCTTCTTGAGGTTGAATTGGAATTGTGAAAGTTTCATTCTGTATCTTCAGGGACAAAGGCCCTAACATTTATTTATACTTGAATTGCCGGAAAAAGTTTCACGTGACTCTTTGTTTAATCAAAATTCATTTTAAGACGGGGCATGTCATACCCTTTCCTCGCGGAAAACCTCCTGTATGGAAGGGAAGGTGTTGGTCAGATAAGCGGCGAGAGCCGATTTTGGCACCCACACGGCCTTGGATATGTCTTCCTCGGTCTGGGGGACGAGTTCGACCGGTTTGTTGTAGAACATCTCATACCACCAGCTGTGCTTGAGGTGCCAGATGCCGTTGCGGAAGTAGCAGTGGTCGGTCACGCAGATGAGTTTCCCCATTTCGAGCTCGTCCAGCCCCGTTTCTTCCTGTACCTCCCGCACCGAGGTGGTCTCTATGTCCTCGCCTTCTTCCTGATGGCCCTTTGGAAGGTCCCAGAGGCCGTTCCTGTAAATCAAAAGGTAGTCACCGCGACGGTTTCTCACCAGTCCTCCGCCCGCGTTCACCTCGCGGAATTCACGACAGAGCGCACCGTAGGCTTCATCTTCGTCATCGGAGGGAATGCATATTCTCGAGAGACTGTCACCGCTTTCCATCATGGCTGCCAGCTTGCCAAGATCGGGCCTTGAGCCGGGGTAGAAGCATATCACGTTGGGGTCCGAAAGCACGGGGGAGTCCATGCCGCAGACCATGATGCACCGCTTTTCGAAATAGATTTTCCTCATTCTCTTGCTGTCGCCCTGTTTTCGCACTTGCGAAATTGTTGTATATTTGTACGATTGTGCGCGCGGACGCGCAGCTGCACCGAAAGCGCCACAAATTTAGAAACATTTGCATTATATGGAAAACAATACCAAAAAAGCCGTTGCATCGCATCTCCTTTCGATTAAGGCGGTGCTTCTTCGCCCCGAAAGCCCTTTTACCTGGGCTTCAGGCTGGCATTCGCCTATTTACTGCGACAATAGAAAAATTCTATCCTACCCTGAGATCAGGGAAGACGTGTGCAGGAGGATGGCGGATTTCATATCCGCGACCTATCCTGATGCCGAGGTGCTCGCCGGCGTGGCAACAGGTGCCATTGCTCACGGAATGCTCGTTGCCCACATGCTTGGAAAGCCTTTCGTCTATGTCCGGCCGAAGCCGAAGGATCACGGCACGGGCTCGCAGATAGAGGGCATACTTCCGGAAGGTGCGAAGACTGTGGTGGTCGAGGACCTGATTTCAACGGGTATGAGCAGCCTTGCGGCAACGAAGGCTCTGCGTGATGCAGGTGCCGATGTTCTGGGAATGGCAGCCATTTTCACCTACGGCTTCTCGAAGGCTGAGGAGGCTTTCGCGGAGGCTGAGGTCAGGCTTGACACCCTGAGCAACTATGACGCCCTCGTGGAGGTTGCCGCAGAGACCGGTTATATCAAGGAGTCGGACCTCGACGTGCTGAAGGCATGGAGGCTTTCTCCTTCAACCTGGGACAGGGAGTAGGCTTATGGCACAGTATACCAGCAAGCACGGCATCGTTTCCAGGCCGCCGTACGAATTGTATATGGGCTTTGCCGACATGCGCAGCCTGGTCGAGAGGCTTCCCGAAGACAAGAGGACAGGAGTGACTGCCGATTTCGACAGCATTCACGGCAATTTCAAGGGCTTTGACCTTGGCGTGAAGGTGAGCGAGAGACGGCCGTATTCGAGGATAGAACTTGTTGACGACGGGGCTCCGTTCCATTTCACCGTCAGCCTTCATTTCGATGCGACTCCTGCCGGAGATGCCGGCAAGACGGATTTCTGGATTGAGGTGGACCCGGACCTGAATTTCTTCATGAGACAGATGATAGGCTCGAAGATTTCGGATGCCCTCGACAAGATAGTGGATGGTCTCGTGGCCGTTTCCGAAGGCAGGATGCCGGAGGGGGTAGACCCCTCAATGTTCAAATAGACCAGATGAAATTTCCGGAAAGTTTTGTGCTGCTGCTTGAAGAGGCGGCGGGAAAGGCTGACGCCGCGGCCGTCCTTGAGGGGCTTTCGCGGGAGTGCGGCGTGTCCGTGCGTCTGAATCCTTTCAAGCCCGCCGCTCCAACCTTTCTGGAAAGTTCCTCGCCCGTGCCCTGGAGCAGTTTCGGGCGCATTCTGGCCTCGAGGCCGTCTTTCACGCTGGAGCCGTTTTTTCACGCAGGCGCATTTTATGTTCAGGAGTCTTCTGCCATGTTTGTGGGCGAGATGTTCAGGCATGTACTGCCGGAACTGCCTGCGGGGAGGCCTCTGCGGGTGCTGGACCTGTGTGCCGCTCCCGGCGGCAAGACAACGGATCTTGCCGCGTCGCTGCGCATGAAATGCGGCGACCGCTTCATCCTCGTTGCAAACGAGGTCATGAAGCAGCGGGCGGCCGTGCTGGCTGACAACGTGGCCAGATGGGGCGACCCTAACGTTGTGGTCACATCCCTGGACCCGAAGTGCTTCGAGGCGCTGGAGGGCTGGTTCGACCTGATAGTCGCAGATGTCCCGTGCTCGGGAGAAGGTATGTTCCGAAAGGATGCGTCAGCTCTTGAACAATGGTCTCCGGATAACGTAAAGCTTTGTGCCTCAAGGCAGAGAAGAATAATAGCCGATGTGTGGCCAGCCCTGGCCGAAGGGGGAATCCTTGTCTATTCGACATGCACCTTCAACCGTCTGGAGAACGACGGAAACGCAGAATGGATTGCTGCTGAACTCGGTGCGGACCATACGGGCATGGACCTTGAACCCGGTGAAGGCCCGAGAAGAACAGAGCACGGCTTCAGCCTGTTTCCCGGTTTGGTGCCGGGTGAAGGCCAGTATTGCGCTGCCCTCAGGAAGGTGGGCGGCATATTTCGCGGTGGGTCCCAGACTCGTTTCAGGACAGTCCCGGGATTAGCTGCAGAGTCATGGTTCAACAAGGACATGGTTTTTGCAATGAGGGGGGGCGACACTTTGGTCGCTCTTCCCGCAGTCATCGCTGACGAGGCGGCTTTCCTTTTCTCGAAGCTCAGAACCCTTGCTTCCGGCGTTACTGTCGGTACCGTCAAAGGACGCGACCTGGTTCCCGACGAGGATCTGGCTCTCTGCATGGCACTCTGGGACGGGGCGTTCCCGAAGGTGGAACTTGACAGGGAAAGGGCGCTGCACTTCCTCCACAAGGATGCTCTTGCCTTTCCGGACTCCCCGAAAGGTTTCCTGCAGCTCACGCACGGGGGAGTAAGCCTGGGTTTCGTGAAGAATCTCGGGAACAGAAGCAACAGCCTTCATCCCAACGGAAGGCGTATTTTGATGGACATTAAGTAAAAGACATGATAAAGAGAATCATCATCACAGCCGCACTTTCAGCGGCATCGGTACTTTCGGTTGCCCAGACGGTCAACTACAACGACCAGTACAACCGCCTTGTGGCGAGGGTCGGAGCAGCCGGAGTTGGAGTGGAAACCCTGATAGGCAAGTGGGAAAAGGCGGATTCGGCCGATGTGAACATGCTCAAGGCCAAGTTCGCGTACTATTTCACCAAGAGCCGGACCGAAGAGGTCATGGTCAAGCCATCCAAAACCTATCTCGGCATGCAGCCCGTGATTACCCTGAAGGACTCGCTGGGCGCACCGGTGAACTATTTCCAGGTGCCGGTTTTCGACGAGGAACTCTTCTCCCAGGCTCTCAAGTCCATAGACAAGGCCATACAGCTGCATCCCGAGGACCTCAGCCTCTACTTCAACAAGACCGCCACTTTGCTGGACTATGAAGGAGAGAGTCCCGACCTCACTCTTGCATGTCTCAACTCGCTGATAGACAAGTGGAATAACAATTCTCTCAACTGGGTTTACCCGGAGGCTGGCAAGGTTGACGACGATTTCTTCCTCGAGGCCGTCCAGGCCTACTG
>JABUTS010000024.1 GCA_021443565.1 Bacteroidales bacterium | reverse complement strand
CTTTAAGTTCAAGATCAGAGGTCTTTACTCTTTTAACATTTGTATTTGCCATAGTCTTTCAATTAGAATACGAGACCACCCTCGCGGGCAGCATCAGCCAAACTTTTAACTCTTCCATGATAGAGGTAGCCGCCACGGTCAAACGAGATGGTGGTGATACCCTGTGCGAGAGCCCTCTCCGCAATCTTCTTTCCCACGATTGCAGCGGCCTCGATACCTGCCTTGCCCTTGCACTCTGCAGCGAGCTCCTTGTCGTTTGAAGCCGCAGCACAAAGAGTTACGCCCTTAAGGTCGTCGATGACCTGTACATAGATCTGCTTGTTGCTTCTGAAGACAACCATTCTAGGCCTTTCAGCAGTACCATTAACGACTTTGCGGATACGGTAGTGAATTCTTCTTCTTCTTTCAATTTTATTCAATGCCATAACTAGTCCTCCTATTATTTAGCACCTGCTGACTTGCCGGCCTTGCGACGAAGCTGCTCGCCGACGAACTTGATACCCTTGCCCTTGTATGGCTCCGGCTTGCGGAATGAGCGGATCTTTGCGGCAACCTCACCGATAAGCTGCTTGTCGCAGCTCTTGAGTATGAGGACAGGGTTCTGGCCCTTCTTTACAGCCGCAGCCTCAGCCTTGATTTCTGCCGGAAGCATGAAATGGATGTCGTGGGAGTAACCGAGAGCGAAGATGAGGAGCTGGTCCTTCACTTCAACACGGTAACCTACGCCGACGAGTTCCTGCTTTACGGTGAAACCCTCTGAAACACCTACAACCATGTTGTTGATGAGCGCACGGTAGAGACCGTGGAGCGAGCGGTGCCTTGGAAGGTCGGTAGGGCGTGTCAATTTTACTTCTGTTCCCTCTACGGTCACGGTGATGTCTGAATCCACCTTCTGAGAAAGTTCGCCGAGAGGTCCTTTAACCTTTACCACATTGTCGGAGCCGACAGTTACCGTTACTCCGGCAGGAAGGTTTACAGGCAATTTACCTATTCTTGACATTATTCTGCTACTTTAATTAATAAACTTTACATAATACCTCACCGCCCACGTTGAGCTCTCTGGCCTCCTTGTCGGTGATTACGCCCTTCGAAGTGGAGAGGATGGCGATGCCGAGTCCGTTGAGGACGCGTGGCATGTTCTCCACATCTGAATACTTCCTGAGACCAGGCTTTGAAACGCGCTCTATCTTCTTGATGGCTGCGGCCTTGGTCTGAGGATGATACTTCAGAGCAATCTTGATAGTGTTGAAAGGGGTGCCCTCAACAAGCTTCCAGCTGAGGATGTAACCCTTTTCGCAAAGGATGTTCGTGATGGCGAGCTTCATCTTGGATGAAGGCACCTCTACGATCTTCTTACCTGCAGAGTAAGCGTTGCGCACTCTGGTAAGGTAGTCTGCAATTGGATCAGTCATTTGTCTTGAGTTTTTTAGAAACCGGCGTCGCGGGACGCCCGATATCCGATTGTTTATAATATAAGGTGATAAATTGTTTACCAGCTAGCCTTCTTCACGCCCGGGATGAGACCGTTCGCAGCCATCTCACGGAACTGGATACGGCTGATTCCGAACATCCTCATATAACCTTTTGGACGACCGGTGAGTGAGCAGCGGTTGTGCATGCGGCATGCTGCCGAGTTCTTGGGGAGCTTGTCGAGAGCAGCCCAGTCGCCAGCCTCCTTGAGAGCCTGACGCTTCTCAGCGTACTTAGCAACCAGTTTCGCGCGCTTTACCTCGCGAGCCTTCATTGATTCTTTTGCCATGGTATACTCTGGAATTACTTGTTATTTTTCTTGAATGGAAGGCCGAACTCGCGGAGAAGTGCATAAGCCTCTTCGTCTGTGTTGGCTGTGGTCACGAAAGTGATTTCCATACCGAGGATCTTGGTAATCTTGTCGATGTCAATCTCCGGGAAGATAATCTGCTCCTTGATGCCGAGAGTGTAGTTACCCTTGCCGTCAAGCTTCTCTGAAATGCCGTTGAAGTCACGGATACGAGGAAGGGTGATGCGGATGAGCCTCTCGAGGAACTCGTACATCTTGGTTGAACGGAGAGTAACCTTGGCGCCGATAGGCATGCCCTTACGGAGCTTGAAGTTAGAGATATCCTTGCGTGATACCGTGGTGACTGCCTTCTGGCCGGTGATTGTAGAGAGTTCCTGCTGAGCCACCTCTACGAGCTTCTTGTCGCCTGTTGCGTCTCCGACACCCTCATTGATGGTAATCTTAACGAGCTTAGGGCACTGCATCACTGTGGTATATGAGAACTCCTTCATCAGCTTAGGAACGATCTGCTCCTTGTACACTGTCTGAAGAGCCGGCTTGTAGCCTGCTGGAACTGCAGCCTGCTCGCCTGATTTCTTGGTTGACTTTGCCATAATTACTTGATCTCCTCTCCTGATTTCTTGGCGATACGAACCTTCTTGCCATCCTCAATCTTCATGGCAACCCTTGTAGCCTTGCCGCTCTTAGGGTCAACGAGCTGGAGATTTGAAATGTGGATTCCCGCCTCCTGTTTAACGATACCGCCCTGAGGGTTCTTAGGGCTTGGCTTGCTGTGCTTGCTGACCATGTTGACTCCCTCAACGATGGCGCGGTCCTTTGAAGGGATCACCTCGAGCACCTTGCCGGTCTTGCCTTTGTCATTGCCGGCATTAACATATACGGTGTCACCTTTCTTTATGTGTAACTTTTTCATATTCACTTGATTTTAGAGGACCTCCGGTGCCAGTGAAACGATCTTCATGTAGTTCTCGCGGAGCTCTCTGGCCACAGGGCCGAAAATACGTGTTCCGCGAAGCTCGCCGGCATTATTGAGAAGGACGCAGGCATTGTCGTCGAAACGGATGTAAGAACCGTCCGGTCTGCGGATTTCCTTCTTGGTACGTACTACCACAGCCTTGGAAACTGAAGCCTTCTTGGCATCAGCGCCAGGGATGGCACTCTTTACTGCAACGACGATCTTGTCGCCTACCTTTGCATAACGGTGGCGTGTGCCGCCAAGCACGCGGATGCAGAGAACTTCCTTTGCTCCGCTGTTGTCAGCCACCTGTAAACGTGATTCCTGCTGTATCATGTTACTTAACCTTTTCTACAATTTCTACCAATCTCCAGTTCTTTGACTTGCTCAAAGGACGGGTTTCCATAATGCGTACCTTATCGCCTTCGCTGCACTCGTTCTTCTCGTCGTGAGCGACGAACTTTGTGGTCTTCTTTACGAACTTGCCGTAGATAGGATGCTTCTCCTGGGTTTCAACGGCAACCACGATAGATTTGTCCATCTTGTTGCTGACCACTACGCCTATTCTCTCTTTACGAAGATTTCTTTCCATTTTTCAGAATCGTTTTTAGTTCTGGGTTTCTTTCTGGGCGAGGATAGTCTTCATGCGGGCGATGTCTCTCCTTGCCTTGCTGATCTTTGATGTATCCTCTAATGGAGAGATAGTGTGATTGAGCTTCATGGTGTTGAGATTCGCAGTCTCAACCTCGATGCGGTCGCGGAGATCGCTTACCGACATTTCGCGTACTTCCTTTGCTTTCATTTTTCCGTTCTCCATTAAATGTTATTCTTCATAATCGCGACGAACCACGAACTTGGTGGTTACAGGGAGCTTCTGCGCTCCAAGGCGGAGAGCCTCCTTTGCGATTTCGAGGGAAACGCCCTCTACCTCGATGAGTATGCGGCCCGGGGTTACAGGACATACGAATCCCTCGGGATTACCTTTACCCTTACCCATACGTACTTCGGCAGGCTTCTTGGTGTAAGGCTTGTCAGGGAAGATTCTGATCCAAATCTTACCTTCACGCTTCATGTGACGCGAAACTGCCTGACGTGCTGCCTCGAGCTGACGGCCTGTAAGCCAGCAGTTCTCCAAGGTCTTGATACCGAAAGAACCGAAAGCAAGCTGCGCACCTCTCTGCGCGAGGCCCTTCATGCGGCCTTTTTGCTGCCTTCTGAATTTTGTTTTCTTTGGCTGTAACATTGTTCTATTACTTTAGTATAAATTTCCAAAAACACCCCAAGTAATTGAGTATCAGCTGGTTGGGCGTACTTTTCCTCAATATTGGGACTGCAAAGATAGCAAAAAAACTCCAATTCAAAACATTTTTTCGGATTTTTTAAAACATTTTCGACCAGAAAAATTACATGCCAAAATCCCACACATCAGTCAGTTACGCTACTTGATGAAAAAAAGTTGGCGCAATTTTGGACCGCCTGCCCAAAGGCCCAACTTCAGCATGATGGAATATGGCCCCATGATTGCTTTTTCGCCCGCTTTGCGTAACTTCGCCCCGTAATTCAGATGAAAAAGGCAGGACTGCTCATACTGGCCATGGCCCTTCTTTCCGCCAGCCATACGCTCGACGCCCAGGACAAGGGACGGTCGGGCATATTCGAGTATGTCATAGTCGGCAGGGACACCATTTATGTCGATGAAATAGAGGCCTCCAGGATTTACCCGCGGCGCTACATGATGAAGGGGAAGAGCTGGAGACAGTACTACAAGCTGGTGTACAATTTCAACAAAGTCTATCCGTATGCCCTGGTGGCAAGGAAGATAGTTGCCGACACCGACTCCTACATAGAAGAGAACAGGCTGAAGGGGGCGAAAAGGGAAAAATACATATCCGGAAAGGAAAAGGAACTCTTCAACGTATTCGAAAAGCCTCTCAGACACCTGACCGTCACCCAGGGTCGCATACTTATGAAACTTATAGACCGCGAAGTGGGGAAATCCTCATACCTCATCATCAGGGACTATACCAACAGGGTGGCTGCGGCTTTCTGGCAGGGAGTCGCTAAACTCTTCGGCTCGGACCTCAAGAAGCCTTACGACCCCGAAGGAGAGGACTCGGTAATCGAGGAGTTGGTACAGATATGGGAGTCGGGTAATTTCGACAATTTCTACTTTTCCCTTTTCCTGGAGTATCCCGCAAAGGTTGAGATCCCGGAAGAATATCTCACGCAAGACCGCAATCCATTATCTCGCAGGTAAGCGTCACGGAGTCAAAAACCACGTATTCAGAAGCCGGGAGCCAGTCCCTGGTCATCAGGAAACGCGCACCGCTCCCGAGGACGACGTCAACATGGCTGTGCAGGTGGCCGAAAATAAAGATATCCACCGGAGAGCCGTCGGGAGCCTTCTCCGCCTCCGCAAACTTCCACAATGGCTCATCCTTCCCCCTGAATGCGTAAGGCCCGGCAGCAAGATGCTTCCTGCGCCGCGAAGCCGACCATGAGTTGCCGAATGCAAAGGCGATCGTTGGGTGAAGACAACTGAAGAGAGCCTGCAGGACCTTGTTCCTGAATGCTCCGTTCATGAGCCTGTAGCCGGTGGAAACCGGACCGAGACCGTCCCCGTGACCTATGCAGAAGCGTCTGCCGCCTATGGTCATGTGCCAGGGCTGAGGCAGCACGGTCATGCCCAAATCCTCGAAATAATGATAGGTCCATATGTCATGGTTCCCCTGCATGAAAAAAACCTTGACTCCCCTGTCCACAAGGTCCTGAAGGGCGGCGAACACGCGGTTGAACCCCTTGGGCACCACGTGTTTGTATTCATACCAGAAGTCGAAGATGTCTCCGAGCAGGTAGAGGCCCTCGGTGGACGATGGGTCTAGTGAGCGCAGGAAGGAAACGAAGCGCCTCTCACGGCCATCGGCATCCATAAGCTGAAGTCCGAGGTGGACGTCTGAAACGAAATATGAGTATCTGCGGTCCATCTAAGCAAGAACGGCGGAAACGGTTACAGCCACGGAAAGCAAGGCACAGTAGAGGGCGAACCAGCCGAGGCGGGAACGGCGAACAAGCGCCACCATAGCCTTGCAGGCAAGGAGCCCCGTAAGAAAAGCCGAAACGAAACCCAGCAGCAGCGGGAGCGCTCCTGCGGAGGATTGCGCGAAATCACCCCCCGCAACCTCAAGCAAGGCTTCTCCCAGTATCGGGGGGAGGACCATGAGGAAGGAGAACTGAGCCATCTTCTCCCTTCTGACGCCCGATATTATGCCCGTGGCTATTGTGGTACCGGAGCGTGAGAGTCCGGGAGCAACCGCAAAGGCCTGGCCGAGTCCCGTCACGAAGGCCTGCCACCAGGAGATTCCGTTGCGGGGTTCAGGCGCATCGCCACTCAGCCCAAGGCCACCCCTCCGTCCCATCTGGTCCGAAAGGAAGAGCAGCACGGCGGTAATCATCAGGGCAATGCCCACCGAGAGAAGCGAGCCGAAAAGAGCCTCGACCGCATCCTTGAAGAACACACCGACCACGAAGACGGGCACCATGGAAAGCGCAATCTTGAACAGGTAGTCGGTCTCGTCGTTGTATCTGAACTTGAAAAAGCCCTTGAGCAGGGAAAGGATTTCCTTGCGGAACACCACGATGGTGCTGAGCACGGTGGCCGTATGGAGGGCGACCTCCATGGTAAGGTCTTCCGAAGCCTCAATGCCCAGGAGTTCCCTCGCAATCACGAGGTGGCCGCTGCTGCTCACGGGAAGAAATTCCGTGAGCCCCTGGATTGCGCCGAGTATTATTCCTTCGAGCGCCTGCATCCCATTATGGCCACTATTTCGATGATGATTCCGGCTATTATCACTATAGGTGCCGCATAAAGCCTTCTGAAATCGAACATCGCGTAATTGAACACTTCAGGATTGTCGCTCCCGCCGCCTATCATGAGAATGAAACCGGAAATGATTACCACGAGGCCTACGATGAGAAGGCGGAGCCCCTTTGCCGTCATCGGCATTTTGTCGGTGGCAGGTGTCTGGGGGCGGACCTGCTTCCTTTCCTGGGTATTTGCTGTCTTTGCCATACAGATTCTATATATAGAGGTCATCCCTGCTGAAGGAAACCATTCTGTTGACGGAGAAGAAGGTGCTCGTGAGACAGAGCAGGACGCCCGTGGCGAAGACCACGGCGGCAACCGTCAGGAATAGCGGCAGGGTAAATATCGTGAAAAGTTCAATGAATTCAGACTTGAGCACGAACAGGCCGGCGAGCAGGAAGCCTGTCGCGAGCGAGGATGCGAAAAGTCCCTGGAAAAGCGCCTGGACCATGAAGGGGTGGCGTATGAAGGAACGGGTTGCCCCCACCAGTTTCATGGTATGGATGGAGAAGCGGTGGCTGAAAACATTCAGCCTGACCGTATTGTTTATGAGCACGAAGGACACGAACAACAGCAGGGCTATGAAAAGGAGGAGCAGCACCGAGATTTTCCCGAGATTTGCATTCAGGGCCTCCACGAGGGATTCCTGATATACGGTTTCCTCCACTATGCCGTAGGATGAAATTCTGTCCACTATGGAGGCAAGGCTGTCTGAAGCCATATAACCGGCCCTTATCGAGAGCTCAAGAGACGAAGGGAGAGGCGAAGACTCGAAAACGGAAAGGAAATCATCGCCAAGCTGGGCAGCCATTTCCGCCGCGCCCTGCTCCGGTGAGACATATTCCACTGCCTTTACGAAAGGCAGCATGGAAAGCTCGTCGGCGAAGTCCCTGGCACTTGACTCGTCCGCATCCGGAACAAGCATGACGGCCACTCTGAGGTTCTCCCTGAAATAGTCAGCCACACCCCTGGCGTTCACGAGCAACAGCGCCGCGACACCGACCAGGAGGAGGACAAGACCGATGCTTATCACCGAAGAAACGTAGGAGCTGAGCAATCTCCTGTTGATTATATGCTTTCCTTCCTTTGCCATGCTGACCAATCGGCCTCAAAGTTAGTCATTTAATAAAAATTTTCATACCTTTGTGAAAATTTGTCCTTAAAAAGCTCGCTTATGGGAGACGTTAAAAGAGTATTGTTCGTCAATTCCGAAATCTATCCATACCTGCCTGAGACGAAGATTTCCGGCATAGGCCGTTATCTTCCGCAGGGCACCCAGGAGAGAAAGAGGGAGATCCGCTCGTTCATGCCGCGCTACGGCTGCATCAACGAGAGGAAGAACCAGCTCCACGAGGTTATCAGGCTGTCCGGCATGAACATAATCATTTCCGATGTGGACAGGCCACTGATAATCAAGGTAGCATCCATCCCTGCGGGTCGCATGCAGGTCTATTTCATCGACAACGAAGACTACTTCCGCAGGAAGGCGGTATTCTCCGATGCCGACGGACATTTCTTTGAAGACAATGCCGAGAGGGCTGCCTTCTTCGCGAGGGGCGTGCTGGAAACGGTCAAGAAGCTCCGCTGGGCACCGGACATCATCCACTGCCACGGCTGGATCACCCATCTGCTTCCGGTATATCTCAAGAAGGAGTTCAAGGATGACCCTATCTTTGCAGACAGCAGGATCGTGCTTTCGCTTTACGACGACACTCCCGCAGAGAATTTCCAGGCGAACTTCATCGACGCGGCATCTTTCGGGAACGTGACTGCCGGGGATCTTGCCGAACTCAACACTCCCGACGGCATGAACCTTGCAAAACTTGCTGCACGTTACAGCGACGGCATAATTATGGCTTCGGGCGACATAGCGCCCGAGCTTGCCGAGAGTTGCAGAAGTCTCTCCGTCCCAGTGCTCGAATATGACGCAGCTTCGATGGAAGACGGATCGTACATGGACAAATACAACAGTTTCTACGACAGTTTGTAAAAATGCATTTCAAGCACATATCCTTAAGAAATGCGGTCCTTTCTGCGGCCGCATTGTCATTGTCTGCCACAGCCTGCATCGGCGTCAACTCCGAAATCGGCAGGAACATGATACCCGAAAACCAGCTCTTCGACGTATATGTCGACACCTTGTATCTTGACGACATAAGAATGGAATCCCTTGACAACTTGTCAGGGTACAGTTCACTCCGCATGACCTTCGGTGCCATCAGGGACGAGGCCTTCGGTCTCACCACCAGAAGCTGCGCTCTCTCACTGGTGCCCATCTCCGACACCCTCGACTTCGGCAGCAACCCCAAGCTGAAATCTTTCGGGTTCAACGCGGTAAACGATACCGTATCGTGCGTACAGGCAGACCAGGCCCACATACTCCAGAACATCAAGGTCCATGACCTTGAGGAAATCCCGACGGTCTGCAAGGACTCGGCATGGAGTTCCTTCGTATACAGCAGCGACGTCCGCAGGGAATCATACATCAACCTTCCCGTCATCTCCAAGGGCATACCGACTTACGGCGGCGGTGACACGCTCGGCTTTTTCTTCACTGACGCTTTCGCCCAGAAGTACATGGACAAGATGCTCAATGCTTCCAAGAACAACGTCTATGTGTTGGATACGATTCCTAACTTCATCAAGATGCTCCCGGGCATCATAATCAGCAGCGACCTGCCCGACGGCAACGGAGGCCGAATCAACATGTTCGACATCAGCATCTACACCGAGGATTCCTATGTCAAGGGCAATTTCGCAGAGCTGAAGTTCAACTCGACCTACGACGGAGTGCAGAAGGACACCTCCTTTCTCTTCTTCTTCGGCCCTGCGACCAAGATCAAGTACAACAAGAACAGTTCTTCCCCTACCATGCCGACACAATACGCATTCAACCTGATTGAGCACGAAAGCCAGGGCAAAGTTATCAGCGGATTGGGAGAAAGCTTCAGGATAGAAGGCGGCACAGGCCTCAAGCCAGTCATCTCGGCAAAGGAGATAAGGGACAAGCTCGTCGCGAAGATGACCCGGCACGGGGTAAAGAAGGTCGACGAGGTCGTAATCAACAGGAGCAGCATGATACTTCCTTTCATCATGCCCGAAGATTACACCAGGATGGGGCTATATCCGACCATTCTCAACCCTACCTGCAAGATATTCAACGAAGAAAGCGAAAAGTACAACTACGCCAGCATAACGGACGCGACAGTTTCCGCAGAAGATGAAGGTGACATCAACCGTTCCCTTCTCAACTATGCGCCTGACATCAGTTTCCATACCCAGGAAATCGTCAGGCTGAAGGACGACGCCGTCTTCAGCAACTACGACCTCTGGATGCTCATAATGAAGGAGGAGACCTATAAGACCACCTCTTCCTCAAGCAGTTCAAGCAACAGCGACTACTACAACTATCTTATGATGATGCAGTATTTGTATGGAGGATATGGGTATGGCAGTTACGGCGGATATGGAGGATATGGCTACAGTGGTTATGGCGGGTACGGCGGTTACGGAAGCTATGGCTACAACAACTATTACAACTACTATCTATACAACATGATGTACAACCAGAGCCAGAGCAGCAGTTCAAGCAGCAGCACCGCCACACAGCTTGACATAGACCGCTACTATGACGCTGTTCTCGCCGGCCCTCAGGCAAAGGGCGACAGGCCGAGACTGGTAGTGGTATATTCAGTTCCTGAAACCGCCAGGTAGAAACAGGCGATATGTGATAAATGAAAAGAGGGTGACCGGAAAGTCTGAGACTTAAGGTCACCCTCTCTGTTTTTCTTTAGCGAAAACTATTTTGCTGCTACCTTATCTTCGATGTACTTGATAGCGTCGCCGACTGTCTGGATGTGCTCTCCAGCGTCCTCGTCAGGGATGGTAATTTCAAAAGCCTTCTCGAAGTCCATGATGAGCTCTACAGTGTCAAGAGAGTCTGCTCCAAGGTCGTTGGTGAAGCTCGCTGTTTCAGTTACTTCCGACTCATCTACGCCAAGCTTGTCAACGATGATGGCCTTTACCTTTTCTGCAACGTTTGCCATAATAATGATGTTTAAAAGTGTTTAAGTTTATGTATTGTCTTTTCTTTCTATTCCCAAACGAAGTGCAAATTAAAGAAAAAATTCCTTAAAAATGAACAACATAGCGAGAAATCGGCATTATTCCTCCCCTGTCAGTGCCGATTTTATCTCATCCGCGAGTTTCGGGCCCACCAGCGCAGCCAGCTCTTCCCTGCCGGCAGCGGCTATTCTTGCCACGCTTCCGAAGTGAAGCAAGAGCCTCTGCTCTGTCTTCCCGCCCACTCCCCGGATGTCCGTAAGGGCGGATTTTACCTGGGCCTTGCTTCTAAGATTGCGGTGGAAGGTTATGCCGAAGCGGTGCGCCTCGTCCCTGATCTGCTGCAGTACCTTCAAGGCCTGGGAATTCCTGTCTATGAAAAGAGGATAAGGGTCGCCCACGCGTATGACCTCCTCCAGCCTCTTGGCAAGGCCGACAACGGTCAGCCTGTCCGTGAGTCCCAGTTCTGCAAGAGCCTCATAGGCGAAGGCCAGCTGGCCCTTTCCGCCGTCGATCACCACCAGCTGGGGAAGGTCTTCCGGGCACTCCTGAAGCATGCGGGAGTAGCGGCGGTTCACGACCTCCTTCATGGAGGCATAGTCGTTTGCCCCGACCACGGTCTTTATCTTGAAATGACGGTAATCCTTCTTGGAGGGCCTGGCGTCACGGAAACATACACAGGAGGCAACAGGGTTGGTGCCCTGGATGTTGGAGTTGTCAAAACATTCGATATGGACGGGCAGGACCTTCATCCCCAAGGCATCCCTGAGTTCCGAGAGCACCTTGAGCTTGAATTCCTCGGGGTCTGAGTGCTCCTGCTGACGAAGGGTGTTGAAGCGCAGTTCCCTTGCATTCTTTGCGCTGAGCTCAAGCAGAGCAAGCTTGTTTCCTCTGACGGGTATGCGGAATTCTGAGCCTTCAATTTCCAGATTCGGCAGGAACGGGACTATGATTTCCTCGCTGAGCCGCCCGAATTTTGATTCTATTTCGCCTATGAAAAAACTGAGCACGTCCTCACGGCTCTCTTCTATTCCCAATTTGAAGCCGAGGTCAAGGGACTGGATTATTGCTCCGTCGTGCAGCCTCAGGAAGTTGCCATAGGCTTCCTCCGCATCGAAAACAAGGGAGAACACATCCACGTTCCCCACCCCCTCATTCATTATGACGGACTTGCCGTAATGTTTCTCGAGGGCCTGCATCTTCTCCTTGAAGACAGCAGCCTGTTCGAAATCCAGATCCGCGGCAGCGGCCTCCATCATTGACCGGTAGTGGGTTATCATCTCCTTGCCTCCTCCCTTGAGAAGGCGGACGATTTCCTCGATATTGTCGTTGTATTCCTTCTGTGATATTGCGCCCGTGCAGCAGCCCCGGCATTTGCCTATGTGGAAGTTTAGGCAGGGTCTCATCCTGCCGCGCAGTATGCTGTCGGCACTTATCTTGTTGTTGCAGGTGCGCAGAGGGTAGAGGGTAGAAAAGAGTTCCAGCAGAGCCCTGGCATGCATGACGCTGCTGTATGGACCGAAATGGCGTGAGCCGTTTTTCTGGTGGCGGCGCGTCAGGAAGACCTTAGGATAGGGGTCTGCAGTGACACATATCCATGGATAGGTCTTGGAATCCTTGAGCAGGATGTTGTAGCGTGGCTTATACTGCTTGATGAGATTATTCTCGAGAAGCAGCGCGTCAGCCTCTGAGTTGACCACGGAATACTGGGCATCGGCAATCTTCGAAACCAGTATGGCGGTCTTGCGGGTCAGGCGGGACGGGTCTACGAAATACTGTGCAACCCTCTTGTGCAGGTCCTTTGCCTTGCCCACATAAATTACATTCCCCGCGGAGTCATAGTATCTGTAGACTCCCGGGGAATGTGGAAACAGTGATATTTTCTCCCTTAAGGTCATTACTTGCCGAGAGCCTCGGCAACGGCCTCACCAATCTTAGGGCCACGGATACCGCGCTTGACAATAGTTCCGTCCGGGCCGAAGAGGATGAAGTGAGGAATGCCCTGGATGGCATAGATGTCTGTAGGAACGCTCTGTGCATTGTTGATTTGGTTCCAGACAATTCCATGCTCGGCAGCTGACTTGATGGTATCTTCAGGCTTGTCCCATACAGCAACGCTGAGAACGTCGAAGTTCTCCCCCGCATAGGTTTCATAAACGTTCTTCACATTAGGAATCTCAGCCTTGCATGGTCCGCACCAAGATGCCCAGAAGTCCACGAGAATGTACTTGCCCTTGCCGACATAGTCAGAGAGACTTACCTTGGTGGTGCTACCGTCTTCGGCAACGGTCTCGACCGTGAAGTCTGTGAAAGGCTTGCCCTCAGCTGTCTTTGCATAGTTCTCCATTACGGTAAGCATCTTCTGGATCTGCGGGTCAGCCTTGAGTTCGTCTGAAAGGGAATTGATTACCGACAGGAGTTCCTCGTCCTCGATGATTCCCTGGCCACGGAGGTTCTGAACGGCCTCGATGGCAATATAGTTGTCCTTGTTGTTCTTTGCGGCATCAAGGAGGAATCCCTTGAGCTTTTCGACGGTGGCGTCAAGGATGGTCTTTGACTCAGCCTCGAAAGCTTCATTTTCAAGACCCTTCTCCCTGAGGGCTGCCATGCTTGCATAGTGGTCCTCGAAAATCTTCTTGGTGGCATCCTTGAACTCGGCCCACCTTGCATGAATGGACTTTTCAGGAGTGAGGCATGCGATGTGGATTCCGAGAGAATCGATGACGATGTTCATAGGAGTACCGTCAGAAATGAAGCGCTCCCTGAAAGATCCGGCCTTTACCACTCCGGCCTTTGTTGGTGCGGCAGGAATTTCAAGAGAAAACTCGCCCGCATACATCTCCACGGTAGTATCTATCACCTCAGGAATGGTGAAAGATGCCTTCCAAACCTGGTTCTTGATTTCAGATACGCCGTTAATCTGCGTTACCGCAGGCTTGCCACAGCTGCAGACAATGGCAGCCGCAATTGCAATGATTGCTGATTTTTTCATATAGTTTTGAATTTGTACGTCAAAGTTAGTAACTATTAAAGAAAAAGCCAATCCCCTTGAGGATTGGCTCCGTGTATGTAGACAAGTAATTACTTGTTCTCCCTGCGTGGCCCGCGGCCTCCGCGACGGCGGTCACCGCCACGATTGTTCTGCCTGCCCTGGTTGTTTGAAGCCTGAGCCTGTGCAGCTACGCCCGCGTTAGGAGAGAGGTCCTTCTTTCCGTATACCTCGCCGTTGCAGATCCAAACCTTGATGCCGAGAACACCGACCTTGGTGTGAGCCTCTGCGAGAGCGTAGTCGATATCGGCGCGGAACGTGTGGAGAGGAGTACGGCCTTCCTTGAACATTTCGCTTCTTGCCATTTCAGCACCGCCTACACGGCCGCTGATCTGAATCTTGATACCTTCTGCGCCTACCCTCATGGTGGTGGCGACAGCCATCTTTATCGCGCGACGATATGAAACGCGTCCCTCGATCTGACGGGCGATGTTGTCTGCCACGATGTGGGCGTCAACCTCTGGCTTGCGCACCTCGTAGATGTTGATCTGAACATCCTTCTTGGTTACCTTCTTGAGCTCTTCCTTGAGCTTGTCCACCTCTGAACCCTGACGGCCGATGATGACGCCCGGACGAGCAGCGTGGATAGTCACGGTGATGAGCTTGAGAGTCCTCTCGATAACGATCTTTGAAAGGCTGGCCTTTGCAAGACGGTTCACGAGATACTTGCGGATCTCGAAGTCCTCTGCGATCTTCTCCGCATAGTTGCCACCACACCAGTTAGAGTCCCAACCACGGGTGATGCCGATTCTGTTGCTGATAGGATTAGTTTTCTGTCCCATATTCTTA
>JABUTS010000002.1 GCA_021443565.1 Bacteroidales bacterium | reverse complement strand
TGATCTTGTCCTTGTCGAAATTGTCCAGTATCACATAGGAAACCGCACCTCTCAGTCCCATCTCGGCCACAGCCCTCGCTGCATCCTCCTGGAACCAGTACATGTCGTTGAAGCATGTCGTGCCCGTCTTTATCATTTCCAGGCAGGCAAGTCTGGTGGCGTGGTATATGAACTCCCCGTCTATCTTGGCTTCGAGCGCCCAGACCTTGGGCAGCCACTCGCTGAGGGCGAGGTCTTCCCATATTCCCCTCATCGGTGCCATTCCCGAGTGGGTGTGCATGTTGACGAAGCTCGGGAAGGCTGTCTTGCCCTTGCCGTCGATTATTTCTCCGCCCTCAAGCGTGCATGCAGGCGCTATCCTGACTATCCTTCCGTCCTCCATGCGGAGGTCTGATGCTTTCCCGTTGATGATTATGTTGCTTATTGTTGTCATGATTAAGATTATGTTGCAGATTGTTGACATGTCTGTGAAACTTGCGGGTTTACAATTCCGCGGCGCGCGATGCCGGCGCAACGTCAAGAGAACTCCTCTCGCCGTTCATGTAATGATACCATCCGGCTATGGCTATCATGGCCGCGTTGTCGGTGGTGAACTTAAACTCCGGAAGATAGGTCTTCCATCCGCGTTTCCGGCCTTCCTCCTCGATTCGTGCCCTCAGGCCGCTGTTGGCGGAGACACCTCCTCCTATGGTGATTTCCTTTATGCCCGTCTGTCTGGCAGCTTTGATGAGTTTGTCCATCAGTATGTCTATCAGGGCTTTCTGGAAGCTGGCGCAGATGTCCGCCTTGTTCTTTTCCATAAAGTCGGGGTCCAGGGCAATCTGGTCCCTGACAAAGTAGAGAAGGGAGGTCTTGATGCCGCTGAAACTGTAGTCGAGCCCGTCCACATGGGGCTTCGCGAACTTGAACCTCAGGGGGTCTCCCTCCTTTGCGAGCCTATCTATCACAGGACCGCCGGGATAGCCCAGCCCCATCATCTTTGAGCATTTGTCGAAGGCCTCTCCCACAGCGTCGTCTATGGTCTGGCCGAGAATCTCGAAGTGGAGAGGGTCGGTTACCTTGACTATCTGGGAGTTGCCTCCGGAAACGAGGAGGCAGAGGTATGGGAACGAAGGCTGGAGGTTCTCCCTGCCTTCCTGCTTCACGAAGTTTGCAAGTATATGTCCCTGAAGGTGGTTGACCTCCACCATGGGCCTGTCAATGGCTAAGGACAGGGCCTTGGCGAAGGAAGTCCCGACAAGGAGGGAACCCATAAGCCCGGGGCCTCTGGTGAAGGCTATTGCGGTGATGTCCTCCGGCGTGATGCCTGCACGGTCAATTGCCTGGCTTACAACGGGGACTATGTTAAGCTGGTGGGCGCGGGAGGCCAGTTCGGGAATCACCCCGCCGTATGCCTTGTGTACGTCCTGGCTGGCGAGCACGTTGGAGAGCAGCCAGCCGTCGCGGATGACTGCAGCCGAGGTGTCGTCGCAGGATGATTCTATGCCCAATATAATGTCTGCCATCGTGTATGTTCAGTTTTAATCTGCAAAGGTAAAAAATTTCCGTCCATGACGCGCGTACGTGCGTGCTACGCACAATTGATTTTTTTGCGTAACTTCGCATGATTTAGCTACCTGTATTATCAAGAGATTTGCTAAAATACTGAAGGCTATGGTATTAGCCTTCATATTGAGCCTTGCTGCAGCTGTTGTTGCGCTGCAGTTTCCCTCCGTGCAGACCTGCCTCACCCGTAGGGTGATGGAAAAACTGGCCGTAAGCCTGGACGGTGACGTGGAAATAGGCTCGGTTTATCTGCGTCCCTTCAATACCCTGGTCCTGAAAAACGTCATCGTGAAGGACAGGAATCCTGCTCCCGAAGCGGGAGACACCCTTTTCAGCGCGGGAACCCTCACCGCCTCTCTCGGTCTTTCCGGGCTGACCGCGGGGGAGGGCCTCCACCTGGGAACCGTCCGGCTTGAAGACGCTGCACTCAACCTCGTGATAGAAGATAGCACCACCAGCCTCCAGAGGATATTCCGGCTGAAAAAGAGGGACCCGGACAAGCCGAAGAACATGTCCAAGGTCTTCGACATACGCAAGGCGGTCATCAGCAACTTCCGCTTCACCATGAAGAATCTCCGCACTGACAAGGACCATAGGGAAGGGGGAATAGACTGGAACAACCTTGACGTCGTCATGGATGAGGCTCTGGCGAGGGAAATCCGTATGGACGGAGGGGAGATGGGAGGAAGGCTGGAACATGCCATACTGAGGGAGAAAAGTGGCTTCACCTGCGGCTACCTTTCGGCCGATGCGGTGGTGGGCAACGGACGGACCCTGCTTGAAAACCTCCGGCTTTCCGACGGAAACTCGGACCTGGACATCCCAAACTTTGTCATGAGCTATGCCAACGGCAACAGGGATTTTTCCGACTTCATCCACCTGGTGACCCTCGATGGAGACATACGTCCGTCAAGACTCTCGCTCTCGACCCTAAAATACTTCTCTCCTTCACTTGACAGGTTCACGATGGACGCGCTCATCGAAGGTCGTGTCCACGGAACCGTAGACGACCTCCACACCGACGGGCTCAGACTCCAGACCTGCGGAGGTGGCTTCAGCATCGATCTGACCGGCTCCATCATGGGTATTCCGGATACGGATGGGATGTTCATGGACTTCGACATAGACCGCATGGACTTCACTACAGCTTCGCTCAGCTCTTTCCTGAGAGGATGGGCGCCGGATTCGAAGCTGGACCTCTCGAAATTCGCGAAGAAAACGGATTTCTTGCTCACGGGCGGAGTTAAGGGAACGCTCGACAGTCTGGCTGTGGATGTCGGCCTCAGTTCGAGGGATGGCTGTCTCGACGCGGACCTGCTCGTCAGGGGCATCACGGACAAAGTACGCCCAATAAGGATAGACGGCACGGCCAGCACTGAAGACCTTGACGTCGGAAACATCGTAGGCAGCACCCTCATCCGCGAAACTTCCCTCTCCACCGCTTTCAGGGCGAACCTGGGCAATGCTGAAGAAAAGATGGAGGTGGCCATAGACTCACTTACCGTGGATAGGGCCAGCATAAAGGGTTATGACTACTCGGGACTGGCAGCGGTGGGCAGTTTCGATGCGGACGGCTTCTTCGGAACAGTGGTATGCGATGACCCCAACCTCAACTTTCTCTTCCAGGGAGCTCTCGCCCTGTCTTCCAAGACCAACAACGCCGTATATAAGTTCTTCGCAAATGTCGGCTACGCCGACCTGAACGCCATCCATCTTGACAAAAGGGGGCTATCCAGAGCCAAGTTCGCTACGACTGCGAACTTCAACCGTACCGGCAAGGGTGACATGCTCGGAAGCATAGACGTGACTGGCATAGAACTCGAGAACTCCGACGGGCGCCACAACATAGGCAACATATCCATATCCTCCCACCAGAATGACGACGTCTTCAGGGGAAGATTCAACTCCTCTTTTGCCAACGGCTCCTTCAAGGGCACAGCCCCTCTGGCCGAATTCGTGAGGGACCTGCTTGGAATCACCCTCAAGAAGGAAACTCCGTCGCTCTTCCGGGACGCGTCCTACGAGTGGAAGGGCAACAGCTACGACCTCTCGTTCTATTTCCAGAACACCCGCGACATACTCTCCTTCGTGCTCCCGGGCATGTACATAGCTGACAAGACCGGCCTCTCACTCAAGATAGACGGCTCGGGCAACATGGACGCCGACATCATCTCACAGCGCATAGCCTACAGGGAGAACTTCGCGAAAGATCTCTCTGTTCATCTGGACAACAGAAGCGAGATCCTCAAGGCCCGCCTGGAGACCGACGACGCATCGCTCGCGGGCATCAAACTTGAGAACGGTGTCATGAAACTCAGCGGTGACAACGACCTGGTGGATTTCACCTTCCTGTTCAGGAACGACGGGGAACTCAGGAACGGCGGGGAAATATACGCGACTGCCGACCTTGACCGCTGCGAGGGTGTGCCTGACTATCATGTATCCATACTTCCGTCCAGCCTCACCTTCAATTCCGACACATGGACGGTAAAGCCTTCCCGCATGAGGCTTGAAGGCGGGAAAATCAGCATAGAAGGCTTTGAACTCACAAACGGGGAACAGCATATCAGCGCTTCGGGGGCCCTCGCAAAGGATTCTGACGAGGAACTCAAGCTCCACATGGACCGCTTCAGCATAGCTTTCCTGAACGCCCTCATCAAGGGCGAACTCGGACTGAAAGGCATGGTGAGCGGCGATGCGGTGCTCACTTCGTCGGAGGAGGGCAACAAGGGGCTGCTTGCCAATCTCGTGTGCGAGGGCACCCGGCTGGGCGGGGCCGCCTTGGGAAACATGATGCTGAAAAGCGGATGGAACGAACTTCACAAACGCTTCGACATGAGCCTCGTTTCCGTACTTGACAGACGCGACCTCATACGCATGGACGGATGGTACTCCCCTTCGAGCGGACTCGCCGACATCGACGCCCGCCTCGACCGTGTGGATGCCTCTGTCGCCCAACCTTTCCTCATAGGCCTTTTTAGCGGAATGGGAGGAAAACTGTCTGCAAACATACATGCGGAAGGCCCTCTGAGGGCCCTCGCGATTTCCACCACAGGAGGTACGCTGGAAGACGGAACCCTCACGCTTGACTATACAAGAGTGCCATACGCCGTGAACGGAAACTTCCATGTCGACGAATACGGGGCATATTTCGACAACGTGACGCTTACCGACGCCTACGGCGGAAGGGGCAGGATACAGGGCATGCTGACCTACAACCATTTCTACGACCTAGGCACCGACCTGAGAATCACCTTCAGGGAGATGGAACTTCTCTCCAACAGGGAAGAGGACAACGCCGGCTTCTACGGCAATCTTTCCGGTTCTGGTTCGGTGGCGGTGAAAGGACCGGTAAACGATATCTTCGTGGATATAAACGCAAGGACCAGCGGACCGGGAGCCATCCATATCCCTCTCAGCGGGTCATCAACCTCCGGAAAGAGCAACCTTCTGACATTCAAGCAGGAAGAGAAGGTTATCGTGGTGGACCCTTACGAGGAAATGCTGAAAAATCTCAACCACAGGAAGAAAAAGTCAGGCAGCAACCTCAGCGTGAACATTCAGGCGGTAGCCGACCAGGACGTGGAAGCCTTCCTCGAGATTGACAAGGCGAGCGGAAACGTGCTCACCGGCAGGGGTTACGGCAACATTGGTCTGGAGGTCAATCCGGGTAAGGGCATATTCAACCTGAAGGGAGACTATACGATAAATACCGGAAACTACAAGTTCGTGGCTCTCGGACTTGCCTCCCGCGACTTCACCATCCAGGAGGGCAGCACGGTGAAATTCGCCGGCGACGTGATGGAGACGACCCTCAACATAGACGCGCTCTACAAGACCAAGGCCTCCATCTCCACTCTCATCTCCGATACCACGTCGGTCAACACCCGCAAGACAGTGGAATGCGGAATCAACATCACCGACAAACTTTCCAACCCTCACGTAGCGTTTTCCATCAACGTTCCGGATGTGGAGCCTACGGTGAAGGCCAAGGTGCAGAACGCCCTGATGACGGAGGACAAGATCCAGAAGCAGTTCCTTTCCCTCATACTCTCGAACAACTTCCTTCCGGACGAGCAGTCGGGCATAGTCAACAATTCGTCCCTCCTATATTCCAACATGTCGGAAATCATGAGCAACCAGCTCAACAACATACTCCAGAAGCTCGACATTCCTCTCGACCTGGGCTTCAACTACCAGCCCAACGAGAAGGGCAACGACATCTTCGACGTGGCCGTCTCCACCCAACTTTTCAACAACAGGGTGATAGTCAACGGCAACTTCGGCAACAACCAGTACTCGCGCACTGGCAGCCAGCAGGATTTCGTGGGAGACCTCGACGTGGAGATCAAACTGGACAGACAGGGCCATCTGCGAATGAGCCTGTTCTCACACTCCGCCGACCAGTATTCCAACTATCTCGACAACTCCCAGCGCAACGGAGCCGGCCTCGTCTACCAGATGGAATACGACAGTTTCGTGGATTACCTGAAGGACCTCTTTACGGGAAAGAAGAAGAGGCGGAGACCGGATCATGCGGTTGCCACTACCGATGCCTCGTCCACTGAAAGCAGCAGAAGGGAAGCCCGAAGGCTCAGCAACATGGACAGGAAAACCATACACATAGAAAAGGAAGACAGATGACGGAAGAATACGGAAAACTCTACCTCGTGCCTTCTCCGCTGGGGGACAATGAGCCGGCAGAGGTAATACCAGCCGCGGTGCTGGAAAAGCTTCAGCACATAGGCACTTACGTCGTGGAAGAGTTGCGCACTGTAAGGCGCTATCTATCCAGGGCCGGCCTCAAGGGCCGCATAGACGGGCTTGATTTCCACGAACTGAACGAGCATACCCGCCCGGAAGAGGTGGAGGCCATGCTGCCGCTGTTCGCGGGAGGCAATGACGTGGCGCTGATTTCCGAAGCCGGACTGCCCGCCGTTGCGGACCCCGGAGCCCGTCTTGTCGCACTTTGCCATAGCCACGGCATACAGGTCGTGCCTTTCTCGGGTCCTTCATCGCTGATGATGTCACTGATGGCTTCCGGCCTGAACGGCCAGAGCTTCGCCTTCTGCGGCTACATCCCCTCAAAGACGGAGGAAAGACGTGCGAGGCTGCGCACCCTTGAGAAGGTAAGCGCCCAGCTGAAGCAGACTCAGATAATGATAGAAACCCCATACCGTAACGATTCCCTGCTTTCCGACATGGTGAACATGCTCTCGCCTTCGACGCGGATATGCGTCGCGGCTGACATCTCCCTGCCGTCGGAGTTCATCCTGACCAGAACGGCGGCGCAGTGGAAAAAGGACCTTCCTCAGATAGGCAAGCGCCCGTGCGTGTTCCTTATGCTGGCGTAACCTGATGAAAAAGACCAGAATAGCATACATAACTCTCGGCTGCAAGCTGAATTATGCCGAGACCAGCACCTACGAGCGCGCTTTCGCGGCTGCGGGTCTTGAAACCGTTCCATGGTCCGGAGGAAAGGCTGACGTGTACCTTGTGAACAGCTGCTCCGTGACTTCCCACGCCGACCAGAAGTGCAGGGGGGTGATACGGAAACTCCACAGGCTGTCACCCGGGGCGATGATAGTGGTGACGGGCTGCTATGCCCAGCTGAAAAGGGAGGAGGTTGCCGCGCTGGAGGGAGTGGGGCTCGTGTTCGGTGCGGCAGAGAAACACCTGCTCGTGCCATCGGTGCTGAGGGCTCTGGGACACGAAGAAATGCCCGCACAACCCGACGGGAACGGCTGTTTCCCGGCCTTTTCGTCAGGCGAGGACCGCACCAGAGCCTTTCTGAAGGTTCAGGACGGCTGCGATTACAAGTGCGCCTACTGCACAGTGCCTTACGCGAGGGGCGAAAGCCGCAACATACCTTTGTGCCAGGCTGTGCGCCAGGCTGAGGAAATAGCTGACGCCGGAGTAAGGGAGATAGTACTCACAGGTGTCAATACGGGCGATTTCGGCCGCAGCACGGGGGAGTCTTTCTTCGACCTGCTGAAGGCCCTGAATGAGGTTAAGGGCATAGAAAGGTACAGAATATCATCCATTGAGCCCAACCTTCTCACGACTGAGATAATAGACTGGATTGCGTCGGGGACCAAGTTTCTTCCTCACTTCCATATCCCTCTCCAGAGCGGCAGCGACGAGATTCTAAAAAGGATGGGACGCCGTTACGACACAGCCTTTTTCGCGTCCAGAATTGATTACATACGCTCAAAGATGGAGAAGGAAGGCGGCCTCAAGGTCTTTTTCGGGATAGATCTGATTGCCGGGCTGCCCGGAGAAAGCGATGAACTTTTCGAGGAGACTTACAAGTTCCTCCGCGACAGGGTGAAGCCTGCCTTCATCCATGTTTTCCCATATTCGAAGAGGCCCGGCACCCCTGCAGCCGCAATGAAGGACCAGGTGAGGGACGGGGTTAAGACTGAGCGGGTGGCAAGGCTGGAAAAACTGTGCTCGGAACTTCACGAGGAATTCTGCGAGGCCCACAGGGGCATGAAATCCAGGGTGCTGTTCGAAAGCAAGGAAAGCGGCGGGCTGATGTCCGGCTATACCGAGAATTATATCAAGGTCAGTGTCCCGTACGATGAAAAACTCGTGGGTACGACCGTGGAGATGGAAATATGACGAAACTTACATTTTTAGGCACCGGAACTTCCCAGGGAGTGCCACTGATAGGATGTGAATGCGAGGTATGCAGATCGTCCGACCCGCGGGACAAGAGATTGCGTTCCGCAGCCTTCGTTGAGTACAAGGGCCTGAACATGGCGATAGACGCCGGCCCGGATTTCCGCCAGCAGATGCTGCGCCGGGGAGTCCGTCATCTGGACGCCATACTTCTCACCCACGGTCATATGGACCATATAGGCGGCCTGGACGACGTCCGCTCCTTCAACTATATAGACGGCAGACCAGTGAACATCTGCTGTGAGGAAAGGGTGGAGGACAGCCTCAGGCAGGTCTTCTCCTATGCCTTCGCTGAGAAAAAGTACCCCGGCGCTCCCGAATGGAAGATAAGGCATATAAGTGCAGAAAAGCCTTTCACCGTCACCTCCAACCTCAACGACGACACGATAGTCTGGACTTCCGGCGTGGGCTATACCCATGTACCGGCCGAACACATCCTGGAAAATCTTCCCTCGGCGGAGATAATTCCCATTCAGTGCTGGCACGACGCCATGCGCAGGTTTTCCGTGCTGGGCTACCGCTTCGGCAACATAGCCTATCTTACCGATGTCAAGACACTTGACGATTGCGAACTGGAGAAACTGAAGGGGCTCGACGTATGCACCATGAACTGCGTCAAATACGGCACCCATCACTCCCATCTCGGAGTTGATGAGGCCATCGCCATGCTGCAGAAGATAGGGGCGAAACGCTCGTACCTCACCCATCTCTCGCATGTGATCCACCCTCACGCCATACTGGAGAAAGAACTTCCGGAGGGAATTTATCCGGCTTATGACGGCTTGACCGTGGAGTCGGAGGAGTAACGGATTTGTCAGACACAAAAGATGAAAGAAATAGAGATTGCAGTCAAGATGGGCAGGGAGCCTGGCGAGGCCCAGGTGAGGGAAGCCGGCGTGAAGGCTCTGGGATGTTCGCCCAAAGCTTTCGGAGGATGGAAGATAATTCGCCGTTCGTTGGATGCCCGCACCGACATACTCTGGCGCTACCGCATCCAGGTGTGGAAAAGCGGCGAGCAGGAGGAAAAGTATGAACTTGAGGAGTATAAGGACGTGGACGCAGCAGAGCCCGTAATAATCATAGGTGCGGGTCCGGCGGGAATGTTCGCTGCCCTTAAACTGCTCATGAGAGGCTTCAGACCGGTAATCCTCGAGCGCGGTAAGGACGTGCACGAGAGAAAATACGACATGGCGAAGCTTAGCGTTGAAGGCAAGGTCAACCCTGATTCGAACTACTGTTTCGGTGAGGGAGGCGCGGGAACATTCTCCGACGGAAAGCTCTTTACCCGCTCGTCGAAGAGGGGAGACATACGCGAGGTCCTTCATCAGCTGGTGCTCTTCGGAGCTGACGAGTCCATACTCATTGACGCTCATCCGCACATAGGCAGCGACAAACTCCCGGTGATAGTCGAGAACATTCGCAAGTGCATTACTGAGCATGGCGGAGAATACCATTTTGACAGCCGCGTATGCGATATCGAAAAGTTGCCGGACGGCAGTTTCAGCGTGCAGGTCGAGGCTGTTGACGGATTTTCCGCGCCGGCGGTCTACAACGCGCGCAAGGTCATACTCGCCACAGGTCATAGCGCTCGCGACATATACCGCATGTTCAGCCGCAAGGGCTGGGATATTCAGGCGAAAGGCTTCGCGCTGGGTGTTCGTGCCGAGCATCCGCAGTCGCTCATCAATAAGATTCAATACCACGGGAAGTATCAGCCTTTCATGCCGGCCGCAGAGTATTCCTTCGTTACCCAGATTGAGGGAAGGGGAGTGTTCTCCTTCTGTATGTGCCCCGGCGGCATACTCGTGCCTTCTGCCACGGAGGCGGGCGAGCAGGTGCTTAACGGAATGAGCAATTCCGCACGCAACTCGAAGTGGGCCAACGCGGGAATAGTCGTGAGTGTCGAGCCCGAGGATGTGCCCGAATATGCAGGCTACGGTCCTCTCGCTCTCCTGGAATTTCAGAAAGATGTGGAAAGGAAGATGTATGAATACACCGGATCCATCAAGGCTCCGGCCCAGAGGATGATGGACTTCTGCCGCAGGATACCTTCATCGGGACTGCCGCAGACCTCATACCACCCCGGAGCCGTGAACGCACCGCTGCACGAACTTCTTCCGGAAAACGTGTCGCTCAGGCTGAAATATGCCTTCCCTTATGTGGGCAACAAGCTCATGCACGGTTACTATACCAACGATGCCCTGCTGCTGGGAGTGGAGTCACGAACCTCTTCGCCGGTGCGCATTCCACGCGACCCCGAAACTCTGGAACATGTGCAGATAGCCGGCCTCTATCCTTGCGGAGAGGGCGCGGGCTACTCGGGCGGTATAGTAAGTTCCGCCCTTGACGGTATCAACTGCGCGTCGAAAATATAGAAACATTGGTTCCGCACTTGCGGAACCTGGGCATGACCCTCCCGGGAGGCAGTTATTTCCTGAGCTTTCCGTTCTTCTTCATGGACCTGAGCCTTGAGGATGAGCGGACCATCGCTTCGTCAGTTAGCACGTGCCTCCATGCAATCACGTCCAGCACCGCTGCAACAAGAGGGAATATGGCCGTGAATGAGAAAACCATATTTTTCGCCTGTATCTGGAAGCAGAAGAAGTCCACCCCTATCCATATCTGGAAACCGAGCAGCAGCAGGGCTGCAAGTATGCAGACGCGGGCCTGAAGGGGCCTGAAGCGGAACAGTATCAGTGCCAGCAGATTGGCTGTCAAAAGCATGATGTTGAACAGGAGATATGGGAGCTTTTCTGTAAAGCCCACGGTGCTCTGGCCGCCTGCAGTTATGACCGTGCCTATATTGCAGAAGAAAAGCGAAAAAATCAGCCCGGAGGCGATTGCGAGATAAAGTGTCTGTATTCTTTGCCACATGATGCAAAGTTAACTCTTAAAAATCACTTGGGAAATTATTTTTTGCGCTTCCCGCAACTCAATTGCATGTCACCCTTCCATGCAGGTCCACGTCGAAATTGTTGAATGGGTCCAGCACGGAGTCCAGTATTATTGCCGCATCGCCCCGGCAGCTTGTCCAAGCCTCAGCACTACCGGCTGCAGTACCTGAGGCTCCACCTCCTATTATGAGCATGTCAGTGCCCTTTGAACATGATAAAAAGGAGACAGCTGCCACGCAGAATGCCGCCAAAGTGGATTTTCTGGAAGTCATCTCATAATACTCCGAGCAGTTTGTTGCGGGCCATGATGCATGAGCCTATGGCTCCTATCTTGGCTCCCATCTCGGAAAACTTTATGGTCGTCTCCTTGCTTACCATATTGAGGGAGAACTTGTTGACAGAACTAATCAGAGGTAGGTACATGTAGTCCTTAACCTCGGCGAGCTTGCCTCCTATCACTACCAGTTCGGGATTGAATATGTTGATTAGGCCGGCTATGGCCCTTCCCATGGTCTGGCCCACTTCCTCGACGGCCTCGATGGCGAGAATGTCTTCCTCGCATGTGGCCTTGATTATGTCGTCGAGGGTGACATCTCCTTCCTTCCTGAACTTTTGGGAAAGTGAAGATGCCCTGCCGCTTTTCAGTTTCTCCACTGCAATGCGGTGCAGCGCAACTCCCGATGCTCCGGTTTCCAGACAGCCTGTCTTGCCGCAGTGGCAGATGATGTCGTTGTCAAGGATGGGAAAGTGGCCTACCTCTCCCGAATATCCGGAGCGTCCGTAATAGAGCTGGCCGTCCAGCACCATGCCCATGCCTACGCCCCAGCTGCAGTTCAGGAAAAGCATGTTCTGCTCCCTGTTGGCAACTCCCGCCACATATTCTCCGTAGGTCATGGCCCTGGAGTCATTGTCTATGTAGACTGTGCACTTGAGTATGGCTGCAAGCAGGGCTGCTGCCGGCTTGTCCTCGCCGAGGAAGTAGGAGAAACTGTAGCCTGTCTCTTTGTTGACACGTCCCGTGAAGCTGAAGTTGTAGGACTGTATTTTCGCATGGTCTATTCCCTTGCGCCTGAGATGGGAAAGTATGACGCTGCACATCTCGCGGAACGACTCTTCAGTGTTTTTGACCTCGACCGGCAGGGATTCAACATAATCGAGAATCTTCCCCTTGAAGTTGGACACGGCCACATCTATGCCATGGCGTTTCACCTCTATCCCGATGAAGAAGCCAGCGTTCGGGTTGAGACCGTAAATGACAGGCCTTCTACCGCTTGAGTGCACATGCTTACCCATGTCGGTGATGTAGCCGTCATTGATAAGCTCTCCGATTATCTTGGTCGCGGTAGGTACGCTGATGTCCAGTTTCTGGCTGATTTCAGCGATGCTGTAGTCCTTGTCGCCGCTGCAAAGGCAGAGCAGCTGTCTTTTGACTGAAGAATTCTTCCCCCTGTCAAGGTTGCTTAGGAATGAGTTCATGAAGGTTGACTTTTGAGTTGGGGTTATTGCCAGTATGCCTCTATCTCCTCCAGGGTCTTGCCTGTGGTCTCAGGCACGAACTTCCACATTATGTACATGTAAGGCAGGCACATCGCAGCAAAGAGGAAGAAGGTTCCTGCAGGGGTGAGCACTGACATGCACCATGGGGTGAACTGGCCGATGAGGTAGGTTCCGACCCAGAGAGAGAAGCCTGCAATGGACATCGCTATGCCTCTCACGGTGTTCGGATACATTTCCGAGAGCAGCACGAAGACCACTACGCTGATGGATATTGCCTGGCAGAATATATAGAGGAGAAAGAATACGAGAAGGGCGATTCCCCCATTTCCGGTGGCGAAGATGATACCTATCGAGACGAGGCAGGCTATCATGCCTGACACGCCCCAGTATATGAGCTTCTTTCTCCCGACCTTGTCGATGATGAAGACTGCGAGCACGGTGGTGAGCATGTTCACGAGGCCCACAAGTACGATTGAGAACATGGAGTCCTCCGTGGCGAGGCCGGCGTCCGCGAAGATGTCCGGACCATAGTAGAGCACGGCGTTCACGCCCATGAACTGGCCCAGGATCGCGATTGCAGCTCCTATGAGCACAGCCTTGATTATGCCCGGTTGCCTGAGGGCAGACCATTCCGACTTCACTTCTCCGGCTATTGCAGCCTTGGTGGAGAGATATTCTCCGCGTGCGCTTTCGCTGTCAGCCATAAGCTTTCCGAAGATGCCCCTGGCCTTGTCGTCCTTCCCCTTTACTATCAGCCACCTCGGGCTCTCCGGGATGAAGAAGATTATCGCGAAGAAGAACAGCGCCACGAAGGTCTTGCTGCCAAGCATGCCTCTCCAGTACTCCGAAACCATGACCTTTTCAAACCATCCGTTCAGCATCGCGCCTTCGGAGTTCTTGAGTATCAGGAAGTTCACGAGATATGAAAGCAGCAGGCCCAGAGTGATGGCGAGCTGGTTGAGAGACACCATGGTTCCCCTTATCCTTGCCGGGGAAACCTCGGAAATGTATATGGGCGAGACTATCGAAACTATGCCTATTCCCACGCCTCCGATGATGCGGTATGCCACGAGTTCTCCGAAGCCGACGCATACGCAGCAGCCTATTGACGAAACGCTGAAGAAAACCGCGGCTATGAGCATGGTGATTTTCCTGCCTAGGTAGCCGCTGAGCATGCCAGCGCACGCAACTCCCGCGATGGAACCTATGAGGGCGCAACCCACATACCATCCCTTGCTCATCTCACTGAGGGCGAACTGGCTGGAGACGGTCGCAGTGGTGCCGGAGATGACGCCCGTGTCATATCCGAACAGTATACCCCCGAGAGCGGCCACAATGGACAGAAATGTCACATAGGAGGTGTTTGACCGATTCTCTGCCATCTGTGCTTACCTGATGTTGAAATACTCCTTGTATCTGTTGAAAAGCTGTCCCGCCTGAAGGTATGCCGACTGGGGCCTCCTGAAACTTCCTTGCACTGTCTGCCCAGCTCGCGGAAGCAGTCAATCGCCCCCGCGGTGGTCTCCAGAAATGATCTTCGGTCTGTCACTTTTTTGTGTTATTTCTTTATGGCAAGTTTGAGCCCGTCAAGCTTGTTCCATTCTCCCCTGGTGAAGTCAGGGAGTATTACAGGCATGCTGCCGTGTTCTATCGAAACGCCCGAGATCTCATTCATGCATGACCACTCGGCTGCGTCGTACACGTCCTCGTCGAGCGGAAGGCCGTTGCGCAGGCAGTAGATGAGACGATAATCCATGATGAAATCCATGCCTCCGTGTCCGCCTACCTTCTTCGCTGTTTCAACGAGGGAGCCCTCGCGGGTGATAGGGTGCTGGTAGAGCGCCATGATCCTGTCTCTGGCCTCCGGGCTCATGAACCACTCCGGATC
>JABUTS010000194.1 GCA_021443565.1 Bacteroidales bacterium | reverse complement strand
GGCAAAAGCGGACAGAACGAACGCAGGGCAGACGAGAGACAACGGGCAAAAGCGGACAGGGCGGGAAACATACAAACAGCCGGGAACGGAAAGCCCGGGAAATTGACAAACAAAAGACAAAAGGCCGAAAGGCAATAAGATACAGAAAAACTGAAAATGACACAGATGCAGGGACAGAACGGGAGACAGAGCGAGAACAGGAAGAAGGCCGACGGGAAGGCCATCATCCTGTTCCTCAGCTATTGGGTCATGCTCGGCCTCAGCATCTTCCTAATAATAAGCATAGTAAAAATCCAGTTCAGCTACAGGACCAATCCGGACCTCGAACGCAGGATACTCCCCGTGCCGCAACAGGACAAGATAGCCGCGGTCAGGGGCGACATCCTTGCGGAAGACGGCAGGGTGCTGGCCACCTCAACTCCGCTCTATGACATCCACATGGATTGTACAGTATGCAAGAAACAGTTCGCCGGAAAGCCTGACGAGGAGAAGAAATGGCGCGAGAGCGCATTGGAGCTTTCGGAAGGCTACTCCCGAATACTGGGAATACACAGCGCCAACGAGTGGTACAACATGATAATCAAGGGCCGCGACAACAATAACGGATGGCTTCAGATTGCAAAAGGCATAGATCACAAGACCTTGCTGGATTTGAAGAAACTGCCACTGTTCAGGAACAGGAAGAACTATGGCGGCTGCATAGTCACTGAGGTGGAGCACAGGCTTTATCCTTTCGGATCGCTTGCACGAAGGACCATAGGCTATGTGAAGAACAATTCCGACACCGAGGGGGCCCGTCAGATAGGCATAGAGGGAAGTTTCAACGACCTGCTCAAGGGCGAGGACGGTTACGAGTGGATACGTTCTACAGACGGCGGCAAGATACGCGACTGCGACAGCACATGGGCAGAGGCCAAGGACGGCTTCGACATTCGCACCACCATAGACATAGACATTCAGGACGTGGCCGACAATGCTCTCAGGAAAGTGCTCGGCAGCAACAGGACCATAGATGGAGCCTGTGCAGTCGTCATGGAAGTCAAAACCGGTGCAATCAAGGCCATGGTCAACCTCAAGGGCAACAGCGCCGACACCACAGGCTCGAGCTGGAACGAAACCTACAACTATGCCATTCAGCGCGGCGAGGTCACGGGCTCCATCTTCAAGGCTGCAACCCTTATGGCAGCCCTCGAGGAAGGCTCCATACACCTAAGCGACAGCGTGAAGACCTATGGAGGCATATGGCCGCACGCCGGGAAGGTGGAGAAGGACGAATATGTACCCCCCCACAAGTACCCAAGCGGCTACATCAGCATAGCGGAGGCGTTCGCAATTTCATCGAACATCATCTTCCGCTGCCTCGCTTACGACACATTCAACGACAGGCCGGGCGACTACCTGAAGTACCTTGATCGCTTCCACCTCACCGAACCCTTCGAATTCGAGATTTCAGGCATGACCGGACCGTACATACCCCGACCGGACGAGAAGGGGCGCTATTGGAGCGCTACAGACCTTGCATCATTAGCGATAGGCTATTCAATCAAGGAAACTCCTCTCCAGATGCTTGCCTTCTACAACAGCATAGCAAACGGGGGCAAAATGATGAAGCCGTACATTATACAGTCAATAGAGAAGGACGGCAGGGTAAAGGAGAGATTCAAACCTCAGGTGCTGGAAGACAAGGTATGCAGCCGCGCTACGGCCGACACTCTGAAGAAGGCCCTTAGAGGTGTGGTTACATACCAGAACGCTGCGGGAGAATACAAGGGCACGGGCAAGTCACTGAGAAATTCTCTCACTGAAATAGCAGGGAAGACGGGTACGGGACGAATTTTCTTCAAGGACGCGAACGGAAAGATGAGCGGAAACGACGGCAAGATCCACCAGCACATAGGTTCCTTTGTAGGGTTCTTCCCTTATGAAAACCCGCAGTATTCGGTGATTGCCGTAGTGTACTCGAAGCCAAGCGGCCAGAACTTCTACGGAGGAACGTACGGAGGACCGGTAGTCAGGGAAATAGCAGACAGGATGTGCGCCCTCGGGATGGTTGATCCGAAATAAACGACTATAAAAGAAGACAAGACAATGATACTTGAAAGAATAATTGAAAACAGCGGCGTATGTGCCGTGGCAGGCAGATCGGACATTGAAATCAGCGGGCTGTGCTGTGACTCCCGTAAGGTAGTTGAAGGTGCACTTTTCGTGGCTGTGAAGGGATTCGCGAGCGATGGCCACAGTTTCATTGCTGCCGCCGTCAGCAATGGTGCGAAGGCGGTGGCATACGATGACGAAGTCGCTCTCGACGCCCAGCTGGAAGGAGCGGACAGAAGCGGTCTCACGCTCGTGAAGGTAGATTCGTCAAGGTATGCGATTGCCATCATGGCCGCAAACTGGTATGACAACCCTTCCCGCAAGCTCACCCTCGTGGGCATCACGGGCACCAACGGAAAGACCACCACGGTCACTCTGCTCTACAGACTGTTCATGAAGCTGGGTTATAACTGCGGTCTGCTCTCGACCATAGCCAACTATGTCGGGACGAGGAGTAGCGAGGCAGTCAACACAACCTCAGACCCTCTCACCATCAACTCCCTGCTTGCGGAAATGGTGGAAGAAGGCTGCGCATACTGCTTCATGGAAGTAAGTTCCATAGGAATGGAGCAGGACAGGGTGGCAGGCCTGGCATTCAAGGCGGGTATCTTCTCCAACCTCACCCACGACCATCTGGACTACCACAAAACCTTCGCCGAATATCTCCGCTGCAAGAAGCTCTTCTTTGACAGTCTCGGACACGACGCCTTCGCCATCACCAACATAGACGACCGCAACGGTCTCGTGATGACCCAGAACACGGCGGCGAAGGTCATAAGCTATTCCTGTCGCGAAATCGCCGACCACAGCTGCCGCGTGATAGAGCAGAGCTTCGACGGCATGCTCCTCCGCATCGACGGGACAGAGGTATGGACCAAACTCATAGGGCTCCACAACGCATACAACATACTTGCCATTTACAGTGCAGCGGTGGCCGTGGGCGCGACAAAGGAGGAGGCCCTCGTAGCGATAAGCACCCTCGAAAGCGCTCCGGGCAGGCTCGAGAACCACAGGGGGCCGAGAGACATCTCTGCCATCATAGACTACGCGCACACCCCGGACGCCATGGAAAACGTGCTCAAGACCCTCCGCGACATTGCTCCCGAAAGGGAGCTCATCTGCCTCTTCGGCTGCGGCGGCGACCGTGACCGCACCAAGCGTCCCGAGATGGCTGCGGTAGCCCAGAAATATGCCGACAGGATAGTGGTGACCTCGGACAATAGCCGCACGGAAAAAACCGCGGACATCATTGCCGAAATCAAGACCGGCCTCGACGCAAAGGGGCGCGCACGGGCGATATATATAGAGGACAGGGAGGCCGCCATCAGGACAGCCATAATGACAGCTCCGGACGGTGCAACAATACTTCTCGCGGGAAAGGGCCACGAGACATATCAGATAATAGGAAAAGAGAAAAGACACTTCGACGAGAAGGAAATCGTCGAGGCTGTATTTGCAGAAATGACGGAATAAGACCTTACCATGCTTTACCACTTGTTCAACCTCCTCAAAGACTTTGACTTCCCCGGAAGCGGTTTGATGAACTATCTCTCTTTCAGGGCGATAGCAGCAAGCGTGACATCCATGCTGGTGGCAATGTTCGCCGGCAGCAGGATAATAGACTGGCTGCGCGGGAAGCAGATAGGAGAAACCATACGCGACCTCGGACTCGAAGGCCAGATGCAGAAGAAGGGCACCCCTACCATGGGTGGAATCATCATAATACTTGCCCTGCTCAGCGGCGTGCTGCTATTCTGCAACCTGAGCAACATTTATGTCATACTCCTGATAGTCACAACGCTGTGGCTCGGAGGGCTCGGCTTCAGAGACGACTACATAAAGGTCTTCAAGCACAACAAGGAGGGCATGAGCGAGAAAGCCAAGCTCCTTGGACAGTTCGCCCTCGGCCTCATAGTCGCCCTGACCGTATGGTTCAGCGACGACATAGTGGTTAGGCAGGATGCCGAGGTCAGCGGCACGGAGAAGAACACGCAGACCGAACTCATAGTGACTGACGGCCATTACGCCAAGGAAGATGTCGTGAAGAGCACAAAGACCACCCTGCCTTTCGTGAAGGATCATGAATTTGACTACAAGTGGATTTCCCCTTTCAAGGGTAAGTGGGGATGGTACTGCAAGTGGGGCATATACGTGCTCATGATAGTGTTCGTAATCATGGCCTGCTCCAACGGCACCAACCTTACAGACGGGATGGACGGTCTCGCAGCAGGAAGTTCCGCGATAGTGGGCATAGTGCTGGGCATACTGGCATGGCTTTCCGGCAACGTGCTGAATGCCAACTACCTCAATATAATGTACATACCGGGCACTGGAGAAGTTGCCGTATTCATGGCGGCGCTGGTTGGCGCCCTCATCGGCTTCCTCTGGTACAACGCCTTCCCCGCTCAGGTATTCATGGGTGACACGGGCAGCCTCGCCCTTGGAGGCATCATAGGAGTGGGGGCGGTTCTCATACGCAAGGAACTCCTTCTCCCCGTACTCTGCGGCATCTTTTTCGTCGAAAGCCTCTCCGTGCTGATGCAGAGAGCCTATTTCAAGCACACGAAGAAAAAGTACGGAGCAGGCAGGAGGATATTCAAGATGACTCCCCTCCACCACCACTTCCAGAAGGAAGGGATTGAGGCGCTCATCAAATGGCCTGCCCGCGCCGTACCCGAGGCAAAGATCACCGCAAGGTTCTGGATAACGGGCATCATACTGGCAGTCAGCACATTGGCACTTCTCAAGATAAGATAAAAAAGTTATATATATGTCAAGAATAGCAATTCTCGGAGGAGGAGAAAGCGGAGTGGGTTCCGCAGTCCTCGCAAAAGTAAAGGGTTTCGACGTGTTCCTTTCAGACATGGGACAGATTGACGGCAAATACACGGACATACTCGAGCAGTGGGGAATACCGTACGAGACAGGCGGCCACAGCGAGGACAAGATTCTCAATGCCGACGAGGTCATAAAGAGCCCCGGCATTCCGATGACGGCTCCCCTTGTCGCCAAACTCAGGCAGCAGGGCACCCGCATAATCTCCGAAATAGAATTCGCAGGACGCTACGACAATGCGAAGAAGATATGCATCACTGGCAGCAACGGCAAGACCACAACAACCTCGCTGATCTACTACCTGCTCCAGCAGGCGGGCCTCAACGTGGGACTCGGAGGCAACATAGGCAAGAGCTACGCCTTCCAGGTAGCGACGGAACAGTACGACTACTATGTACTGGAACTCAGCAGCTTCCAACTTGACAACATGTACGACTTCAAGGCCGACATAGCTATAATCACCAACATCACCCCCGACCATCTCGACCGCTACGACCACAATATGGAGAACTATGTCAAGGCCAAGTTCCGCATCACCCAGAACATGGACAAGGACGACTGCTTCATCTTCTGCTCGGACGACGAGATAACCATCAACCATCTGAGCCAGATCATCGTGAAGGCCAAGATGCTGCCTTTCAGCCAGAAGCAGACTCTCGAGCAGGGTGCATGGCTCAAGGACGAGGAGACAATCTCCATCAAGGTCAGCGACGAGCAGGAAAGCAACATCTTCCTCAAGGAACTCGCTCTCGGCGGTAAGCACAATGTCTACAACTCCATGGCTGCGGCGATCGCCGGCAAGGTGATGGACATAGACAACGAGGTCATACGCGAGAGCCTCGGCAGTTTCCAGGCGGTTGAGCACAGGCTCGAGAAGGTGCTGAACGTTGGCGGAGTGCTTTATATCAACGATTCGAAGGCCACCAACGTGGATGCCGCGTGGTACGGCCTCGAATGCCAGACCAGGCCGGTGGTCTGGATAGTGGGCGGCAAGGACAAGGGTAACGACTATGCACCGCTCATCCCTCTCGCAAAGGAGAAGGTGAGGGCCATGGTGTGCATGGGTCTGCACAACGAAAAGTTCCACGAGAGCTTCGGGGATGTGGTTCCGGTAATCGAGGACTGCACAAGCGCCGCCGACGCAGTGAAGATAGCGAGCAGACTCGCGAAGGAGGGAGACGTGGTGCTTCTGTCGCCGTGCTGTGCAAGTTTCGACCTCTTCAAGAGCTATGAAGACAGGGGCCGCCAGTTCAAGGAAGCGGTGAGAAAACTTTAAGGGACATGACTGAAAGGCCGGAAAGAACAGCGTGGGACATCTTCAGGGATAAGTTCCGCGGCATCAAGGGGGACAAGGTGGTCTGGATGATTTTCATCCTTCTCATCCTGTGCTCCATACTTGCCGTGTTCTCATCCTCATCCCAGCTCGTGCAAAAGAACACGACAAGGTTCTCCATACTCTCCGAACATCTTCTGTTCGTCGGTGTCAGCCTCGTCACTGTCGCCGCATGCTACCTTTTCGGCACGATTGAAAGGATTCGCTGGTTTTCAAAGTTCGGTTTCATAATCAGCCTCATCGTAACCCTCCCCTGCGTGTTTCATATATGGCCAGCCCAGGAAATCAACCATGCATGGCGCATACTCAAAATCTTCGGGGTGCAGATATTCGTCGCGGAGATATGCAAGGTGCTGATGCCTATGTATCTCGCTTGGGCAGTGACGGCCCTGAAGAAAAACGAATTCACATTCGTACCGAGACTCTACGACGCTTTCCCGAACCTGAAGAACGCCTGCTCCCTAAGAACAGCCTGCCTTTACTTCTACATATTCATCCCGATAATCCTTATCTGCATAACCCTGATTGCCGGAAGCGGATCCAGCCTTGTATTCCTCGGTGCGGTTATGGTCATCGTGATACTGGTTGGAGGAATCAGAATCAGGGATCTCATACTGCCCGGGCTGATTGGCCTGACTGCGTTGTCAGCCTGCTTCCTCATATACAAGGCCAGCGACGGTGAAATGTTCGGCCGCTTCGGAACTATGTTCAGCCGCTTCGGAATGAAAAGCGATGAAGAGGAACTGAACCATCTTACGGCGACAAGGGACTCGCTCCTGTTGATCATCAACTCGGACGGATCCACCCAGGCGGTGAAGGCAGATGCCCGCAAAAAATTCAACGAAACACGCGAAACCCACAATGAACTGATTGACAAACTCCGTCAGAAGGAAGGGGCAAAGATTGCAATCAAGCAGGGCGGGCTGCTCGGCAAGGGAGCCGGGCGAAGCACGATGAAATATATAGTGCCCATCATCTACGGCGACTATATGTTCAGCTTCATAATTGAAGAATACGGACTGGCCGGAGGGATTTTCGTAATCATGCTCTATGTGATACTCCTCGCCCGATGCGCCCTGATAGCGAACGAATGTGACGACGACTTTGCAAAGATGGTGATAGCCGGACTGGGCATCATGATAAGCCTGCAGGCAATGATGCACATGTATGTAAACATAGACGTAGGCATTCATACGGGGCAGACTCTGCCTCTTCTGAGCCATGGTACCAGCGCTTTCCTGATGTTCAGTTTTGCTTTCGGAGTGATAATCTCCATCAGCAAGGTTGCGAAGGACAACATTGAGAGGCGGAAGATGGCAGAAGAGGCGGAAGAGGCCAGGAGAAAACAGGAAGAACGGGAGAGCCGCAAAGAAATGGAGTAAAGTCATGGAACACAAGGCAATACGTGCGATAATAAGTGGCGGCGGCACGGGAGGGCATATCTTCCCGGCCGTTTCAATCGCCAACAAGCTCAGGGAACTCAATCCCGGGAGCGAGATTCTGTTCGTGGGGGCGGAGGGCAGGATGGAAATGGAAAAGGTTCCGGCTTCCGGCTACGAGATAAAGGCCCTCCCCATCACCGGTCTGAGCAGAGGATTCAGCAAGGCTAACCTCGCTCTTCCGTTCAAGGTGGTCAGGAGCCTGAGGATGGCCAAGAGAATAATCAGGGAATTCAGGCCGGACATAGCGATAGGTGTAGGAGGCTATGCCAGCGCTCCCCTTCTGTATGCCGCGCAGAGGCTTGGCATACCGACTCTCATCCAGGAGCAGAACGGTTTTGCAGGCCTTACAAACAAGATATTGGGGCGCAAGGCAAAGAGGATATGCGTCGCGTACGAGGGTATGGAACGTTTCTTCCCGAAGGACAGGATAGTCCTCACCGGCAATCCGGTTCGCAGCAGCATAAAGGAAGCGAACGCAGCGCTCAGGGATGAAGGCACTGCCTTCTACGGTTTCAACCCGGAGAAGAAACATATACTGATAATAGGCGGGAGCCTCGGCAGCCGTACTCTCAATGTCTCGATGAAGAATTGGATAGACGCCGGCTGTCCTGGCGGAGAGGGCGTGGAAGTGCTGTGGCAATGCGGCAAATACTACTGGAAGGAAGTCGACTCGTTCATGGAGGCTGCCGCGGCGGAGGGGAAGAAGGTTGTCGGCATAGTCCACACCGACTTCATAGCGAGGATGGACCTTGCATACGCCATGGCCGACATGGTGATCAGCCGCTCGGGGGCAAGCTCGATATCGGAGCTGTGCATAGCGGGCAAGGCCGCGGTATTCGTGCCGTCCCCCAACGTCACGGAGGACCACCAGACTCACAACGCGATGGCCCTGGTGCGCAGAGGCGCCGGAATGCTGGTAAAGGACAGCGAGGCTCCGGAGATATTGATGAAGACCGCTGTCGAACTGCTTGCGGACGGGAAGAAGATGGCGGAAATGGAGAAAAACATAAGGCAGATGGCCCTGCCCGGAGCAGCCGACGCCATCGCCGGAGAAATCTACAGACTGGTATGAAAAACATATATTTCATAGGGATAGGCGGTATAGGCATGAGTGCAATCGCCAGATACTACAAGAGAAAGGGATACTCTGTCTCGGGCTATGACAAGACTCCGTCTGAGCTCACACACGCCCTCGAAAGCGAAGGAATCGCCGTCCATTACGAAGACAACACCGACTTCATCCCGAAGGACGTGGAGAACACCCTTGTCGTATGGACACCAGCCATCCCGAAAGACATGGGAGAACTCATATATGTGAACGAGAGAGGCTACAAGGTGGTGAAACGCTCTCGCATGCTTGGGGAAATAAGCGAAGGACAGCGTTGCCTGGCAGTTGCCGGGACCCACGGCAAGACAACAACCAGCACCCTTGTCGCCCACATTCTAAACGATAGCGGAGAAGGCTGCAGCGCGTTCCTCGGCGGCATCTCAAAAAACTACGACAGCAACCTGCTTGTGAGCGAAAACGGAACAATAGTCGCCGAAGCCGACGAATTTGACCGTTCCTTCCTCCAGCTGCATCCCGAAACAGCCGTAATCACAGCCATGGATGCAGACCATCTCGACATATACGGCACCCTCGAAAGCGTGCACCAGGCCTTCCGCGACTTTGCAGCCCAGGTGAGCGGGAATCTGATCGTAAAGGCGGGCCTGCCGGTGGACGCCTCGCATACAAAAGCAAGGATTTACACATATTCATACAACGAGCCGCGGGCGGATTTCCACGCTGAAAACCTCTCCGTTGACGGCTGCGGCTACTTCAGTTTCGACATAGTCAGCCCATTCGGAAGAATAGAGGCGGTGCGGTGCGGTGTGCCGGGCTGGGTAAATGTCGAGAACAGCATAGCTGCAGCGGCAATCTGCCTCTGCTACGGCATCGCCGGGGAGAAGGTCAAGGCAGCGATAGGCTGTTTCAGTGGGGTCAAGAGACGCTTCGACATCCAATTCAATGCGCCGGGATGCTCATACATAGACGATTACGCCCATCATCCCAACGAGATTTCCAGTGCGATAAGCTCAATGAGAGACATTTTCCCAGGAAGGAGGCTCACCGCCATATTCCAGCCTCATCTGTATACCAGAACCAGGGATTTCGCCGGAGAGTTTGCCGAGGCGCTAAGCAAGGTGGACAAGCTTATACTGCTGGACATATACCCGGCAAGGGAAGAGCCGATTCCCGGAATCAGCTCTGAAATCATCTTCAAGGACGTGACTGCTCCCGAGAAGGTTCTTCTCAGGAAGGAGGAACTGATGGACTATCTCGGGAAGGAGCCGATAGACACCTTGATAAGTTTCGGTGCAGGCAACATAGACCGCTTCATAGGGCCCATAACCGAAATGCTGAAAAAGAGAAACAGCCGATGAAGAAAGTGCTCAAATACATAGCTCTGACCATATTGGGGCTGGCCCTTCTGGCTCTGACAGGCTTCGGCGTAATTCGGAGCAGAACTGTGGACCGGGAGCTGACCTGTACGGGAGTGAAGTTGGAGCTGAGCGACACGAGCGGCTGCCGGGTGCTGGGCGAAGGCGAACTGCTCTCGAAACTCAGGCAGGAGTGCGGAGAACCTTCGGGAAAGAAGGTCATGGATTTGGACCTTGCAGGCATAGAGAATATGATACTCTCCATCGCGGCGGTTGCGGAATGCGAGGCTTATCTCGGCACTGACGGCACGCTGCATATAGAAGTAAGGCAGAAACGGCCTGCGTTCAGACTGGTCGCGGGAGACGGCAGCGGAGTGTTCGTATGTGAAGACGGTGCCACCTTCCCGCTCAGAAACTGCAGTGCGGACATAATTGTGGTCAATGGGCCGATGCCTGAGACTGAAGGGGTGGAGACATGGAAAACCGATATGGTGAAAGCGCTGAAGATCATAAGGAAAGACAGTTTCGGACTGAAGGCGGGGAAGATATACTGCGACTTCAGGGGGAATGTCACCATAGCCTCAAGCGAAGGCAGGGAACAGTTCCTGCTCGGCAAGCCTGAGGATATGGAAGCGAAATTGAGCCTGATCTCACGCTACTACAACGAGATCAAGCCGGCGGCGGAAGCGGAAGGAAAGACATACAGAAAAGTGAACGTGAAATTCAGAAAACAGATAATCTGCAGTTAAATATATGGATGATAGACACATAGTTGCAGTCGACCTCGGCACGTCCAAAATAGGCGTGGGTGTGGCAAGGGTCACAGGGAACGACATGCAGGTAATTTACTACAAGGAAAGCCCTTCCGACGGAATCAGGGCAAGTAACATATACAACCCGAAGAGGGCTTCGGAGGCCATAGGGAAAGCAATCAGGGAGGCCGAGGAGGAGCTCGGTCTCAACATCTGGCAGGTTGTGGTCTGCCGCCCGAAATATGAGGTGCGCCAGGTCAACGCCACAGGCACGATGAACCGCGACGAGAACGAATGCATCAGCGAGGAAGAAATTGCGGACCTCAAGGAGATGGCGCTCAACGAATTTCCGCTGGACAAGCCTGAAATTCAGGAAATCTTCGGTGCGGTGGCGCAGTCCTTCTCAACTAGCGAGGATTTCCAGCTGATGGAAAGGGACATCGTGGGTATGATGAGCGACAAGCTTGAGGGAATGTTCAAGCTATTCATAGGTTCGCGAAGGAGTATGGTGAGTATGGAGAACACCTTCCGCATGCTGGGAATCATGATAGCGGAGAAATACTTCACGCCTGACCTTACCGCGAAGTCCGTCCTTTTTGACACCGAGATGGATAACGGCGTGGCTCTCATAGACTTCGGTGCAGGAGTGACCTCTGTGTCCATATACTGCAGGAACGTGATGAGGCACTACGCCTCGATTCCTTTCGGAGGTTGGTCCATAACCAACGACATCAAATCCATCTGCCCGGTCAGCGAAGAGCTCGCGGAGAACATAAAGCTTGGCTACGGAGTATGCATACCCGACAAGCTTCAGAACCTTGGCGGCAAGACTCTCAGAATAGCCGGAGACGACGGGTTGTACCGCGACCTCACTGTCAAGAAGCTTTCGGAAGTAGTGACGGCAAGGGCCGAGGAACTTGTGGAAGCCATGCTTTATGAAATAGAGCAGAGCGGTATGGCATCGAACCTTAAAAGCGGGATAGTGATAACCGGAGGCGGTGCGGAACTCGCGAACCTTGGCAATCTCATCAAGCAGAAGTCGAGGTTCAATGTCCGTGTGGGCAACTGCAAGAAGATGTTCTCTGCAGCAGATTGCGAAGAAATCTACCTACCTTCCGCCACAGCCGTGACCGGAATGCTTCTGAAGGCAAAAAGCCGCCCCGACCTCGACTGTGCGGAACAGAGCGGAGAGTCGCGGGCAGAGAGATTGCGCAGGCTTGAAGAAGAGAGGAAGGAGAAGGAGAGGATTGAAAACGAGAAGCGCGCTGCAGAAGAAGCTGCTGCGAAGGCGGAGAGAGAGGCCTGGGAGAAGGCAGAGCAGGCTGCAAGGAAAGCACAGGAACTGCAGGATGCTGCTGATGTTGACAAGTCGAAACTTGAAGATGAGAAGAAAGCTGCAGATAAAGCTGCTAAAGATGCTGATGATGAGAAGCAGCGCATCATCAATGAGAACAAAAAGTTGATGGAGGCCCTGAAGAGGAAACAGGAAGAGGCAGAAGAAAAGGAAGCTCGCAGAAGGGAAGAAGAAGAAAGAGTAAAAGCCCAGAAGCGTGAGGAAGAAGAAAAGCGGCGTCAGGATGAAATCAAGGCAAAGCAGGTCGAGGCTGCAAAAAAGAGGAAAATCAGGGCTAAGGTTATAGCATGGGTTGGTACCCTCTTCGAGGATGTGGCAGAAGAATAACGAACAGGAGACAGGTAATATGGAAGATATGCTGGACATAAGGGAAGTCATCCCTGAAAGCTGGGAAGAAGTTGACGGCAACATATTGAAAGTCATAGGCGTGGGCGGCGGAGGCTGCAATGCGGTGGATCACATGTACAGAAGCGGCATAACGGACTGCAGTTTCATAGTCTGCAACACAGACCGCCAGGCGCTTGAAAAGTGCGCGGTTCCGACCAAGATTTCAATGGGCAGCCTGGGAGCGGGCTGTGACCCGATCAAGGGGCGCAACGCGGCCATACAAGCAGCCGACCAGATAAAGAAAATAGTGATAGACAGCAAAACCGAGATGCTGTTCATAACTGCCGGAATGGGCGGAGGTACAGGTACCGGAGCGGCTCCCGTAATAGCCAGCATGGCGAAAAATGCTGGCATACTCACAATCGGTGTCGTGACCCTGCCATTCGGAAATGAGGGTGCGGATGCCTTTGCAAGGGCTGTGGACGGAATCAGGGAGATGCAGCAGTATGTGGACAGCCTCATACTGATAAACAACGACAAGCTATACGACTATTTCGGTGACCAGCTCGCCTCCGATGCCTTTCCGAAGGCAAATGACGTGGTAGCCACGGCAGTCAAGGGCATAGTGGAGATAATCACAAAGCCCGGCTTCATAAACGTCGACTTCAACGATGTCAGGACAGTCATGACCAACAGCGGAATGGCTCTCATGGGATACGGATTCGGACGGGGTGAAAACAGGATAGAGGATGCCGTGCGCAATGCGCTCGAATCCCCTCTCCTGAACGACTTCAATCTAAAGGAGTCCAAGAACGTGCTCATCAACATCACAGCCGGCAAGAACGAGCAGGGCCTGCTGATGAGCGAAATGAAGCAGATAACAGACAAGATAGGGGAATACACCGGCAGCGCCAACAATTTCAAGAGAGGCCTCATCTGGGATGACGACCCGGACTGCGGCGACCGCATATCCATCACCGTCATAGTCACAGGTTTCCCCATCAAGCTTTTCGACAAGATAGCAGACCCGTCTCTGGGCAACTACATCTACATAGACAGGAACTTCCGCTACGAGAAACCGGCGGCGAAGGCCGACCGCGAAAACAGCCGCGGGACAGTCAGCACCATAGTTCCCGACAGTGTGAAGATAGGCTTCTCGGAATATGCAGAAGAGGTTCAGTATGACTTTGACATCACAAAGAAACCGGCACTCCTGCTTAACCCGGGAGAAGACAGGAGCATGGTCGAGTCCGAACCTGCAGTAAAGCGACGCGCGAAACAAAAATAGAGACATTCCCAAAACCTTGAAATTAGGGCGTGATTCTACGATGTTTTTCTTAAAGAGTTCCTAAATTTGCGCCCGTTCCGGGAAACAAGTCCGAGCAATGACAGAATGGAAAGAAAGACAAGAGTAAGATTTGCGCCCTCCCCTACGGGGCCGCTCCACATGGGCGGTGTCAGGACGGCACTCTACAACTACCTCTACGCAAAGCAGAGAGGTGGAGATTTCATAATAAGAATAGAAGACACCGACTCCCACCGTTTCGTTCCGGGAGCCGAGCAGTATATCATCGAAGCTCTGAACTGGTGCGGCATCATCCCTGACGAAGGCGTGGACGCTTCCGGAAAGGTTGTCGAGACCGCATCAGAAAGACATCCTCATGCACCTTACCGCCAGAGCCAGCGCAAGGGCATATACCGCAAATATGCAGAACAACTGGTAGACGCAGGCTGCGCATACTACGCCTTCGACTCCGCGGAAAGTCTCGAGAAGGCCCGCGCTGAGGCAGAGGCGGCTGGCAGCACCTTCATCTACAACCAGACCACAAGAATGGGCCTGCGCAATTCGCTCAGCCTCCCTGCCGACGAGGTGGCAACGCTGCTCGAGACCACAAGCGACTGGACCGTCCGCTTCAAGATGCCTGAAAACACCATAGTGAAGATGGACGACATGATCAGGGGCCATGTGGAGGTCAACACCGACACCCTCGACGACAAGGTGCTCTGGAAAAGGGCCGACGAACTCCCGACC
>JABUTS010000182.1 GCA_021443565.1 Bacteroidales bacterium | reverse complement strand
GATTATCCTTCGGCCGCATGCGTAGGCCGGGGGGCTAAAGTTCAAAGTCGAGACATGATCGCACGGCAGTATAAGGGCGAACCTTTCCGTTTGCAACTGCAACATGCTCAGGATGAGCCGAATATCCCCTCAATGACTCGAACGAATCAAGGGTGGAATCCAGCATCAGGTCGGCGTTGCTGGTCGGGAGGCCGTTGATGTGAACCTTAAGGTCCAGCAGACCCGGCACCTTGCCGACAAGTCCCTCCAGACCTTCCTTTATCCCCTGTTTTACAAATTCCTTTTCTTCCGGAGTGAGTTCAGACTTCAGCGTCCAGACTATCATATGTTTTACCATAAACGAACGGGTTTAGCACGCAAATTTACTACAAAGCCCCGAAAAGGAAAAGCCCATTTCAGCACCGACCACGGCAGCAAACGCAGCTGGCTGCGAAGCCACGCCCGCAAAGGCGGGAGCAGCGAGGCGGGTTATAATTTCAAGTCGTCGGGGCGGATCCAGCCTATACGGCGGAAAAGTAGGGCGAGGAGCGGGCAGATGACGGCTGGGAGGACGATGCTGACGAGCAGGAGCCCGGTGTAGTCAGAGACAGTCGGGGTGATGGCTGCCGCACCGTTTGCGAGGGCAGTGGCTGAAGGCTCGACCCATCCTGTCCATACGCCTATGGGCCCGCAGAGACCGCAGGTGCCCATACCGGAGTTGACAGCGGCACCATTCATCTGAAGCCTGAAAATGCAGGTGGCTACCGGTCCCGTGACAGCGCTGGTGATTATTGGTGCAATCCAGATTCTGGGATTGCGTATGATGTTGCCCATCTGAAGCATGCTGGTGCCTATGCCCTGGCTGACTATGCCGCCCCAGCGATTTTCGCGGAAACTCATGGTCGCGAAACCTACCATCTGTGCGCAGCAGCCCGCAAGTGCAGCGCCTCCGGCAAGCCCCGTAAGCCCGAGCCCGGCACATATTGCCGCTGAAGATATAGGAAGGGTAAGGGCCATGCCAACTGTGACAGAGACGATTACGCCCATAAGCAAAGGATGGAGTTCGGTCGCCCACATTATGATGCCACCCACCCAGCTTGCCGCGGTGCCGATGGGAGTTGCGATTAGCCAGGCTAGTCCTACGCCTGCCAGCAGGGTGACAATAGGGGTCACCAGTATGTCAATCCTTGTTTCCCTGCTGACGCATTTTCCGGCTTCGGCGGCCAGCAGCGACACGGCATAGACTGCAAAGGGGCCACCCGCCCCGCCGAGAATATTGGTGACATAACCTACGGGTATGAGTGTAAAAAGGACCATGGCCGGGGCATTGAGGGCATTGCCTATGGCTACGGCCATCGCAGGTCCTGCCATCGCTGCAGCCAGTGACCCTATCGTCATGCCCTTGCCGCCAATCTCCATGACGGACGCGGTGAGGAAGCCTATGTTGAACTGACTGCCTATGGTGTTGAGTATGGTGCCGACGAGGAGAGTGCAGAAAAGTCCCTGCGCCATTGCGGACATGGCGTCGATGCCGTATCTTTTGAGCGACACGACCACGTCCTTTCGCTTGAGGAAAACTTTAATCTTGTTCATTTCCACTACATTGATGAGACTACGGTTATTACCACCAAGTCCGGGAACCGCCCGTTGGATACTGGAGCAGAACTGGTGCGCAACCGGTACAGAACTGTTTCGATACCGGTGCAGAGCTGATGCGGAACCGGTGCGGGAGAGTCATCGGGAGAGTGTAACTACCTGCGGGCGAGCCCCTTCTCCCTGATGAAGGCTTCGAGTGCGGAGCCGTCGTCAATGCTGCAAACGCAGTCAACCAGTATTCCGACCTTCTCCGCAGGGACATAATTGAGCAGGCAGCCCGTGCTTTCCTTGACGCAATAGTCGCCTGCTATGCCGCAGACATCGACTCTTTCGCAGTTCGCGAACCATTCCCTAATCACCTCGTTTTCAAGTGTTTCAAAAGCCCCGTACTGCTCCTTGTCCCTGTCCTGACCCTTCAGAAAAAGTTGCACGTCCTTCTCCCCCCTTGCCAGCACGGGAGCGAAAGCGTCGGCAATGCCTGAGCCCTGGGTGAAGGCCACGCAATGCGAAGGCCACATGCCTCCCCTGGCTGAGAACGAACAGTGGTCTGCCGGGTGCCAGTCGAGGGTGAAAACCACAGCGTCATAGTTCTTAGCGACAGCCGCTATCTTATCGGGAAGAGTTTCGCTGCCGCTTACATAGAGAGAACCCGAAGGGTCGAAGAAATCTCTCTGGACATCCACAACCACGAGAATTTTTGCCTTTGGCTCAATCACTTCCGACTGAGTGTTGTTCTGGGGAGACTGGCCGCAGGAATTAAGCGCCAGCGATGCTATTGTTGCCATAACAGTTGATTTTCTCATATTCATCATATCTCAAACTTTGACTTCTGCGGGAAATGGCTCTCGAAAGCCTCGGTGATGGTTTCCTTGAACAGTTTCTGCCTTGCCCCATCCATCTCCACATCGTTGATGCAGGCGAAAGACGCATCCGGTGTCACGATGAAATCCGCTATTCTTCCCGGCGACGCGACCTTCATGGAAAAATGCTTGCGGGAAATCCTTCTCGAGACTGCCCTGCCAGTGAAAAGCATGTAGTCCAGGAATACATATTGGTTCACGTTATGTTCCTCCCTGAGCATGGTCACCGTGGCCTCCATCCTGTCTCCCGCCTTCTCCGCAAGTTCCTCGCACACGCTTTTCAGCATGGGTGAACAGATATGCTGCGGGCGGACGAAAAACGGTCGCAGCCGCCTTCCAGCAACCTGCGAGGCAAGACGGTCCGAGCTGCGCACCTGCTTCTTATAGAGCCCGGTGGCGAAGATGTGCCTGCTGAAGCCTATGGCTGCCCTCCCCCGGTCATAAAAATCCTCAGGAATGCAGTCGCGCAGAGGATACATGTCGTCGTTGAAATACAGATACTGCTCTGAAAGCCCATCTATCCTATGGAGGAAACATTCTATCGCTGTGGAGTTGAACACGGGGAGAAAACGCGCGGGGATTATGTCCTTGTGAAGCACCACCCTGACATTGCGCCTGTCTATCCATGACGGGACTTGCGATTCCGACGCCACCACGAGAAAGACATTCCCTACAAAGGGCAGGTGCGTCTCGACTCCCCTCAGAAGATATCTGAAGAACCCCCAGTCCCTGTACCGCTTGGTCTGCACGGGGGTCGAAGTCGCCTTCGAATATTCCGCCTGCCAGAACGGGTCGCTTCCATCGACGTATGTTATGACTACATCCATGACCATGAATTATTCAGACCTCCTTCAGGAGTTTTTCAATCCATTCTGCCACTACCGCCCTTTCTTCCGGAGAAGCCTCATCCAGGGAATTGAAGCAGGCGAAGCGCAGAGTATGCTTTGCTGCAGCGCGGCTGATTTTCCCCGAAACGTAGTCCGCTCCCTTCCAGTGCTGCAGGAAGAGCAGTTTGTCTGAGGAGTCGACCAGTTTCAGCTGTTTCCTGCCGTCCAGAAGGGCATATTCCAGAGCCTGGCTCTGAAAGTGGGCAGGATTGCGGAAACGGTGTCTTATGTTGGAGGTGACAGCCTCGGGATTCTTCTCGAAGTATTCCCGAAAAACGCTTTTGAGCAGGGGCCTCGGAGTGTGCACGAGATAAAAGAAGTTCCTCCTGCTGCCGCCCATGCGGCTGCCTATGATGAGTGACTTCTTGAAAGTAGACCTTGCGTAGCCGTATTTAAGCACTGAAAGCCAATAGACGAAAGAGGCCCAGAGAGATGATTTCCTGCGTCCATAGCAGAACACTTCTCCGCCCGGGCCGAAGAAATCCGCCGGGCTCACTGGTGCAGTCAGCACAAAATCGTCGTTCATGAGCAGGAAATGCTCGCTCATGGACGGAATGTTCCAGATAAGAGTCTCGATGGAATAGGAATTGAATACCGGAAGGCAGTCCTCATGGCCGCTGAATATGACCTTATGATCCACAATCTCCACCGGAATGCGGCTCTCCACCCCGGGATCCTGGCCGTCTGTCACGATGAAAATCCTGTTCACGAAAGGGGCGAAGCGGTTGATCGAGGCTATGCACCAGTGAATCTCCCCAAGGTTGGAATAGCGGGTCTCGCCGCCCACGTCGGCCCTCGAAAGAGCCTTCGCATCGCCATAGGAAGCCTTCTTAGCCTTCAGCACGGGATCGTTGCCGTCAACCCAGGGTATTACCACATCTATTTTCATCACGACAAATATACGCTTTCCGGCCGAATCTTCTCCACCGTCAGGCTAAGAAACTTCAAGCATAGCTTGGCTTTTCTCCCGCGCAAGCGTAAATTTGAACCATGAAAAAGATTCTGGTAATAATCACCGCGCTTGTTTACGCTGCTTCCGGCGTCTCTGCGCAGAATCAGGAAGGTCAGAACGGGCTCTCCCCTGTCCTCAAAAATCTCTACTCAACCATAGATGCAGATGCACCGGCATCCGTGGCGGCAAGACCTCTCATCGGAGTGTCGGCGACTGGCGGAGGCAGCAAGGCCATGGCCAATTCCACCTACATCCAGGCCATACTCAAGGCGGGAGGAATCCCGGTGATTATACCCCAGGAGACCACAACTGAAGAGCTCAGGGTCTTCGTCAAGTCAATTGACGGCCTTCTGATGACGGGAGGAGAGGACATAGACCCGAAATACTACGACACCCCCCTGAGCGAACTCACTGAAGAGATAAACGCAGTGAGAGATATCGCTGATATGACCCTGATAAAGCTCGCCTATGACCGCAACGTGCCCATGCTGGGCATCTGCCGAGGCATACAGACCATAAACGTCGCTCTCGGCGGGACGCTTTACCAGGACGTGCCGGCAGAGTTCCACCCTCAGGGTGAAAGGGTAAAACACCGCCGCGACAAGGGGGAAACAGGTAGCTTTTTCCATGATGTTGCTGCGGTTGAAGGCAGCGAGTTCGCAGCGGTTACCGGCAAGGGAGTATGTTCCGCGCTCACCTCCCACCACCAGGCGGTCAAGGAGATCGCGCCGGATTTCAAAGCCACGGGCTTCAGTTCCGACGGTATGGTCGAGGCCATTGAAGCCTACCCTTGCCACCCGGTGCTCGCCGTCCAGTTCCACCCGGAGGTAACCCCCGACAACGAAACATGCAACGCCATATTCACCCACCTCGTGAACAAGGCGGCAACCTACAGGAAAGCCCGTGAAATCCACAGCCGCATAATCACCCTCGATTCCCACACTGACACTGCCTTCGAGCTCAACTCCGGCGGCAGCCTCGGCAAGAGAGGCGACTATCTCGTCTCCCTCCAGAAGATGGACGAAGGCGGACTCGACGCCCAGTATCTTGCCATATACCAGAGGCAGGGAGAGTTGGACGCAGAGTCCCTGAAAAAGGCCATAGACAAGGTTGACAACACCATAGACCTTGTGCTGGGCGACATTGCCAAATATCCAGACCATTGCGGTCTGGCCCTCTCGGAAGAGGATGTACGCAGGCTCAAGGCCGAAGGCAAAAAGGCCTTCCTGCTGGGCATAGAGAACGGCTACGGAATTGGCAACGACCTCAGCCGCATACGGCATTTCTACGACAGGGGTGTCCGCTACATGACACTTTGCCACACATACGACAATCTCATCTGCACTACCTCGAACCATCCCGAACCACCTGCAACAGGGCTTACGAAATTCGGGCGCAAGGTGGTGAAGGAAATGAACAGGACCGGCATGCTGATAGACCTTTCGCACGCCAGCATGCAGTCGTTCTATGATGCTCTCGAGCTTAGCAAGGACCCCATATTCTGCTCACACTCAAGTTCCAAGGCCCTCTGCATGCACAACCGCAATCTCGATGACGACCAGGCTCGCGCCCTGGCTGCAAAAGGCGGCGTGGTCCAGGTATGCATACTCAGCCATTACCTAAACCGCGACAACAAAAACGCAAGCATAGTTGACGCCATAGAGCACATAGACCACCTCGTAAAGGTTGCCGGGATAGACCATGTGGGCATAGGCTCCGACTTTGACGGCGGCGGCGGAGTGAAAGGATGCAACGGGGACAACGACCTCATCAACATCACCGTTGCCCTGCTTGAAAAAGGCTACAGCGAAGAAGATCTTGAGAAACTCTGGGGAGGCAATCTCCTCAGACTCATGAATCAGGTCTGCGGGAAATAAGGGCGTGGGACTCAGGTCTACCGCGACTTGACGGCTACGCACCACTGGCCGACACGGCTCACGGAGCAGCCACCCACGAAGGCTTTCAGCCTCTCGTCCGAATTGACCTTGGACTCCTTCACAACAAGCGTGAAGGTCCCGAGAGCAGGAGAATCCGCCGTGTCCTCAACATAGTCCGATGCGAGGAAGGCATCAATATCCTTCGCGAAATCCACCACATCCCTCCCGAGATACACGTCCATGTTTTCAGGACGGCGGACATGGAGAGTGACCACATCCCCATTCTCAGGCACAGCCGCGCAAAGGGAGCCGTAGGCCGTATACACGTTCACCTCGGGCATCACCCCGCTCGCGCAGAAGGCTGCAAGCAGCATACTGCACGCCATTGCCGTCACGGTCCTCTCCCACGGCTTTTTCCTTATGCGGGACACGAGGGCAAGAAGATTGAACAGCCCGAGGGTTGCCATCCCTGCCAGAGCCCATCCCCGCACGAGATAAGGGCTGTCCTTCAGCAGGTCCTCAAGCAGGCTGGCATTCCCGAAAACTCCGAAAAGCAGTGCTGCTCCAAGTCCAAGGACGGCAAAGAGGGCGGCAGGCGCGGCGAGAGCCCAACCCATCCATGTTTTCCAACCGAAACGCCTCAATATCAGCGGGAAAAGATAAACCATGAACGGGAACACAGGCATCAGATATATGGCAAGTTTGCCGCTGAAGACCGAAAGCATCACGAAGGTTGACGCGGTTACGGTCAGGAAAAGCAGTTCGCTGTCGGTTCTGGCGCGGCCGTCAGTCTTGAGAAAGGAGCAGACCACGGCACCTGCAAGCAGAAGGCAATAGGGAGCGACACTGTACCAGACCGAAATCAGGTAGTACCACAGCGGCTGCTTGTGGTGATAAGCATTGACGGCGCGGTCCACGGTCTGATGGAAGAGCAGATTGTTCAGGTAGTCCTTGCCCCCGTCAAGATAGACTGCGGTAAACCACAGGGCGCATAGAGCTGCCATCACCCCCCATGTCCTCCAGCCGAGATACTCGCCCAGCCCTTTCCAGTCCCTCTTTACAATCAGGAAGCAGAGTATGCCCACAATCGGAGTGAGTATGCCCACTGGCCCCTTGGTGAAAAGGCCCATGAATATCCAGACAGGCAGGAGTAAGCGCTGAATCTTCCTGTTCCCCTCTCCCGAATAAAGAAGATGGAAACTGTAGAGCGACAGCACTATGAACATGCACATCAGCATGTCCATCCTCAAAAACACCGAACTTCCGAGGAAAAGGGCACAGGTTCCGGCCATGAGGGCCATGGCAGCGCGGCGCAGCGCCCCTTCAGGACGCACCCAACTGTCCATAACCCGTATGATCACCAGGGCCGGGACGTATGAGAACATGCACAGAGCCAGCATGCTGTGGGTGCCGAAAACCTTGCGGCAAAACATTATCAGCCAGAAATAAAGAGGCGGCTTGTCAGCATATGCTACGCCCTGGTTGAAGAAGGCGAAGAAATGGCCGTCGCGCAGAGCTTCGTCGGCAATGCTGAGGTATCTCAGCTCGTTGGAAGGTGAAAAGTCCCTGAGCAGCATGACTCGCACCAGGCATATCGTCATGAGCGCAAAGCTTATCAGAATAGGGTGATTATCAAACAGTTTCTCAAGCTTGTTCATCGGCGGGCCGTTTGAGGCAGAGCATCAGGTTGCGCACATAGGTCATGAAGCCGAAAGCCTGGCCGAGTATGAGGACAGGATCCCTGCGTATTATGCCGTAGGCGACTATGGTGCCCGAGCCTATGAGACTTATAATCCAGAATCCGAGAGGGAGCTGGGAGACATGGGTCCTGCGGGAGTAGGCCCACTGGTATACGAATCTGAGGGTGAAGATGACCTGGCCGAGAGAACCGAAGACCACCAGCCACAAAGGTATGCCGTCATTGCGGAAAAAGTTGTGGACGAACTCGCTGCCGTTCTGGGCAAGCAGGAGCGCCGCCACGACCGGAGTTGCGAGAAGAACGGTCTGGAGCACCAGGCCGAGTTTCTCCCATATTCCCTTGGCATTCAGGTTCCAGAGATAGATATAATATGAAATGAGCTGGCCCAGGATAATGGAAAAGTCATTGCGGAGCACGCCATAAACGAACATGGTGTATGCTCCCAGCACGCTCAGCACCCAGTAAGACGAGGGGGAAACCACCCTTTTAGCACGCTCGGACTTCAGCCACTGGAAGAAGGTCCTGGCGGTGAAAAAGGCTTGCGCGGCAAAACCTATCGTGAATATGGCCCAGCTGGGTATCATCTTTCTATATTGCCCTCCCCTATCCTGTAGTTGATGTAGCGGGGCTTCATCCACCTATAAGCGAAGCAGTCCGCGAAAGGACCGGCAAGACGGTTCCAAAGGTGGTATTTGGATTTGCCGGCGGTGCGTGGGAAGTGCCTTACAGGCATCTCCCTGTATGTTCCACCATCCTGGAGAAGTATCAGCGCGGGAAGGAAGCGGTGCATGCCCTTGAAAAGCGGGAGCTTCTTCGCAGCATCGGTGTGAAGCACCTTGAGCGGGCAGCCCGTGTCGGTCGCGCCGTCGTGGGTCATCATGCGTCTGAAGCCGTTGGCTATCTTGGACTGTGCGTTCTTGAAGAAGGAATCCTTGCGGTCAGCGCGTATGCCCATGACCATGCTGTAGTCTTCTATATCCCTGAGCAGCAGGTTGAAATCCTCGGCGGCAGTCTGCATGTCGGCGTCCATATAGCCGAGATACTCGGACTCCGCGTAGTCTATCCCGGCCTTGAGAGCAGCGCTGAGCCCCGCGTTCTTCTCGAAACTTATATAGAAGAAATCGTCGCGGGAGGCGCAGAGGGCGCGGAGTTTTTCGAGGCTGGAGTCATTCGAACCGTCGTTCACGAACAGCACGCAGCTACGCACTGCAGCCTTCGGAAGGTAGTCGGCGAGCACCTCGCCCAATTTTTCCATATTGTCCTCCTCGTTATAGACGGGGATTATGATTGTGAATCTGTATTCTGAAGTCCTGTTCATGAAAATGTCGCGTCAAGTGCGTTCAAAGTTACGATTATGCGGGCGAAAAGCAAAGTTTCAGTCAGTCGCCTTGTCAACTATCTCGGCGAGGTCGCGTACCGGTCTGTCTGCATAGCGCGAGAAAGTCGCGAGACAGAGAGGGCAGGCGGTGGCGACAAGGTCGGGATCGGAAACGACAAGGTCAGCATATGAATTCCTTGTTATCGCCTCTCTCTCCGAATAGCTCAGGGTAAGGCTTCCGAGACTGCCTCCGCAGCAGATGCTCTCCGACTTCTCATGTCCCGCCTTCACCAGGCCCCCGCACTGCGACAGCAGCCTGCGAGGCTCTTCATAGACGCCGCACCCACGCCCGAGCTCGCATGGGTCATGATAACATATATTCTCCTTTCCCGGTGCCATGGTCAGGGCTCCAGAGGCTGCAAGTTCGTCGAAGAACTCGGCATGGTGGACAATCCTGACTCCAGGAAGGTCGTACTCTTCCTTGAAAATACGATAGCATATAGGGCAGTTGACAAGCAGGATGTCCGCACCGCTTCCCAGTATGAGCCTGGTATTTCCGCGCACCAGCTGTTCAGCCTGCTCCTTCCTTCCCGCCATCATCATCGGCCGTCCACAGCACAGTCCGCCTTCCTTGTCCATCCACTCATAGTCAACCCCCGCCTTATCGAGCACGGAAATCACCGCCTTGCTGATGCGGGGCGTAAGTTGGGTCATGCAACCGGAGAAATAAAGGAGCTTGTGGCCGCCTTGAGGCACTGAAGGCACCACGTTGGAGTAATCCTGGTTTATGCCGTATCTGCGGCTGCTCCTATGCGCGACCCTGAGTTCAGGCCCCTGGACTCCCACCTGGCAAACCGCCTCGCATTTGCCGCAAAGCAGGCACTTGTCAGAAATCTGGTTGATGCGTCTCTTGTTTCCCCTTCGCAGCTGGCGGTTGAGATAGACAGTGCAGTTCTTAAGGTTCGCGCGAGATGCACTCATGGGGCAGGCGTCAATGCAAACTCCGCAACCGGGGCAGCTCAGCACCTCGACCTTTGCGAATCCCTTGTGGATGTTCCTGATTTTCAGGCCCGCGTTCCTCAACGGGATGAGCAGCATCTCCGCAGGGATATGCATATAGCGTGTAAACGGCAGGACGCACATGAACACGCAGAGGGCTGCAGAATATGCCCACCAAGCCGGGAGCATGTGTATTTCATAGCCGAAGATCCTGAGCGCCAGCCAGTTCGGAGGCAAGGTAAGGAAGGAGCCGCCACTGATATGGGCGGTAAGGCTCTCCGCGAGAAGCCTGAGGGGGAAGATAAGCCAGAGAGCGTACATTCCAACCAGGTCGAGGGCGGACGAACGCGTGGTATGTCGCATGCCGAAGAGCCTCGAGCGCACCCTCTTGATGACGGCGAGGGCTATGCCGCTGAGCACCATCAGCAGGAAAAAGTCCATCAGGAAGAACAGCAGGGCACCCTTGAGCGTGGTGTCGGATTCCGCGACGAAGTAGTTGAAGAATATAGGGTAATACAGCAGCTTGGCCCTGCCCGGAACGAAGAGGAAAACCTCAAGATGGCCCAGGACTATGAGCATGAACCATCCGAAGGCTATGCTGGAGTGCATGTAGCCGAGCAGAGGGTTGCGCTTCCAGAGCCTGACATGTATGAGGCAGTTGAGGAAGATGTCCTTTACGTTTTTGAGTGCGGTTTTGGGATTGATGAGCGAAAGGTAGAAGCGGCGCCTGTCCTCTCTCGGAAGCTGGAACAGTATCCTGACCATGCCTATGAGGCAGTAGGAAAGGACGAAAAGCATGCCCACGAGGAAAGGCAGCACGAAGGGATGGAAGCCCGATGCGATTCTGTCCGTCATTTCGAGCCCTCCCCGTCATGGATTCTGCACAGTGTCAGAATCAGGTTGCGAGTGTTGATACCCCTTGGGCAGACCATGGTGCACTTGCCGCATAGCATGCAGTTACTGAGCATGGCCGACACGTCGTTCCCCCGCTGAAGCCCGAGCAGCACCTTGCGCACGCTCATTCCCGAGTACTGCGCAGCACTGCAGGTTGCGCTGCAGCTCCCGCAGGCCATGCAGGTCTTCACGTCCGGGCAGCGCCTTGCCAGCCTGTCGTAAAGCGTGGTGTCCACCTTGCCGAGGTCCACGGTCGAACTGGGGTTCAGTACAAAGCCGAAATCCATCACTTCATGAGATAATTGTGGATGCCCAGGACGGCGGCGCGGGCCTCCGAGATGGTTTCCGGTATGGTCTTCGTGCCGGTGCAGGCGCCCGCGAAAAACACTCCACGGCGGTTGGAATCCGTCACACCGTATATGTTGTCGCGGCTACGCAGGAAGCCGTCGGTGTCGAGCCCCATGCGGAGGCCGGCAGTGAGCTTCGCGTTATCCTTGCCGCAGACCATGCCCGCCATGAGTACCAGCAGGTCAAGGTTCAGCTTCAAAGGCTTGCCGTTAAGCGTATCTTCAGCCTTTATCTGCAGGGTGCCGTCGTAGTTTTCCCCCACCTCCGAAACGCGTCCGCGTATGAAATGTATTCCGTGGTCACGCTGAGCCTTTATGTAGAAATCCTCGTATTTCTTGCCGAAAAGCCTGAGATCCATGTAGAAACAGTATATCTCGGCCTTCGGGAACTTCTCCTTCATCTCTATGGCCTGCTTGATTGCTGTCATGCAGCACACCTTCGAGCACTGCATGTTTCCAGCCTTTATATCCCTGGAGCCTACGCAGTGGACGAATCCTATGGTTGAAGGCTTCGCCGGGAAACGTGCGTCCTCCCTTCCGCCGAACCACAGTTCAAGGTCGCGGTTGGTGACAACGTGGTTGTATATCCCGTAGCCGTACTCCTCCTTCTTCGCCGCGTCGAAAAGTTCGTAGCCTGTCGCAAAAAGCACGGCCTGGCAAGGTATGCTTATGCCGTTGTCAAGCATCACGTTATATGTGTCCCTGATGCGGTTTATAAAGGCTATGCCCGTCTCCAGGAAGACGGTTGCCCCCTTGATTCCGTTCTTCAGGTTTTCCACCAGATCGGCTGCCGGTGACATGTCGGGGAAAAGGCAATGCCATTCTCCCACATGACCGCCAAGGTGGTCCGATTTCTCTATCATTATGGGCGTATATCCCAACAGAAGCAGCTGTCTTGCCGCCTCCATGCCCGCGATACCGCCACCTATTATTGCAACTGCAGGTTTCATCGCTAATGGCACTTCATATTGGTTGGAAGTTCAGGCCTGAGAAGGTCTTCCTTATTGAGTCCCAGATACTTGGCAGCAGGATCGTATTTCACGCCTATCTTGTCCAGCAGGGGCTCCACGGCAACCTGATGGGTCTGGAGACCGAGGTCCCACGGGTCATAGCCCAGCATCAGGCCGGCGAGTTCCTCGTAGGTCAGGACAGGTATTCCGTAGCCGCCCTGCCCGTAGGTCTTGCCAGTCTGCTCGCTTATCACATACTGCCATCTGTCGAGGAAATAAGGGCAGCCCGGACAATTGGTGATAATCATGTCCGGATGGAAAGGCTCCATGGACTCGAACTTCTTGTGGGTATTGGCCACGCAGTATCCCCTGTTGGCCTTGACATGATACTGGCGGAAACCGTAACCGCAGCAGTGGCGTCTCTCCGGGTAGTCTATCACCTGGCCGCCCCAACTCTCAACCATTCCGCTGAGCACGCACGGATATTCTGCGCCTCCAAAACCCTTGTGAGGGAACATTTTGGAATAATGGCAGCCTATGTGTTCCACTACTCTCAGAGGTTCTCCGGTCTCGCGGTTCACCAGCCTATTGACAGACTTCGCGGCAATCTCGTGGCGGAACTTGAAGATGAGGTCGCTGGCATGGGCCACATACTTCGGGACCTTGAACTCGCGTCTGCACGCCTTCCACAGGTTCTCGCGTATCTTCGCCTCGAGCTCGGGGAACTCCCTCCACGTCTCTATGGTCTCGTTATAATTGCCGAAGGAGGTTATGCACGACACCACGAGATTCTCATACCCGCACTCCGACATCAGGGCGAACTGGCGGGCAACTATGGTCATCGCGGTCTCCTGGGGGATGGTATCCGAATGGTAGGCAATCCCGCCGCATGTCGTATGATGCTCATTATCACATATATCCTTGCCGAGCACCTTTCTGGCTATTTCGAGAAAATACTTCTCCGAAGCCGGGAAGAAGTTCTGGCGTATGCAGCTGCGGGCATAGTACCAGTGGTCGTCCGGAATATCCTTCTGATAGTCGGACCATATTTTCTGTTTTCCCTGATAAATCATTGGCTGTTGTTTCAGTACAAACGTTAATGGTTCAGTTTCGCGGAAGCGGAAACCAAATCAGTGGTTGAAATGCTTCGGCGAGCATTGCTCGAAGGTATATCTTTCATATTCCTCCGGGGTCATCCCCATTTCCGCCGCCTTCTGACCGGAGAACTTCTCTATGCTCTCCGTCAGTTCCGTTCCGCCGCTCACGTCAAATATCGCCTTCAGTTCGTCGAGGTCCTCACGCGCAATCATTCGCAATGCTCCCGGGCCCTTGCCCTTGTAGTTTGCCCCCAGGCGCTCGTAGCCCTTCTCCTTGTGATCAAGGAACCACTTCCACACCGGTCCGGACTCAAGATGATCCTCGTAGACGAAGGTATCCGGGTAAATGCAGTAGCCATAATTGAGGATATTGCCCACGATGGCCTTTGAAAGCGGATAAACCTGGCGTCCGCGCTCGCTCTCGGTAAAGTAGCCCCTGCGTATGGAAAGTTCCCTCAAAGCCATTATCACCTTGCCCGCAGCATTGCCTCGCGGGCAGCGCGTCATGCAGGAGAAACATTCACCGCAGTACCAGATGGTCTCGCTCTTCAAGAGAGCCTCTATCTGCCCGTCGTCGCGCCTCTGTATGGTATCAAGTATCCTTCGAGGGTCGTAACAATAGAACTCCGCCGCCGGACACACAGCCGTGCACGTACCGCAGTTGATACATGTCTTCAGCCCCTCCCTGAAACGGTAGTCGGCGGCAAGTTCGTCGTATAGTTTGCCCATTGTCTTCTTGTTTGAACCTCCAAAGTTAGCAATTTTCTGCCATTCAGCCGCTTTTTCATGGTCTACGGGCAGATTGACAGCACGCGCAAGTCAATCGAAATACTGCCGGTAGGCCCGGTCGGGGGCGTCAACGATGCGGGTGATGTAATCCTTCCTGTTCCAATTTTTTATAGGAGTCATGTATGAATCTGAATAGAGGGCGCATAGCCACTCGTGAGCCTTGACCGGGACCCATACCCTAATACCAAGGAAATCGATGCGCTCGAAATCTGTCTTGGGTATGTATCCGCGTATGGTGGGGAAACCGTCCGTGGCATTCGCTTCCTTCCACTCCTTCGTCTCGTGAGGCAGGGCTGTAACGATATACCAGTCGTCCCCTTCCTCTATGCAGAAGAAAATGTCAAGATGTAGGTTCCTGTAGATATATGTCTCCTCAACAACCTGATAAGGCTCGCGAATGTAATTCCTGCGCTGCAGATGGAAGCCGGCAGCCTCCATCCTTTCATGGATATCTGCCGGCAGTTCATCTGCCACGACGCCCAGGTCTATGTCCGGGTCGTAGGAGATAAAGCCCTTTTCCCTCATTGCAC